>NZ_LT629779.1:637011-955516 GCF_900105535.1 Pseudarthrobacter equi
CACCCTTGATTCCCGGTACGGCGACGAGTCCACCGTCCAGGGGGCGGGGCTGGTCCGGGCCAAGACAGGAACACTCAACACCGTCCTGGCGCTCAGCGGCTACGTCGTTGACGCGGACGGCCGGCTCCTGGTGTTCTCCTTCATCGGCAACGGCCTGACACCCGGAGCCGCAGGCAACAAGGTGGCGCTGGACCGTGCGGCAACGGCGCTCGCAGGGTGCGGCTGCCGGTAGGTCATCGCGCTTCCCTGGTATCCGTAACGCTGAATGCAGCGCCGGCCGAGGCTGCCGGTTCCGCGGCCACCGCCATGGGGGCAGCGGTCCCCAGGAGTGCTGCCACCAGGACGGCGGCAACCACGGCCTTCCAGCCCTTCTTCGGGCCGGCGGTCAGGGGAGCGATGGGACGGTACGGGATCATGGTGTCCTCCTGAGGGGGTTGGGCGGCCCTGGCCTGCACGAACTGTGCTGGCCAGGGCCGCTTCTGCGGGGAAGGGCCGCTGATGCGGTGTACCCCACGATGCCGCCGCAGCTTAGGCCTGGCCTTTTGCCCTCCTGTGCTCCGGCTGTGAGAGTGGCGGCCCGCCGGTGCCTTCGCTTCGCCGGTGAGCGAACTTAAGGACGATCCCCGGCCCTCTGTGTTCTGATGGGACCTATGGAGTCCACTGCAGCCCAGTCCGCCCCCATCTCATCTGCTGATGCCGCTTCCCTGATCAACTGGGACCTGGCGGCTTCCACTGCGGCACGGCTGGCTCCTGCCGGGCCGGACCTGAAGCCGGCAGCCATCAACGAAGCCGTAGACAGCCTCCGCAGGCTCGCCGACGCCTCCGTTCCGCACGTCCACGAGATCACCGGCCTGGAAGCTGCCCGCGACCTCCGGGATTCCTCGGTGCTGGTGGTGGACCGGGCATCGTGGGCCAAGGCAAACACGCAGTCCTTCGCGGTGATGCTGAAGCCGGCCATGCAGAAGATGCTGGATAACCGTCGCGGGTCGCTGAGCCCTTCCGCGGCCAGCGTCAGCGGCGCCATCACCGGCAGCCAGCTGGGCGCCGTCCTGGCGTTCCTGTCCAGCAAGGTCCTGGGACAGTACGATCCGTTCGCGGCGCTGGCCGAAAACTCCTCCGCCCCGGCCGCCGGGCGGCTCCTGCTGGTGGCCCCCAACATCGTCTCCGTGGAGCGCGAACTCAACGTGGCGCCCGAGGACTTCCGGCTGTGGGTCTGCCTGCACGAACAGACCCACCGGGTCCAGTTCGCCGCCGCACCGTGGCTGCGCCACCACATGCTGGACCAGATCGATAACCTCAGCGGACACCTGCTGGGCAACGTGGATTCGCTGATGGACCGGGCCTCGGCGGCTGCGCGCTCGCTGAAGGACCGTTCCGCCACCGGAAACACCCCGGGCCGCGGCGCCATCCTGGACCTGCTGCAGGATCCGGAGGAGAAAGCCGCCATCTCGCACCTCACGGCCGTGATGAGCCTGCTCGAAGGCCACGCAAACGTGGTGATGGACGCCGTGGACGCCAGCATCGTTCGCTCCGTCAAGACCATCCGGCAGCGGTTCAACGACCGCGGCAAGGACCGTGGCGTGGTGGAGAAGTTCATCCGCAGCCTGCTGGGCCTGGACGCGAAGATGCGGCAGTACTCGGACGGCGCCCGTTTTGTCCGCGCCGTGGTTGGCGTGGCCGGCATGGAGGGCTTCAACCGGGTCTGGGAGTCGGCCGACCACCTGCCCACCGAGCCGGAGATCCACGACGCCAAGCTGTGGCTTGAGCGGATGGGCCTGTAATTGGCTGACCTTCCCCCCACGCATTCCGAACCACAGCCTTCCGGGCCCCAGCTCTCCGGGCCCGCCCGGGAGGATTCGGCACCACAGAATTCCATGCTGCAGCCTTCCGGGCCGCAGGATTTCGCGGCACGGCGCAGCGGACGACGCCGGCCCGGCCGGTTGGCGCCCGTCGTCGGCACAGCGCGCAAAATGTTGGGTGACGCCCTGGCGCAGGCCGGCTATCCGGCGCACGTCCTGGTGGCCTGCAGCGGCGGGCCGGACTCGATGGCGCTGGCCGCCGTCGCCGCCTACTTCGCCCGCCGCGGCAGCATTGACGGCCATCCCGTCACCGTCGGCGCCGTGGTGGTGGACCACCAGCTGCAGGAAGGCTCCGGCCGCGTGGCGGCTGACACCGCCAGTGCCCTTCGGGAACTGGGCCTCGCCCCGGTCGAGGTCCACACCGTGACAGTGGCATGCGCCGGCATGGGGCCCGAGGCCGCTGCCCGCGAGGCCCGCCACGCAGCGCTCGAAGCGGCAGCGGCGGGCCAGGGTGCCGGCGCCATCCTGCTGGGGCACACCCTGGATGACCAGGCCGAGCAGGTGCTGCTGGGCCTGGCCCGTGGCTCCGGAACCCGATCACTCGCCGGCATGCGGCCCACCCGCGCAGGGACCGGAAACGCCCTGCTGCTCCGTCCCCTCCTGGGGCTCCGCCGGGCCGACACGGAGGAGATCTGCGAGGTGGAGGAGCTGGACCCCTGGCACGATCCCACCAACACGGACCCCGCGTTCGCCCGTTCCCGGACCCGGGTGGAAGTCCTCCCGCACCTCGAGGAGAAACTGGGCCCCGGCGTCGCGGAATCCCTGGCGCGCACCGCCTCCATCCTGCAACTGGACGCCGACTACCTCGAGGATGTGGCGGAAAGCACCTACGCGTCCCTGGTGGAGTGGAACGGTGCCGAAGCAAGCCTTCCGGAAGACGCCCTGCGCGACCTCGCCCCGGCCATCCGTTTCCGCGTGATCGCCAAGGCCGCTGCCGGTGTCGGCGGCCAGCAGCCCAGCTATCGGCGCCTTGTGGCGGCGGAAGCGCTGCTGCGGCGGCAGGGCTCGGCGGGCCCGGTGCAGCTGCCCGGAGGGGTAGCCGCCTACCGGTTGTCGCTGGCCGAACTCGAAGGGCCCGCGACCGCAGACCGCCCCGGGACCGGTCCCCGCGAACCCGCGCGCTGTGGGAAGCTAGTATTCCGGCCGCTAAAACCGGCCACACATTAGTCGCACCCCGCATCTACACAGGAGCCATTGGTGGATTCAAACGACGTCCAGGCAGACCTCAAGCACGTTCTCTACACCAAGGAACAGATCCAGCAGCGCATCACCGAACTCGCTGCCCAGATCGACAAGGACTACGAAGGCCGCGAACTGCTCATCGTGGGCGTGCTCAAGGGCGCGGTCATGGTCATGGCGGACCTGGCCCGTGCACTGCACAGCCACGTCTCGATGGACTGGATGGCTGTGTCCTCCTACGGCTCCGGCACCCAGTCCTCCGGCGTGGTGCGCATCCTGAAGGACCTGGACACGGACCTCATGGGCAAGGACGTGCTGATCGTCGAGGACATCATCGATTCCGGCCTCACCCTGTCCTGGCTGAAGACCAACCTGGAATCCCGCGGCACCGCGTCGGTGGAAATTTGCACCGCCTTCCGCAAGCCCACCGCCGCCAAGGTCCAGATCGACGTCAAGTACGTGGGCTACGACATCCCCAACGAGTTCGTTGTGGGCTACGGCCTGGACTACGCGGAAAAGTACCGCAACCTGGACTTCGTGGGCACCCTGGCCCCGCACGTCTACGAGTAGGCCACCATGCAGCTCGGCGGTTTCTCGGTAGGCCTCGCCGTGCAGGACCTCGCAGCTTCCATGGAGTTTTACCGGAAGCTCGGGTTCACGCAGTACGCCGGTGACCCGGACCAGAACTGGGTCATCATGAAGAACGGGGACACGAACATCGGGCTGTTCAAGGGCATGCTCGAGAAGAACGTGCTGATCTTCAACCCGGGCTGGGACCAGGACGCCAAGCCGACGGAACCCTTCACGGACGTGCGGGAGCTCCAGGAGCAGCTGCGGGCGCAGGGCGTCCCGTTTGCCGCCGAGGCAGACGTGCAGACCACCGGGCCCGCGAGTGCCATCCTGATTGACCCCGACGGCAACCCCGTCTACCTGGACCAGCACGTCTGATTTTGGCAAGGTCGAATATTGGCATCAAGGATGTCGCGGTGGCCGCAGGGGTGTCGGCAACCACGGTGTCGCACGTCCTGAACGACGTCACGTATGCGCGGATCAGCCCCGAGACCCGCAAAAAGGTGAAGGCGGCCGCGGAGCAGCTGGGCTACGAACCCAACCGGGTGGCGCAGGCGCTCCGCAACCGCCGCACCGGCGTGCTGGGACTGGTCAGCGAGGATGTGGCCACCACGCCGCATGCCGGCCGGATCATCCTGGGTGCCGATGACGCTGCCCGCGCCCGCGGCTACACCCTCATGCTTATCAACACCGCCGCCACTGCCGGGGCCGCATCGCGGGAAGGCGACGTGGAGGCCGTGCTGGAACGGCAGGTGGACGGCATCCTCTACGCCACCATGTACCACCGGGTCCTGGACGCGCCGGCCAACCTCGGCAAGGTGCCAACCGTCCTGGTGGATGCCGTCACCGCTGACGGGCTCTTTCCCTCAGTCGTCCCGGACGAATACGGCGGCGCCCGCGCCGCCGTCCGCGCACTGCTGGACGCCGGCCACACCCGCATCGGCTTCATCAACAACGTCCAGGACGTGCCATCCACCTCGGAGCGGCTCCGCGGCTTCCGCGACACGCTCACCGCGGCAGGGCTCGACGCCGGCCTGGCGCCGGTGGAGGCGTCGTCGTCGGACGCTGCGGGCGGGTACGAGGCAGCGGCGAGGATCCTGCGGAGCGGACACCCGCCGTCGGGCCTGTTCTGCTACAACGACCAGATGGCCATGGGGGCCTACCGGGCAGCCGCTGAACTGGGCCTCAGCATCCCCGGCGACCTCTCCGTCGTAGGGTTCGACGACCAGGAACTGGTGGCCGGCAGCCTCTTTCCCGGGCTGACCACCGTGGCGCTGCCCCACTACGGAATGGGTGCCTGGGCCGCCAACCACCTCATCGATGCGCTCGAAGGAGCAGGGGACGGTTCTTCCGCCGGCGCAGGGACGACCGTGCTGGAGTGTCCGCTGGTCACCCGCGCGTCCGTCGCCGCACCCCGGAACCCCTAGCCCGCCTGCAACGATGTCCGCTACGCCCACAGGGAACTTTTGCTTTTCATCATGCGTGATGTACTCCGGACGGTGTATAGCTAGAAGCTGACGCAGCACCATCACGCGCGCAAAGTACACGCCGTGCAGCACTACCGGAAGGGACGGGGCCAGCCCCCGAACAGATGAAAGCTAAGAATTTCTTCAAGGGCCCGGGCATCTGGATCGTCGTCGTTGTCGGTCTGCTCCTGGTGGCCTTTGCAACGCTGGCACCCGGCGGTGCGTCGCGGATCGACACCGATAAGGGCCTGGAACTGCTTGCCGGCAGCAACGTGGAGCAGGCCAAGATCTTCGACGGTGAGAACCGCGTTGACCTCACGCTGAAGGATGACCTGGAGGTGGACGGCCAGAACAAGGGCAAGAGCGTCCAGTTCTTCTTCGTCGATGCCCGCGCCACGGACGTGGTCAAGGCTGTCACCGATTCCAAGCCGGCGCAGGGCTACACAGACCAGCCCATCGAGAGCAACTGGTTCTCCGGCCTGCTGTCCCTCCTCATCCCGGTCATCCTGCTGGGCGCCCTCTTCTGGTTCCTCATGACCCGCATGCAGGGCGGCGGCTCCAAGATCATGCAGTTCGGCAAGTCCAAGGCCAAGATGGTCAGCAAGGACATGCCGCAGGTGACCTTCGCGGACGTCGCCGGTTCGGATGAAGCCGTCGAAGAGCTCCAGGAAATCAAGGAATTCCTCCAGGAGCCGGCCAAGTTCCAGGCTGTCGGCGCCAAGATCCCCAAGGGCGTGCTGCTGTACGGCCCTCCCGGTACCGGTAAGACCCTGCTGGCCCGCGCCGTTGCCGGTGAGGCAGGCGTCCCCTTCTTCTCGATCTCCGGCTCGGACTTCGTGGAAATGTTCGTGGGCGTCGGTGCGTCCCGTGTCCGTGACCTCTTCGAACAGGCCAAGGCCAACTCCCCGGCCATTATCTTCGTGGACGAAATCGACGCCGTAGGCCGCCACCGCGGTGCCGGCATCGGCGGCGGCAATGACGAACGCGAGCAGACCCTCAACCAGCTGCTGGTGGAGATGGACGGCTTCGACGTCAAGACCAACGTCATCCTGATCGCCGCCACCAACCGGCCGGACGTCCTGGACCCCGCACTGCTGCGGCCGGGCCGTTTCGACCGCCAGATCGGCGTCGATGCCCCGGACATGATCGGCCGCGACCAGATCCTGCAGGTGCATGCCAAGGGCAAGCCGATGGCTCCCGGCGTCGACCTCAAGGCTGTTGCCAAGAAGACCCCCGGCTACACCGGTGCCGACCTGGCCAACGTGCTTAACGAGGCCGCCCTGCTGACCGCGCGCTCCAACGCCAACCTCATTGACGACCGCGCCCTGGACGAGGCAATCGACCGCGTGATGGCCGGCCCCCAGAAGCGCAGCCGGGTCATGAAGGAACACGAACGCAAGATCACCGCCTACCACGAAGGCGGCCACGCCCTGGTGGCGGCTGCCCTGCGGAACTCGGCCCCGGTCACCAAGATCACCATCCTTCCCCGCGGCCGTGCCCTGGGCTACACCATGGTGGTTCCGGACAACGACAAGTACTCCGTCACCCGCAACGAGCTCCTGGACCAGATGGCGTACGCCATGGGCGGCCGCGTGGCCGAGGAGATCGTGTTCCACGATCCGTCCACCGGCGCCTCGAACGACATCGAGAAGGCCACCGGCACCGCCCGCAAGATGGTCACCGAATACGGCATGAGCGAACGCGTGGGTGCCGTGCGCCTGGGCCAGGGCGGCGGCGAGCCGTTCCTGGGCCGCGACGCCGGGCACGAGCGCAACTACTCCGACCAGATCGCCTACGTGGTGGACGAGGAAGTGCGCCGCCTGATCGACCAGGCACACGACGAGGCGTACGCCATCCTCACCGAGAACCGAGACGTCCTGGACAGCCTCGCCCTTGAGCTGCTGGAGCGCGAAACCCTTAACCAGGCCGAAATCGCCGACATATTCCGTGACATCCGCAAGCGCGATTTCCGCGAGGTGTGGCTGTCCAAGGAATCCCGTCCGGTCCAGGCCGCGGGCCCCGTGGAATCCCACCAGGAGCGGGCAGAACGCGAGGCCCAGGAGGAAGCCAAGCAGGCCCGCCTGGAGGAGCCGCTGGACGCCCAGCCCCCGCATCCGCAGGGCGTTCCGGAAGACGCACCGTTCCAGGGAGGCGTCCCCGAATCGGGGCCGGACACCCTTCGCGGCTAAGCTTTCCCTGTGACTTCCTTCGACGACGACGCCGTTTCCGCCTCCGCCGCCTACCCGGCGGAGGACGGTTCCACCCATTCCCCGCACCACAAGGTGGACCGGCCAAGGATTGAAGCGGCTGTCCGCGAAATCCTCCTGGCCATCGGCGAGGACCCGGACCGTGGCGGCCTCATCGACACCCCCAAGCGGGTGGCGAAGGCGTACGCCGAGGTTTTTGCGGGACTGCACCACGACCCCGCGGACGTCCTGTCCACCACGTTCGAGCTGGACCATGAAGAACTGGTCCTGGTGAAGGACATCCCCTTCTACTCCACCTGCGAGCACCACCTGGTGCCGTTCCACGGTGTGGCCCACGTTGGCTACATTCCCTCCCATGACGGTAAGGTCACCGGGCTGAGCAAGCTGGCGCGGCTCGTGGACATCTACGCCCGCCGCCCCCAGGTTCAGGAGCGGCTCACCACGGAGATTGTCGAAGCGCTGGTCCTCCACCTCAAGCCGCGTGGGGCCATCGTCGTTGTCGAATGCGAGCACATGTGCATGTCAATGCGCGGTATCCGCAAGCCCGGAGCAAAGACCGTCACCAGTGCGGTCCGCGGGCAGCTTCATGACCCGGCCACCCGTGCCGAGGCCATGAGCCTCATCCTCGGAAGGTAACCACACAAGACCATGGACTCACTAGCTGCAGCCCCGGGAACCGGGCCCGCAACCTCGCCGCTGCCCATCCTGCGCAAACCGCGCCCGGCCGCGCGCTTCGAGGACCTGCCCACAGACCGCACCCTGGTCATGGGCATCCTCAATGTCACCCCTGATTCGTTCAGCGACGGCGGCAAGCACGCCACGGCGGACACCGCCATCGCCGCGGGCCTGCGCATGTTTTATGCCGGCGCTGACATCATCGACGTCGGCGGCGAATCGACCCGCCCCGGCGCTGAGGACGTCTCCCCGGACGAGGAACAAAAGCGTGTCCTCCCGGTCATCGAAGCACTGGTCAAGGCCGGTGCCCTGGTCAGCATCGACACCACCCACGCCGCCACCGCCGCCGCTGCCCTGAAGGCCGGAGCCGCCATCATCAACGACGTTTCCGGGCTGACCATCGAACCCGAAATGGCTGAACTCGTGGCCTCGTCCAAGGCGCCGTACATCCTCACCCACCGCCGCGGCGATGCCCGCACCATGAACTCCCTCGCGGAGTACACGGACGTGGCCGCTGAAGTGGTGGCGGAACTGGCCGGAGTGCGGGACAAGCTGTACGCGGCCGGCGTCAGCGCTGAGCAGATCATTGTCGATCCCGGCCTGGGTTTTGCGAAGAACGACGCCCAGAACTGGGAGCTGCTGCAGAACCTGGAGCAGCTGGAGGCCCTGGGCCACCGCGTCCTGGTGGCCGCCTCCCGCAAACGCTTCCTCGGCACCCTCCTGACGGTTGCCGGCAAATCCGCAGCCCCGGAAGAGCGTGACGGGGCCACGGCAGCCATCACGGCCATCAGCGCCGCCCGCGGCGCCTGGGCCGTCCGGGTGCACGACGTCGGATCCAGCCTTGACGCCGTCAAGGTCGCCGCGCGCATGGCGGCAGTACCCAAAGCACCGTAAGCGCCGGGGGACCCATGGACAGGATTACGCTGACCGGTGTGACGGCCGTCGGCCATCATGGTGTGTTTGATTTTGAGCGCCGCGAGGGCCAGCCTTTTGTTGTGGACGCCGTCCTGTATCTCGACTTCGCCGCTGCCGCGGCGTCCGACGACGTCAGCGACACCGCCCATTACGGCGAGGTGGCGCAGCGTATTACCGAGTGGATTTCCGGGGAGCCGCTGAACCTCATTGAGGCGCTGGCTGTCCGGATCGCCGACGGCCTGCTGTCCGAGTTCGGCCTCCAGGCCGTGGACATCACCGTGCACAAACCCCAGGCGCCCATCGAGGTGCCCTTTGGGGACGTAGCAGTGTCCGTGCATCGGAGACGGCCCTCCGTTGCTTCGGGCCGCCCGGTGGAACCCGCTTCCGAGGGCACCCCGTGAACGCGGTTTACACCAAGGCGGTCCTGGCCCTGGGAAGCAACCTCGGCGAACGCAACGACACCCTGTCCAGCGCGGTGGCTGACCTCGTTGACCCGCCGGAGGTCCGCCTCCTTGCGGTGTCCCCGATCATCCAGACCAAAGCCGTGGGCGGCCCGCCGGGGCAGCCTGACTTCCTGAACATGGTCCTCACCGTTGAAACCAGCCTGACCCCCCATGAGCTGCTGGAGCATTGCCAGGCGGTGGAGAACAAGCACCACCGTGTGCGCGAGGTGCGCTGGGGGCCGCGGACGCTCGACGTCGACATCATCACCTACGGCGACGTGCGCAGCGACGACCCCGTGCTGACCCTGCCGCACCCGCGCGCCGCCAGCCGGGCCTTCGTGCTGTACCCGTGGTCCCTGATCGACCCCGCAGCCACCCTTGAGGGGGAGCGCATCAGTGCCCTTGCGGCCCGGGCGGAGGACTACGGCGACCTTGCCCCGTTCGATGGTTTCGGCGACTTTGACGGGATGCCGACCGCCGGGGCGGTGACGGACCGTTGAAGCCCATCAACCCTCTGCGGCTGCTGCTGGTCGGCGTCATCCTGACCGTAGCCGGCTGGGCCGGAACGGTGATCACCAGCCGCTACGGTATGGCCACCCCGGTGCTGCCGGCCACCGCGCTGGCCACCATGGGCGTGATCGTGGCCATCACCCTGGTCCTCGGCATCCGCATCCTGCGCTGGCGGAACAGCATCAAGCCCAACAGCACCGCAAAGAAGACAGCACTTGATCCGCTGCTCGCCGCCCGCACGCTCATCCTGGCCCAGGCCTGTGCCTACGCCGGAACGGTGCTGCTCGGCTGGCACGTGGGGATCTTCCTGGACCAGCTGCGGATCTGGAGTTTCCGCAGCCACCAGGACATCGCCTGGCTGGCGCTCGGCATGGCCGGCGGCGGCCTGGTGATGATCATCGTTGGCCTGGTGGTGGAGCGGTTCTGCAAGATTCCGCCGGAGGACGGCGACACGAAGGGCGTGGACGGCAAGCCGGGCCGCGCACCACGGGGAGAAGCCGCGGGGGAAGGCGAATATGCGTACCGAGGCGATTGACCCGCCCGGCATTGACTGGCACCGGGTGTCACCGAAGTTCGTGACCGTTCGGCTGGTGCAGTGGGCACTCGGCAACCTTGCCGCCGTCGTAATCCTCAGCCTTCCGCTCGTGTTTGTCCTGCTCGGGTGGTGGCGGTGGCCGCCGCTGTGGCTGGCCATCACCGTTCCCGCCGTGACGCTGGTGGTGGCCCTCTGGCGGCTGGTGCTGATCCCGCGCCAGGTCAGGGCCATCGGCTACGCCGAGCGCGACGACGACCTCCTGGTCCGCAGCGGCATCTTCTTCCAGCGGACCATGGCCGTGCCCTACGGCCGGATGCAGTACGTGGACGTCGCCGTAGGCCCCGTTGAGCGCAGCCTCGGCCTCTGCACGGTCAAGCTGCACACCGCATCGCCCGGCACCAACGCGCACATCCCCGGGCTGCCGGAGGCAGAGGGGGCGCGGCTCCGTGAGCAGCTCGCGGCCCGCGGCGAGGCCAGGCTGGCAGGACTGTGACCGCTGATGGGCGGTTCCCCCGTCACGGGGTGCAGGAAGACGGTGCTGCATCCGCTGACCCAGCGGCTGCCAGCTCACAGCCCGCAGGCCCAGTGCCCGCCAGCTCAGTTTCAGACGGCTCGGTGCCCGCAGGCTCAGTGCCCACCCCATCAACTGTTGCTGCTGCTGGTGCGGGTCCCGGGGTCGCAACGCCCGACGACGGCTGGTTGCGTGTCCACCCGGCGTCACCCTTTGTACGCGGCTGGGTGGCGCTGGCCGCCATCGGCTTCTTCTTCGGCCGCGACATCTTTGAACGGATCCTGCAGGGCAGGCCCATGTTCGAGGACGGATTCACCGGCCGGGTGCCCTGGCTGGTGGCCGGCGGCGGCGCCGTCCTGCTGGTGGCGGTCCTCAGCTTTGTCCTCACCTGGTATTTCACCAAGTACCAGGTGTCCGGCGGTTACGTCCGCGTCAACACAGGCTTCCTGTTCCGGCAGCAGCGCCAGGCCCGGCTGGACCGGGTGCAGGCCATCGATATTGTGCAGCCGCTGCTGGCCCGCATCTTCGGGCTGGCCGAACTCAAGTTCGAGGTGGCCGACGCCGGCGAATCGGCAGTGCGGCTGGCTTACCTGAAGATCGATGACGCCCAGCAGCTGCGGGCCACCATCCTGGCCCGTGCCGCCGGCATCGACGAAGATGCCGACAACCCTGGCGCCCCCGCACCTGAGGCGCCGGAGTATCCGGTACTGTCCGTGCCGCCGTCGCGCCTTGTCGGTTCCCTGCTCCTGAGCGAGCAGAGCCTGTTCGTGGTGGTGGGCGGTGTGGCATCGGTGGTGCTCTCGGCCGTTACGGACAACCGGGCGTTCTACTTCTACCTGATTCCCGCGGCGCTTGGCCTCGCGGCGAGCTACTGGAACCTGTTCAACAAGGGATACAACTTCACGGCCGCCATCTCGCCGGACGGCATCCGGCTCCGGTACGGGCTCCTGGACACTCAGGCCCAGACGCTGCCGCCGGGGCGGATCCAGGCCCTGAAGATCAGCCAGCCTCCGCTGTGGCGGCCGTTCGGCTGGTACCGAATGCAGGTCAATGTGGCCGGTTATGGACTGGTGGAGAATGCGGGGGAAGCGTCATCCCGGACCACCCTCCTGCCAGTCGGCAAGCTCGAGGATGCGATGAACATGCTCGCTTTGGTGCTGCCAGACCCCGGCACGTCCCGACCCGTCGAGGTTTTCGGCGCGGGCCTCACCGGGCTGGATTCCGGCGGCGGCTTCGTCACCACGCCGCGCCGCGCCCGGCTGCTGGCCCCGCTGGGGTGGCGCCGCAATGGCTTTGCTGCCACGGATACTGCATTGCTCATCCGTTCAGGGCGTTGGTGGCGGAACCTGGTGCTCGTGCCGCACCAGCGGACCCAGTCCATGGCGCTGCATCAGGGCCCGCTTGCCCGGCGGTTCCGGGTGGCCGACCTGGTCCTGCACACCACCGCCGGTCCGGTGGTTCCGCGCCTGACGCAGGCCGGGCTGGACGAGGCGCGCGCGCTTTTCGATGAGCAGTCGGCCCGTGCCCGGCTGGCCCGGAAACGGCAGACCACCGAACAGTGGCTCCGCCAGGTTGCACCTTCGGGTGCTGACCCTCAGTCGCCGGCGGCTGAAACCGGGCCGTTCGGAAATGAAGCCCACCAGCAACAGGAAGGCCCCCACCATGGCTAAGCCCGGACGCCTCGGCGTCGGAATCATTGGAGCGGGCAAGGTGGGCGCCGTCCTGGGTGCTGCCCTGCGCGCCGCCGAGCACGCCGTCGTGGGTGTTTCCGCGGTGTCCGAGGCCAGCCGTGAACGGGCCGAAACCCTGCTGCCCGGCGTTCCCGTCCTGGAAGTGCAGGACATCGTGGAGCGCGCCGAACTGGTGCTCCTCGCCGTGCCTGACGATGCCCTCCCCGGCATGGTGGACGGGCTGGCGAAGCTCGGCGCCTGGCAGCCGGGACAGCTGGTGGCCCACACGTCCGGCCGGTTTGGGGTAGGCGTGCTGCATCCCGTGCGCGCTGCCGGCGCCGTTCCGCTGGCGCTGCATCCGGCCATGACCTTCACCGGAATGAGCCTGGACCTGACGCGCCTGCTCGACTGCACGTTCGGCGTCACGGCCGATGCCGCCATGCTTCCCATTGCGCAGGCGCTGGTGGTGGAGATGGGGGCCGAACCGGTAGCCATCGCAGAGGCTGACCGGACGCTCTATCACGCTGCCTTGGCGCACGGGTCCAACCACCTGGTCACCCTGGTGGCCCAGGCTTCCCAGTTGTTGCGTGAGGTGGGGGTGGAGCAGCCCGAACGCATGCTCGGCCCCCTGTTGCGGGCAACCCTCGAAAACGCGCTGGCGTCCGGAGAGTCGGCACTGACCGGGCCGGTTGCCCGCGGCGATGTGGGCACGGTGGAGGCGCACGCGCAGGCCCTGCGGGAGTACGACGGCGGCGGGCATGGCGATGTCCTCGCGGCGTACCTTGCCATGGCACGCGCCACCGCCCGGCGGGCCGAGGCGCGCGGGTTGCTGAAGGGCGACCAGCTTGAAGGGCTGAACCAGGCCCTCGGATCCAAGGAGGACTGACCATGGCCATCAAACTTGTCACCACCGTGGCCGGGCTGCATGCCGAGAGTGCGCGGCTCCTGGCGGAGAAACAGGGTGCATCGCAGGGGTTGGTCCCCACCATGGGCGCCCTCCATGAGGGACATGCTGCCTTGGCGAGGACCGCCGTCGAACAGAACGACGTGGTGGTTGCCAGCATCTTCGTGAACCCTCTGCAGTTCGGCGATGCCGTGGACCTTGACCGGTACCCGAGGACCCTGGACGCCGACCTTGCACTGCTCGATGCCCAGGGTGTCGGTATCGCGTTCGCCCCTTCTGTCGAAGAGGTTTACCCGGGTGGCGAGCCGCTGGTGCGGGTCACGTCGGGACGACTGGGGGAGAAGTGGGAGGGCACATCCCGCCCGGGCCACTTCGACGGTGCGCTAACTGTTGTGGCCAAGCTGCTGCACTATGGCATCCCGGCGGCCGGCCGTGCCGGAGGGGCGGGGCTGCCCGCCTACCGTGCCTATTTTGGCCAGAAAGACGCCCAGCAGCTGGCGCTGGTGCGGCGGATGGTGGCCGACCTCAACTTCCCGGTCGACATTGTGGGCGTCCCCACCGTCCGTTCAGCCGAGGGCCTGGCACTGTCCAGCCGCAACCGTTTCCTGTCCGACGACGAACGTGGTGCAGCACTGGTCCTTTCCCGTGCCCTACGGCTGCTGGAGGAGCGTGCCACCGCCCATGAGCCGCTGGACCTCGACTCTGCCCTGGCGATGGTGGAGTCGCAGCCGCTGGTGAAGCTGGACTACTTCGACGTCGTCGACCCGGCCACGTTGGAGCCTTTGGCTGAAAACTGCCGCGAGACCCCTTTCCGGGGCGAGGCCCTGGCGCTCATTGCCGCGAAGGTGGGTCCTGTGCGTCTGATCGACAACGCACCCCTGAGCTCCTAGGCGCTCCTGAGCTAGCACGCGAGTTCACGCGCGCCTGAGTTCACGCGCCCGGGGTTCACGCGCGCCTGACGTCACACGCCACATGCGGCTGCCTGGATTCAGGCTGCGAGGTAAGCCGTGAGTGCGCGTTCGAGTGGGCTTGGTTCGTCCGGTTGGTTGATTGCCGGCACGCCCAATTCGCCGGTCGCACCAGACTCGCCCGCGGCGCCAACGTCTGCGGCCGCGCCATTGTCTCCGGTCAGGGCCTGGTTCTGTTCGAGGAGTCGGGGTGGCCAGTGGGGTGGTTGGGGGTCGGGGTGTTGGCCCGGGTAGTGCCGGCCTGTGGGTGAGGTCCAGCCGGGTGGTTCGGTTGTGGTGGCTGGTGTGGGGGTCCAGCCGCTGTGGTGTTTGAGACGGTGATGTTTGGGGCAGAGCTGTGCCAGGTTACTGACTCCTGTTGTGCCGTGGTGTTGCCAGGCGGTGAGGTGGTCCGTGTCGTTGTCCGTGCTGGGGTTGGTGCAGCCGGGGAACGTGCAGTGTCCATCGCGCATCCTGATCCAGCGCTTCATAGCCTCCGACAACCGGTAGCTGGTCCTGCCAATCTCGAGCGGCGCACCGGTACGGGGGTCGACGAGGACCCGGTAAAACGAGGTCGCCCCGTCAGCAACGAGTTTGCGGGCCATGGCTGCCGGGATGGGCCCGTATCCGTCGAGGTCTGCCGGTTCGTCAGTGCTGCCCAACATTGTAAATATCGGAATGGTGACCAGCACGTCGGCTTTCGGGGCGGGAATCTTGCTGAGGTCAACGAAGTATGGGTCAGTCCCGGCGCCGGATCCTTCGCTCCCGTTCAACCGGCCTGTGGCAGCGGCCCCGGTGTGGGCGCTCAAGAGGAGCGCGGCGGCGACGTCCGGCCGCAACTGGGTAAGGGTGCGGGTTTCGCCGGGGCCTTGGAGGCCGCGGGCGATCGCAGTGGTTTTGTTCCAGATGGCGCAGGCGGTGTCCCCGGGCAGGATCAGGGTAATTGTTGCCATCCCGTCGGCGTCGGGGCGGTACTCCATCCGCCGCTCCGCCACACACTTCGCATGCCGGATTGCAACGGAGGCGGGGTAGCTGCGTTCGCGCCAGGTCCTGACTTTCCTGCGGAACAGGTGCGCCACGAGGTCACCGGGCGCAGACCCGCGGGCCGGGTTCGGGGCGTCCGGGTCGAAGAAATGCGCCACCAGCGCCTCAGCATTCTCGGGGGCGAGGCAGTCGGTTTCGTCGGCCACGATCACCGCGTGCCGCCACGACACCGCACCCGCCGCCAGTGCGGCCGCTACCGATGGCATCGCACAGACCTTGCGTGATTGGCTGATGAACGCTGCGGCGGCGCCCGGGCTGAGCGTCAGGACCCCGGCGACCTCCGCCGTCGTGGACATCTCAACAAAAGCTTTCTCGGTGTCCGTGGCGTCCGGCGGCGTCATCGCCTCCTGAAACTCCGCGAACTCCGCAGCATCCCGGGCCTTGCCCGCCGCGATCTGGGCTTCCAACTGCTTCCAGAACGCCAGCCGCTGCAACCGAAGCTCACACTTCCGCCCCAACACATCAACCGCTTCACCGGCCACGTCGTCAGGGGCATCCCGGTCCAGCTCCACGTCCTCCAGAAACAACGCGTCGAGGCTGGCCACAGAGGCGCGAATAGCCTCGATAACCTCTGTCTCCTCGACCGGGGGAGCCGCCGCGTTTCCCATAAAAGAATTCTCGCGCGAGGGTCTGACATTTCAGGAGAGTCCCGATTCGAGGGGTAAGCCGGGCGGGTCTTCTAAATCCCTCGGCCCGAGTCCCGGGCCTTTTCGGCATCATAGGAACGCAGCCCGTGCTTCACGCCCAACCTGATGATCCAATACAGGATGGTGCCGACCACCAGTGCGGGTAAGGCAAAGGAGACTATGGCAATAACTATCGAGATCAAGATTCCCCCCAAGAAGTGCTTCTCGACAGCCTCTCACAGGCGAGTCGACGGGACACGCAGACCGCCACCAGCCCGCGAACTCGCCAACCCATCACCGGCCCGCCAGCAGCCCCACCCCATCGCCCCGCGACGCAGCGCGCGGAAGCCGCCGGCCGCCGTCGTGCGTTCCAAGAAAACGGGTGGTGCCGCCGAACGGGGCCGCACCCACCCAACACGAATAAAAGATAGTCAGCTTGCTTATTACTTTCGGTTTTCCTAGGCTGGAATCTGTCAGGCAAGCAACTCTCGAAGCAGTGCACTGCGCCCTCACAGAGGAGCGCGGCGGCCGGCTTCAAGCGAGGAGGAACAATGTCAGAACACAACATCGCAGGCAAGAAGGTTGCATTCCTGCTTACGGACGGCGTGGAGCAGGTTGAGCTGACCAGCCCGTGGCAGGCAGTGAAGGACGCCGGTGGCGAGCCCACCCTCGTAGCCCCCGGCAGCGGCAAGCTGCAGGGCTTCAACGGCACGGATAAGGGCGACACGTTTGACGTGGACCTCGCCGTCGCCGAAGCCAACGCCTCGGACTTTGACGCACTGGTCATTCCCGGTGGCGTCGTCAACGCAGACCACCTGAGGGCGGACAAGGACGCGCAGAGCTTCACGCGCAGCTTCTTCGAACAGCACAAGCCGGTGGCGTCCATCTGCCACGGACCGTGGGTGCTCATTGACGCCGGCGTGATCCGCGGCCGGAACGTCACGTCCTACTTCACGTTGGAAACCGACCTCAAGAACGCCGGAGCCAACTGGACGGACGAGGAAGTGGTGGTTGACCAGGGCCTGGTGACCAGCCGAAACCCCGACGACCTACCCGCTTTCAACAGCAAGCTCGTCGAAGAAATCGCCGAAGGGCAGCACGCGGGCCAGACCGCCTGACACCTGTCGTTCCCTCAGGGTTTGGGAAAAAATACCGTGCGGAGGAATTACTCCAGCCGGTAGAGTGTTGGCATCTGCAGCGGCCAGGTTCGCGCACCACTCACCACTCTCCCTGAGGGAACACTCATGTCTACCGAAGTATCTCCGAACGCCAATGGCCAGCCGGCCCAGGCGGCAGGAACCAAGCCCGCCGCACCGGAGAAAATGTCCCGCGAATCGGTGACGATCATCAGCACCCTGCTGGTGGCCACCTTCGTGGTGATCCTCAACGAAACCATCATGAACGTCGCGCTGCAGCGCCTCATGGTGGACCTCCAGGTGGATGCCCCCACCGTGCAGTGGCTTTCCACCGGCTTCATGCTCACCATGGCCGTGGTCATCCCCACCACCGGGTTCATCCTGCAGAGCCTCTCCACCCGCGCCGTGTTCATGCTGGCCATGGGACTGTTTGCCGGGGGCACCGCGCTGGCCGCCGTCGCGCCCGGATTCGAGATCCTGCTGCTGGCCCGCATTGTCCAGGCCGGCGGTACGGCGATCATGCTGCCGCTGCTGATGACCACCATCCTCACCCTGGTTCCGCTGGCCAAGCGCGGTGCGGTGATGGGCAATGTCAGCATCGCCATATCCGTGGCTCCGGCCATGGGCCCCACGGTGTCCGGTTTGATCCTTGAGCACTTCACCTGGCGTTTCATGTTCGTGTTCGTCCTGCCGGTGGCGCTGGCTGCCCTGGCGATCGGTGCGAAGTACCTGACGAACATCGGCGAAACCGAGAAGACCAAGCTCGATCTCCTGTCCGTCTTCCTGACCGTTCCGGCCTTCGGTGGTCTGGTTTACGGCCTGAGCCAGATCGGCGGCGGCCATGGCGGCCAAGCCGGTCCCAGTGCAGGCGCCATCGCTGCGTTGGTCATCGGCGTCGCCGCGCTGGCGGTCTTCGTGATGCGCCAGGTCCGCCTGCAGAAGTCCTCGGCGCCGCTGCTGGACCTCGGCGCCTTCAACTTCCGCATGTTCACGGTCTCCGTCCTGCTGATGGTGGTGGCCATGATGGCGTTGTTCGGCGGCGTGATCCTGCTGCCGCTGTACCTGCAGGAAGTCCGCGGCCTCGGTTCGCTGGAAACCGGCCTGGCGCTGCTGCCCGGCGGCCTGGCCATGGGCCTCCTCGGCCCCGTCATTGGCCGCCTGTTCGACAAAGTGGGGCCGCTGCCGCTGACCGTCACCGGGTCCATCCTGATGGTGGTGACGCTGTGGCAGTTCTCCATGCTCGACGCCGGCACGGCGGTTGCGTGGATCGTCACCTTGCACGTGGGGCTGAGTTTCGGGCTGGCGCTGCTGTTCACGCCTGCGTTCACTACAGGCCTGAACCCGCTGCCGCCGCACCTGTACTCGCACGGCTCGGCGATCATGAGCACCACGCAGCAGGTTGCCGGTGCTGCCGGCACGGCACTGCTGGTGTCCATCTTCTCCGTGGTCAGCGCGACGTCGGGACTCGTCGCCGGGATGAGCGCCGCCTTCATGACGGCAACCGTCATAGCCCTCGCCGCCGTCGTACTTTCCGCGATGATGCGCAAGACCGAAGGTGCGGGCCCGGCCCACGGTCCGGCGCACTAACCGGCTACGAGCTCAACAAAAAAGCCGTTGCTCCCACTGGGAGCAACGGCTTTTTTGTGCCGGTCAGCCGGCGTAGAAGTCGCTCAGTTCCTTGACCAGCTTGTCCGGGGCTTTGATGACGCCGTCGTGCCCGAAGCCGGGGAGGATGGTGTAGCTGGAGCCGGACAGGACGTCGTGGATCTGGCCGCAGGCCACGCCAAAGTAGGCGGGGCTCTTTTCGCCCACGACAATCAGCGTTTCAAGGGGCAGTTCCAGGAACGGTTCGGCAGGCATGTCCGCGGCGATGATGGCCTTGATTTCGCGGACGCCCGTGCGCATCAGTTCCCGCTGCTGCTTGCCCTCTGACGTGCCGGCGGTCAGCTTGTTGGCGAGCGTCATCATGGACAGCGGCATGCGGGACGACAGCGGTCCCGGCGCCTCCAGGCCACGCTGGATGACGGCCAGGGCGCGGTCGTCGTCGCCGGCAGCGATGGCGGTCTCGTATTCGCCGATCCAGTCGGCCTTGACCGACTGGTTGACGGACACCGCGGGATCGTAAACGGCCAGGCGTTCCACCGGCAGCGTCCGGGCCGCGTGCAGGGCCACTGCTCCGCCGAAGCTGTGGCCGAAAACGTCAGTGCTGGAAGTGTGTTTCATGACCACGTCTAGGTCGCGGATGTCCACATCCAAGGTGTAATCCTCCGGCTGCGGCGAGGACGAACCACGGCCGCGGCGGTTGAACGTGTGCACCGGCCGGCCCAAGGCCGCACTGAGTTTCTGGGCGAACTTGGTGTAGTCCGCCGCCGTCACCATGGACGGCGGCACGATCACCACCCCTGAGCCGCCGGAAGCAAGGTCAGCGCCGGTGGTAAAGAGCTCCAGAGTGCCGCCGTCGGGGGTCCTGATGTTCTCACGCGTCATGATCTGAGCCTATCTGAGCAACCTGACCGCGGACACAACCCCGCAGTTAACGGGTCCTGGCCGGAAGGCACCTTTCCTGCGCGATGCTGCGGTTGCCTGCCTCAGGCCGTGAAGTACTCCGAGATGTCCGCCACCAGTTCCTTGACGGCGGCAGGGATTGAGCCGTGGAAGCACTTGGGCGAAACCTCGAAGGTGCTGCCGGGGACCGCTGCGTGCAGGCGCTGCGCCGTCACCTTGTAATAGCTCGGGCTCTTCCCGCCCGCCATGAAGTGCGTACCGGCGGGCAGCACGCTGAAGTCCCTGGCATGGTCCTTTTCGTTGTAGGCGGCCCGCAGTTCACCCACGCCGCTGGGCATGACCTGACGGAAGACCTTGTTGACCTTGGTCCGCGACAGAACAGCCATCAGCCCGGCCAGCACCGGCTCCGGGATCCTCGCCATGGCCGATCCCGGGCTGGTGGCCTTCTTCATGTGGGCGAGGGCGTGCCCCACCTTGCCGTCATTGACGGCCTTCTCGAACCCGTCCAGCCACTTGGTGTCGATGCTGCCGTCGATGTTCACCGCGGCGTCGTAAACGGCCAGCTTGTCGGGGACGTATCCGGTTCCGGTGAATTCCTGGACAGCGTTCAGGGCCACAGAACCGCCCAGGCTGTGGCCCAGGATGTTGCGGGCGCCGGTGGCATCCATGACGGTGCGGACATCCTCGATCTCCGTGGCCATCGAGTAGCCCGGTGGCTGCGGTGAGGAACTGCCGCGGCCCCTGCGGTCGTAGACGTCCACTGCCCAGCCGTCACCCAGGCCCTTGGCCAGCGCGATCGAGAACGGACGGTAGATCAGGGCGGTAAGGAAAGCCCCGCCGATCAGCACCACCCTCTTCTCCCCGGGCGCGTCCTCGGTGCCGTAGCTGTACAAGGCCAAGTGGCCGCCGTCGTGCGTGGGAAGGACCTGTTCTTTCACCAGCCCATCGTAGGGTGCGTGCCTGCGGGGCAGCTGAAAGCCCGGTTTTGCAATGCCCGGTAAACTTGATGATTGTGACTTCCCAAAACACCCCCGCTCCCAAGAACGCCCCCGAGCCGCTCGACGCCAGCGAGCAGATGCGCATCCGTATGGAAAAGCGCGCCAAACTCCTCGAGCGCGGCGCCGAAGCGTACCCCGTGGGTGTGGAGCGCACGCACTCCCTGGCGGAGATCCGCGAGAAGTACGCGCACCTGGAAGCTGACGAAACCACCGGGGACGTCGTGGGCGTCACCGGACGCGTGGTGTTCGTACGCAACACCGGCAAGCTCTGCTTCGCCACCCTCCAGGAAGGCGGCACGGACGGCAAGGGAACCCGGCTGCAGGCCATGCTGAGCCTGGCCAACGTGGGTGAGGAAGCGCTGGCCGACTGGAAGGCCCTCGTTGACCTCGGCGACCACGTGTTCATCAAGGGTGAGGTCATCTCCTCTCGCCGCGGCGAGCTCTCCGTCATGGCCGAATCGTGGGGCATGGCTTCCAAGGCCCTCCGCCCGCTGCCCGTGCTGCACGCGGAGCTGAACGAGGAAACCCGCGTCCGCCAGCGCTACGTGGACCTGATGGTCCGCGACGAAGCCCGCGAAATGGTTTACACGCGTGCCGCGATCACCCGTTCCATCCGCGAAACGCTGTTCCGCCACCAGTACGTCGAGGTGGAGACGCCCATCCTCCAGCTGGTCCACGGCGGCGCACTGGCGCGGCCCTTCGAGACGCACATGAACGCCTTCGACCAGAAGATGACCCTGCGGATCGCCACCGAGCTCTACCTCAAGCGCGCCGTGGTGGGCGGCATCGACCGCGTCTACGACATGGGCCGCGTCTTCCGCAACGAGGGCGTTGACTCCACGCACAGCCCCGAGTTCACCACGCTCGAATGCTATGAGGCCTGGGCCGACCAGTTCGTCATGGCGGAGCGCATCAAGGAGATCATCCTCGACGCCGCCGACGCCGTGGGTGCCGGCCGCACCGTCCAGACCGAGGCGGGGGAGATCAACCTCGACGGCGACTGGGCCTGGCTGGCCGTCTACCCGGGGTTGTCCGACGCCGTTGGCCAGGAAATCACGCCGGACACTTCGCTTGAGGTGCTTCGCGATATTGCCGCCAAGCATGAGGTGAAGGTAGACCCCAAGTGGGACGCCGAAAAGACGGTGGTGGAACTGTTCGGCGAGATCGTCGAGCCCACGCTGCTGAACCCCACCTTCGTCTACGACTACCCGCCCTCCGCCCAGCCGCTGGCCCGGCCGCACCGCGAGGACGGACGCCTCATTGAAGCCTGGGACCTCATCATCGGCGGCATGGAGCGCGGTACCGCGTTCTCGGAGCTGATCGACCCCGTGATCCAGCGCGAGCGTCTTACCGAGCAGTCACGCCACGCCGCTGCCGGCGACGACGAAGCCATGCAGCTGGACGAGGACTTCCTCCGCGCCCTCGAATACGGTGCCCCGCCCATGGGCGGCATCGGCCTGGGTATCGACCGGCTGGTGATGCTGTTTACCGGTGCCGGAATCCGGGAAACCATCCTTTTCCCCCTCCTCAAGCCTGAAGGGCACTGACCATGGAGTACGTTGCAGTCCTGCTTCCATCCCTTGTTGTAGGCCTGTTGTTCTGGTTTGCAATGAAGGCTGTATTTAATGCCGATAAATCAGAGCGCCAGGCTGAAGCCCGCGCTCAGGCTGAAGCCGATGCCCAGGCTGGCTTCAGCGACCGCCCGGATACCGGCCGAAAATAGATAAAACCCTCAATCTGCCCCCTGTTATCCCCAGTAGTCATTTTTCGCTTTGACGCGTCGGCATAAAAAGAGCGATAATTTCTTTGGGAAACATCCTGCTTTTCTGAACACCGAAACTTTCCAGCAAAAGGAAGACTCTAAATGGCACAGAAAGTAAACATCATCCTCGTTGATGATCTGGATGGGGGATCCGCAGACGAGAATGTTAAGTTTGGCCTCGATGGGGTCAACTACGAGATTGATCTTTCGGCGGCCAACGCCACCGAACTCCGGTCTTCGCTTGAGCGCTATGTTGGCGCTGCACGCAAGTCCTCCGGCGGCCGCACGGCTGCCAAGGCCAAGGCTCCTTCAGGGAGTGGCCGCAGCCACGATTCGGCACAGATCCGCCAGTGGGCCCGGGATAACGGTTACACCGTTAACAGCCGCGGCCGAATTCAGGCGGAAATCCAGGAAGCCTACCAAAAGGCCAATTCCTAGCTGCCGCAGGACCCTGGTTTAAGCCCTGTTCCCCGTTGCCGGGGAGCAGGGCTTTGTTTATTGGCAGCGATGCCCCGGCTGGGATGCTCCACCTGTCATTCAGGGCGGCCGCCCGTCCCTTTTAGCCTCATCTGGTTTGCCCATCAGGTTTGCGCCATCACAGGCGCCGGCCAGCCGCTGCGCCGCCGTTCGGGAATAATGTCCGGAAGCCCTGGTGCCAGGAATGGCTTTTCGCAGCACAGGGCAAACGCCGAAACCGTGGCAAACATGGAACTGTGGCCAACGCCGGGCTTATCCCCTTTATGGTCAGCAGCACTGATGATCGTTTCAATAATCCAGCGAGTGGACGTGGCCGTTATCCGGGGCGCAGCCGAACACGTAATGCAAAGCCCGGAACGTCCGCGGCACGGCCACCCGCCAACGCTGCGCATCCAACCTTGGGTCAGCCCCTGAAAAGGGTGTGGGTTTCCCCTGTGGCGAACACGCTCCACAAGATTGGGTCGGCCACGTAGCATCAAAGTACGTCGTAGCTAGGAGTGTGGCGAAATGTTTGAGCGATTTACGGACCGTGCCCGTCGCGTAGTTGTGCTTGCCCAAGAAGAGGCACGCATGCTGAACCACAATTACATCGGTACCGAACACATCCTTCTGGGTCTAATCCATGAAGGTGAAGGCGTTGCCGCCAAAGCTCTTGAGTCTTTGAGCATTTCGCTCGACGGCGTTCGCGAGCAGGTGCAGGAGATCATCGGCCAGGGCCAGCAGGCTCCCTCCGGTCACATCCCCTTCACCCCCCGCGCCAAGAAGGTACTGGAGCTCTCGCTGCGCGAGGCCCTCCAGTTGGGCCACAACTACATCGGCACCGAGCACATCCTGCTCGGCCTGATCCGCGAGGGTGAGGGCGTAGCCGCCCAGGTCCTGGTGAAGCTGGGCGCCGATCTCAACCGTGTCCGCCAGCAGGTCATCCAGCTCCTCTCCGGCTACCAGGGCAAGGAAACCACCGGCGCAGGCGTCGGCGGCGGCCAGCCCGAAGGCGCCCCTGCAGGTTCCGTGGTCCTCGACCAGTTCGGCCGCAACCTCACCCAGGCTGCGCGCGAGAACAAGCTGGACCCCGTCATCGGGCGCGAGCAGGAGATGGAACGCGTCATGCAGGTCCTCTCCCGCCGTACCAAGAACAACCCGGTGCTCATCGGCGAACCCGGCGTCGGCAAGACGGCCGTCGTCGAGGGCCTCGCCCAGGCGATCGTCCGCGGCGACGTCCCGGAGACCATCAAGGACAAGCAGCTCTACACCCTGGACCTCGGTTCACTGGTGGCTGGCTCCCGCTACCGCGGTGACTTCGAAGAGCGCCTGAAGAAGGTCCTCAAGGAGATCCGCACCCGTGGCGACATCATCCTGTTCATCGATGAGATCCACACCCTGGTGGGTGCCGGTGCCGCCGAAGGCGCCATCGATGCAGCCTCGATCCTGAAGCCCATGCTGGCCCGCGGCGAGCTGCAGACCATCGGTGCCACCACGCTGGACGAGTACCGCAAGCACATCGAGAAGGACGCCGCCCTGGAGCGCCGCTTCCAGCCGATCCAGGTCAAGGAACCCTCCGTGGCGCACGCCATTGAGATCCTTAAGGGCCTGCGTGACCGCTACGAGGCACACCACCGCGTCACCATCACCGACGGCGCTCTGGCCTCCGCGGCCAGCCTCGCCGAGCGCTACATTTCGGACCGCTTCCTGCCGGACAAGGCCATCGACCTGATCGACGAGGCCGGCGCCCGCCTGCGCATCCGCCGCATGACCGCTCCGCCGGAGCTCAAGGCCATGGACGAGCGCATCGCCAAGCTGAAGATGGAGAAGGAATCCGCCATCGACGCCCAGGACTTCGAAGGCGCCGCAGCGCTCCGCGACAAGGAGCAGAAGATGATCTCCGAGCGGTCGGAGAAGGAACGCCACTGGAAGTCCGGCGGCATGGACGACATCTCCGAGGTGGATGAGGATCTCATCGCCGAGGTGCTGGCCAACTCCACCGGCATCCCCGTCTTCAAGCTGACCGAGGAAGAGTCCTCGCGCCTGCTCAAGATGGAAGACGAACTGCACAAGCGCGTCGTTGGCCAGGACGAGGCCATCAAGGCACTGTCCCAGGCCATCCGCCGCACCCGTGCAGGGCTCAAGGACCCCAAGCGTCCCGGTGGCTCGTTCATCTTCGCCGGCCCCACCGGCGTCGGCAAGACCGAACTGGCCAAGGCACTCGCGGAGTTCCTGTTCGGTGAAGAGGACGCCCTCATCACCCTGGACATGTCCGAGTACTCCGAGAAGCACACCGTTTCGCGGCTCTTCGGTGCCCCTCCGGGCTACGTGGGCTACGAAGAGGGTGGCCAGCTGACCGAGAAGGTCCGGCGCCGTCCGTTCTCCGTGGTGCTGTTCGACGAAGTTGAAAAGGCCCACGCGGACCTCTTCAACTCGCTGCTGCAGATCCTGGAAGACGGCCGCCTGACCGACTCCCAGGGCCGCGTGGTGGACTTCAAGAACACCGTGATCATCATGACCACCAACCTCGGTACCCGGGACATCTCCAAGAGCGTCGCCACCGGCTTCCAGTCCGGGACCGACACGCAGACCGGCTACAACCGCATGCGTGCCCGCGTTACGGAGGAACTCAAGCAGCACTTCCGCCCCGAGTTCCTGAACCGTGTTGACGACGTCGTGGTGTTCCCGCAGCTGACGCAGGACGAGATCATCGAGATCGTGGACCTGTTCGTGAACCGCCTCGAGAAGCGGCTCAAGGACAAGGACATGGGCATCGAGCTGACCACGGCCGCCAAGGTACTCTTGGCCACCCGCGGTTACGATCCCGCCATGGGTGCCCGGCCGCTGCGCCGCACCATCCAGCGCGAGATCGAGGACCAGCTGTCCGAGAAGATCCTGTTCGGCGAGATCCACCCCGGCGACATCGTCGTAGTGGACGTCGAAGGCGAAGGCGACGACGCGAAGTTCACCTTCGCCGGTAACGCCAAGCCGCGCATCCCGGAAATCGCCCCGAGCGTCTAACCGGTTGGAAGTTCACCAGCGAAAGCCCCGCCACTCCGAAAGGAGCGGCGGGGCTTTCGCGTTGCCGCGCTGGGGCCAGAGCGGACCCGGCCATGAAAGCAGTACCCGAAGGGCCAGCGTGTGGCGGCTGTGATCGGCGGCACAAACCGTGTTGAATCGGAAGCATGGCTAATCAGAATCCGGTGATCCCGGACGAGCAACCACTGACCCCCTTCCACGACCTTGACCACTTCCTGTCCATCCCGCGCGTGGGCGGCCTGGCACTGAGCCCCGACGGAACCCGTCTGGTGACCACGGTCAGCACCCTGAACGGCAAGGGCACCGAGTTCGCCACAGCGCTGTGGGAACTGGACCCGAAAGGCCAGAAGCATGCCCGGCGCATCACCCGCAGCGCGAAGGGCGAGGCGGGAGCGGCCTTCGCGGCCAACGGGGACGTCTATTTCACGTCCGCCCGCCCCGATCCGGACAGCCCCGAGGAAGACCCCGTCAGCGCGCTGTGGCTCCTTCCGGCCGACGGTGGCGAGGCCCGCGTGGTCCTCAGCAGGCCGGGCGGCGTCAGCCGGGTGATGACGGCCCAGAATGCGGACGCAGCCTTCGTGGCCGCCGAGGTCCTGGCAGGCTCCGCCGATGAGGAAGACGACGCTGAGCGCCGCAAGTCCCGCAAGGACAAGAAAGTGTCAGCCATCCTGCACAGCGAGTACCCGGTGCGCTACTGGGATGCCGACCTGGGGCCCGGCCAGCCGCGGATCTTCGCCGTGGAACCGGGGGAGGACCAGGCCGGGGGCAGGCCCGGAACCGTGGACGCCACGGCACCGCTGGCCCTTCGCAACCTCACGCCGGAGGCCGGGCCGCGCCTCCGGGAAGCTGACGCGGTGGTCAGCCCCGACGGCCGGACGGTTTATACCAGCTACACCAAGCCGTTGGCCAAGGCGGACAGCCGCTCGGTGCTGGTGGCGGTGGATGTCGCCTCCGGCAGCCTGAAGGTTTTGCTCGACAGCGAAGGCATGAGCTACTTCCCGGGACCGGTCAGCCCGGACGGCAAAACCCTGGCGGTGGTCAGCGAGAGTGATTCCACCCCGCAGCGGGCCCCTGAAATCAAGCTGCACCTGCTCGACGTTTCGGGCAGTGCGGAAAATGCCGCCGAAGCCGCCGCGGACGGGGCGGGCCTGCAGCCGCTCGCCCACGATTGGGACCGCTGGCCCAAGCCTGCCGCCTGGCTGCCGGACGGTTCCGCGCTCCTGGCCACCGCGGACGACGACGGCGCGTCGCCGGTCTTCCGGATCAGCGTCCCGGCTGCTGCGGCTGAAGTGGGCGGGGCCCGGGTGACCCAGGACGCCGCGGCCTACTCCGACGTCGTTGTTTCTCCCGAAGGCCGGTACGCCTACGCCCTGCGGAGCTCCTACGACTTTCCCGCTGAAGCCGTTCGGATCGACCTTGCGACGGGGGAGACCACGCGGCTGCCTGCGCCGGCCGAGCGGCCGTCACACGCGGGCAGGTTGGAGCGGATCGCCGCCACTGCGCCGGATGGTTCGCGGGTCCCCGCCTACCTGGCCCTGCCGGAAGGTGCATCGGCGGACAACCCGGCGCCGCTCCTGCTGTGGATCCACGGCGGGCCCCTGGGCTCTTGGAACGCCTGGACCTGGCGGTGGAACCCCTGGCTCCTGACAGCCAAGGGTTACGCGGTGCTGCTGCCGGACCCGGCACTGTCCACCGGCTACGGCCAGGCGTACATCCAGCGCGGCTGGGGCGCGTGGGGCAAGGCGCCCTTCACGGACCTGATGGCTGTCACGGACGCCGCAGTGGACCGGGCGGACATTGACGAGACGCGGACGGCCGCCATGGGCGGATCGTTCGGCGGCTACATGGCCAACTGGGTCGCAGGAAACACGGACCGGTTCAAAGCGGTGGTCACCCACGCCAGCCTGTGGGCTCTTGACCAGTTCGGTCCCACAACGGACGCCTCGCAGTACTGGCTGAAGGAAATGACCGAGGAAATGGCGCTGGAGAACTCGCCGCACCTGCACGTCGGGAAGATCAGTTCGCCCATGCTGGTGATTCATGGGGACAAGGATTACCGGGTGCCCATCGGTGAGGGCCTGCGGCTCTGGTACGAGCTCCTGTCCAAGTCAAAGCTCGCGGCGGACCAGGACGGCCAGACCGCCCACCGGTTCCTGTACTTCCCGGATGAGAACCACTGGATCCTGCAGCCGCAGCACGCCAAGGTCTGGCACCGCGTAGTCGAGTGGTTCCTTGCGAAGAACGTCCTGGGCCAGGACCTGGACCTGCCGGAAGAACTCGGGCTCTAGATTTGATTGGCGCACCTTTAGCGAAGTGAAGGTGACGGGGTCATTTGTGTAGCTTGCGTCAGAGCGACGGAGGAGCAGCAAGCGGCAAATGGCGCCGGCACCGGAACGCCCAACCCGAAGTCACCGAGCCGAGAGCCCTTCGCCTCGTAGGATTGAACCTGTGACTGACTCCTTCCACATCCGCCCTGCCCGCACCAGCGACGTTTCCGCCATCAAGAAACTGGTGGCGCCGCTGGCCGAGGAGCGCATCCTGATGGCGAAGGAAACGGTGGCGTATTACGAGAGCCTCCAGGAATTCAAGATCGCCGAGTCGGACGACGGCGAGGTGATCGGCTGCGGGGCGCTCCACGTCATGTGGGAGGACTTGGCCGAAGTCCGCACGCTCGCGGCGTCGGGCGACTGGCGCGGCAAGGGTGTGGGGCACGTCCTGGTTGAACGGCTGCTGGAGGAGGCCCGCGCGCTGGGGGTGGCCCGGGTTTTCTGCCTCACGTTCGAGGTGGACTTCTTCAAGCGCCACGGGTTCGAGGTCATGGCTGACCAGTCGGCCGTGGATCCGGTGGTCTACTCGGAGCTCCTGCGCTCCCATGACGAGGGCGTGGCGGAGTTCCTTGACTTGGCCCGCGTGAAGCCGAACACCCTGGGCAACACCCGGATGATCCGGGTCCTCTAGCAGGGCCGCCGGGTCTCTCCGGTCCTCTCCGGCCCGGAGAACAGGCCCGCCCAAAGCAAAAAACATTGCATTTCATTCTGACCTGCACTTCCTTTTACTCGAATTGATGGATAAACTGTTGGCGGCCGGGTTTGGGGGCCCACGAAAAGGGACAGTCATTGGGGGCTGTCCCTTTTCTGCGTCTGCAGCGGATGGAGCCCTACCGCAGCCCCTTTGGCCGGTAGTAGGGTCAGGATTGTCATCCTCCAGGAGCACAGCACAGCCAGGAGCACCGCCATGAAGAAACTCATCAACGATCCCAGGTCCGTCGTCGCGGAATCCGTGCAGGGCTTCGGCCTTGCCCACGCAGACCTCGTTACCGTCACAGAAGATCCCATGTACATCACGCGCAAGGACGCGCCCGTGAACGGCAAGGTAGGCCTGGTTTCGGGCGGGGGCAGCGGGCACGAACCGCTGCACGCCGGTTACGTGGGCAAGGGAATGCTCGACGCCGCCGTGCCGGGGGCGGTGTTCACCTCACCTACGCCGGACCAGATCCTACCGGCCACGCTCGCCGTCAACTCAGGCGCCGGCGTGGTCCATATCGTCAAGAACTACACCGGCGACGTCCTCAACTTCGAGACCGCGGCCGAGCTGGCAGAAGCCGAAGGCGTCAGCATCCGCACCGTCCTGGTCAACGACGATGTTGCCGTGGAGGACTCCCTGTACACGGCGGGCCGGCGGGGCGTGGGCGGCACCGTGCTGGTGGAGAAGATCGCCGGTGCGGCCGCGGAGCGCGGTGACGACCTCGACGGCGTGGCCTCCATCGGCGAGCGGGTCAACGCCAACGTCCGGACCATGGGCGTGGCACTGTCCGCCTGCACCGTTCCGCACGCGGGCCAGCCGAGCTTCGACCTCGCAGACGATGAAATCGAAATCGGCATCGGCATCCACGGCGAGCCGGGCCGGCACCGCATCCCACTCGAAAACGCGGACGGCATCACGGACCGCCTGCTGGAGCCCGTCCTGGCGGACCTGAACATCGGCTCAGGGGACAAGGTGCTCCTGTTCGTCAACGGCATGGGCGGGACGCCGCAAAGCGAGCTCTACATCGTCTACCGCCGCGCCGTCCAGGTCCTGAAGGACAAGGGTGCCACCGTTGAGCGGTCCCTGGTGGGCAACTACATCACTGCACTCGAGATGCAGGGCTGCTCCATTTCCGTGCTCCGGCTCGACGACGAGCTGACCGAACTGTGGGATGCACCCGTCCACACCGCTGCCCTCCGCTGGGGCGCCTGACCATGGTGCTGGATGCCGCGTGGGCGGTGAAGTGGCTGAACCTGTGCGCCGAGGCCATGGCTGAACACCGCGTGGAGCTGATCGAGCTGGACCGGGCCATTGGGGACTCTGATCACGGCGAGAACATGGACCGCGGGTTCCAGGCGGTGGTGGCCAAGCTCGGCGAGGGGACGCCGGAGACGCCCGGAGCAGCCATGAAGCTCACGGCCATGACGCTGATGTCCAAGGTGGGCGGCGCCGCCGGCCCCCTCTACGGCACGGCCTTCCTCCGGGCGGCCACGTCCCTCGGCGACTCTGCCGAGGTCGATCCCGGGGCCTGGGCAGAAGCGCTCGCTGCCGCACGCGACGGCATCGTGGCCCGCGGCAAGGCCGAACCCGGGGACAAGACCATGGTTGACGCCTGGACCCCGGCAGTTGAGGCTGCCCGGGCCGCGGCCGACGGCGGCGGTGCCGACCTCATGGCGGTCCTGGTGGCCGCCGCAGAGGCTGCCGAGGCCGGGGCGGTGGCGACCGATCCGCTCGTGGCACGTAAAGGCCGGGCGAGCTACCTCGGCGAACGCAGCGCCGGCCACCGCGACCCCGGCGCGGTATCCAGCGCGCTGATCCTGCGGGCCGCCGTGGGGGCTGCCGCGTGACAGTCAGCATTGTAGTGGTGTCCCATAGCGAAAAGATTGCCGACGGCGCCGTGGAACTTGCCGCGCAAATGGCACCCAACGTGGTGATCCTGGCAGCCGGCGGCACCGGGGACGGCAGGATCGGCACCAGCCTGGAGAAGGTCGTGGCCGCCCTGGACAAAGCCGCCGGAGGTGACGGCGCGGTGATCCTCGCAGATCTCGGTTCCGCGGTGATGACCGCGGAGTCCGCGCTGGAGTTCGTCGACGACCCGGAGAAGTTCCTGCTGGCCGACGCCCCATTGGTGGAAGGACTGGTGGCGGCGTCCGTCGCTGCCCAGGGCGGCGCAGACGTGGAGGGCGTCAAGCGTGCCGCTGAGGCGGTGCGCGGACCTGCCCACGGCAACGACACCGGGCGGCAGATGGTGGAGGAAGGCTCCGTCACGGGCCGGGGCCCCGATTTCACGGGTGACTTTGAGCTGATCAACCAGGCAGGCATGCATGCCCGGCCCGCCGCCAAGATCGCCGGCGGCCTGTCCTCGCTGGCAGCGGACGTCACGGTCAACGGGGTGGACGGGGCATCCATGACGGCGCTGATGACGCTGGGCGCCGGGAAAGGATCCGTGCTGCACGTGGAGGCCTGGGGCGCCGACGCTGAACGGGCCGTGAACTACGTTGGCGGCCTTGTCCAGGCTGGTTTCGGCGAGCCCTGAGCCGGCAACCCGCGTGCAGCTGGCCACAATCGGCGCAGCCCGGTGTGTCCGCAACTCCCCGCCTGATCCTGCCAATAAGCTCGATGCCATGGAACAGCTCCACCCCGAAGACAACTCCCCGGCAATCGAAGTGCTGGACGGGCAGACCACGGTGGAAGAGCTGCTGGCGGACCTCGGGTTCGAATGGCGCCCCCAGTATGTGGGCGACCTTGGCCAGCCGGCAGGCGGGCAGTTCAGCCAGCCCGCACTGTTCTAGCCTGCGCTGTTTTCCGGCCTGCCCCGTCGAACTTGCACCCTTCCAGCCTGCGGCATTCCAGACGGCGCTATTAGGCCAGTGCATCGCTGAGGCCGGCCGCATTCAGGGTCACTGACGCGGAGATGAACTTGCCGCACTGTTCGCCAAACGGATAGTCCGCCCGGGGCCGAAATTCGAGCGTGCGGACCGGCAGGGCGGAGCCGTCCGTGCCGGTCCCGGAAGCTGTGACGGTCATGGCCGATTCGGTGAGCGTGTCCAGCATCAGCATCCCCACCTTGGTTCCGTCCGGCGAGGCCGTTGCGGAGCAGACGCCGTCAGGCGTGCAGCCCTGGTCAATGCTGGCACTGCCGGGGGCCAGCTCGACGGGCCCTTCCTTGCAGGTGCCGTCCTGGCATGCTTTCACGTAGAGCGTGCCGATGAGGGGCGCGTAGTCTGCCGCGACGGTCACGGACACAGCCGTGGCCTGGGCGATGGCCGGGCAGGCAACCGGCCCGGGCCCGCAGCCCGTGGTGAGTCCCGCCGTCGTCATCAGCGCCAAGAGCAGCCCCCGGTTACGCATGTTTTCAGCGTAGGACCGGCCGGCCTGTGAGGCACCTCCACCGGGGAAGTGATGCCGGCATTGTTATGGCCGGCGACAGTCTGACAGCCGAAAGGAAACCTTTTGGTCAGCCCAGCGGGAAGACGCTGATGAACCAGAACAGGGCGACGGCGAACACGGCAAAGAACGGCACCAGGCAGCCCAGGGTGGTCTGGGGTGCGGAGGAAACCTGGAGTGATTCGCTGGGGTCGGCTGGATTGTAGGCAACCTCGACCAGGGACCCGGGGGCCGGCGCCGCCGCTGTGGAGATCTCGGACTTGCCCATGAACAGGGTGCCGCGCGGGTCCGTGAACTGGTAGGTGGGAAAGAACCGGCGGCTGCGGCTGGAGCCTCCTCCGCCGCTTGTCCAGCCGGCCACACTGCCGGTGACGGTGGCCTGCACCTTTGGCCAGCTGGCCATCAGCTGCTCCTGGCGCCTTGTCTTACGGATGGCGTGGACCATGGCGAAGACAGCGGCCACAACGAACAGCGCCCACACGATGTAAAGAATGATTCTCAAAATTCCCCCGGTTCCAGTCACCAAGAAGTATGCCACCCCGGCGGAGGCTCTTACGCGGGAAGCCGGTAGCCGCCGTCGTGGATCTCCGCCAAGCCGTCCGCGAGCAGCCCGGACATGGCACGCTCCAGTTGCTCCGGCGCGGAATTGAGCCGGTGCAGCGCCGCGAGCGGGACGCCGATCCCCTCCGGGGCGAAGCCCAGGTCCGCCGGCGGCTGCAGGAACATCTCCGCGGGCACCGGCGCATCGGCCAGCCGCAGGACGGCCATCACGGCCCCGCGGACCTGCCGGTCTGTGCCGTGCCAGGCCTGGCCCTTGGGGACGTACGACGGCGGCGGCTCACCGGCGGCGCGCCACGCACAGGAATCCATCACCGGGCAGTCGGCGCATTTCGGCGCACGCGCAGTGCAGACCAAGGCGCCCAGTTCCATGACCGCAGCGTTCCAGCGCACGGAGGCGGCGTCGTCGTCCGGCAACAGCGAGGCGGCAAGGCGCATCTCCGCAGCGGTCAGGGCAGGCGCGGGAAGCGCGGTGCCGGCCACCAGCCGGGCGTGTACCCGGCGGATATTGGTGTCGACGACGGTTTCCCGCCGGCCATACGCGAAGGCGGCCACAGCCGCTGCCGTGTAGCTGCCCACGCCGGGCAGGGCCAGCAGCTCGGTGTACGTGTCCGGGACCCTGCCGTTGTGGTTTTCAACGATGGCCGTTGCTGCGGCGTGCAGCCGGAGGGCCCGCCGCGGGTATCCCAGCCTGCCCCAGTTACGGACAGCCTCGCCGGCTGGTTCGCCCGCCAGGCCAGCGGGGGAGGGCCAGCGTTTCAGCCATTCCTCCCAGACGGGGAGCACCCGCACCACCGGGGTCTGCTGCAGCATGATCTCGCTGACCAGCACGCCCCAGGCGCCGCAGTCGGGGTCCCGCCAGGGCAGGTCGCGGGCGGTTTCGGCAAACCAGCCGGTGATCCTGCGGTGCAGGAACTCCATGTGGTTGGGGTCGCTTGGGGGTGTTGGCGTTCCGGCGGGAGCGGCTAAGGAAGGGGCTTGAGTATCGATGCCAACACTGTAATGGATGCGCTTCGCGGGCCGAAAAACCGGGCCTGGCCCGCGTTGTGACCAGAGCGATGGCCTGCCGGCGGCGTGGTGGTGCCGCAGAACCGGGGACTTTCCCTAGCCTAGGAGGATGGTCAGGCAAGGCAATTCACCAGCACGCGGCAAGGCATCGGCACCGGGCTCCGGCGGCGCACCGAAGGCCAGCGCTGCCGTGTACCGGCGCCGCAGGCTGTTCGTTGGTGGCGCTCTGCTGATGGTGATCGCTTTGGTGATCACCGGTTTTGCCATCTCCGGGGTGCTCGGGGGAGCATCCCAGCAGGCATCGTCCACCATGCCCACCACCGCAGCGCCGGCCGCGTCCCCCGAAGCCTCGGCCCCGCCGTCGGCCGTTCCCTCTGTTTCGGCCACGCCCTCGCCGTCCGCCACCCCCGGCTGCAACCAGAACCTCGTCACCATCTCGGCGTCCACGGACAAGGCGGCCTATGGCGACGGCGAAAACCCGCGGCTCACGCTGAAGGTAACCAACGGCGGTACCGTGGCGTGCGAGGTGAACCTGGGGACCTCGCAAATGGAGTTTCTCGTGACCAGCGGCGCTGACCGGGTCTTTTCGTCCAAGGACTGCCAGGCTGCCAGCGAGGACCTGGAAAAGACGCTGGCGCCCGGTGCCAGCGAAACAGCCAACTTCACGTGGCAGCGGAACCGGACGGTGGAGGGATGCCAGGCAGTGGCGGCCAAGCCCGGAACCGGCGGGGCGTACTACATCTTCACTGCGAAGCTCGGCTCCAAAGCCAGCCCGAAGGCTGTATTCCAGCTGAACTAGGCCCTCCGCGGACCTTCCTCCGGGGACCTTCCCACCGCGGACCTGCTTCAGGTCGGCTTGAGGCCAACCTTTGGGGCGGTACCGGCGGGGGTGCGTGAATTAGAGGAAGCGGTCCAGCAGGCTGGCTTCGGCCATCCGGCTGAGGCCTTCACGGACAGTCCGTGCACGCTGGTCGCCGATGCCATCAACGGTCATCAGGTCATCGATGGTGGCGGCCATCAGGAACTGCAGCCCGCCGAAGTGGTCCACCAGCCGGTCCGCTACGGCCTTGGGGACGGCCTTCAGCCCGGAAAGCAGGCGGTAGCCGCGGGGCTGGACGATGGCGTCGAGCGTATCCACGCCGCCGGCGAAGCCGATAATCCCGGAAATCTTGCCGAGGTCGATCAGCTCGGTGGGGCCGAGGTTCAGGAGGGCGCTGACGGCCTTGTCGATGTCCTCGGGCGAGGCGTCCGGGCCGGCGTAGTCGCGGATGATGACGTCGCTGCCGGGCCCGCGGCCCACAGTCAGTTCATCGAGCTGGAGCGAGAGGAGGCGGCCGTCTTCGCCCAGTTCCAGCACGTACTGCGAGATTTCCTCCGAGATCCGGCGGACCATCTCCTGCCGCTGCAGCGTCACGGCCACGTCCCGGACGGTGACCATCGCCTCGATCTCCAGGGCGGACAGAGAACTGGTGACCTGGTCCAGCCGGGCACGGTAGCGTTCCAGGGTGGCCAGGGCCTGGTTGGCGCGGGCCAGGACTTTCTCGGAGCCCTCCAGCACGTGCCGCAGGCCGTTGACGTACAGGGCGATGATCTGCATGGACTGGCTGACGGACACCACGGGAACGCCGGTTTGGATGGCGACGCGCTCGGCGGTGCGGTGGCGGGTTCCGGATTCCTGGGTTTCGATACTGGAATCGGGGACCAGCTGGACTGCGGCGCGCAGGATGTTGCCGGCATCCTTGTCGCAGATGATGGCGCCGTCCATTTTGGCCAGTTCACGCAGGCGCGTCGGTGAAAACTCGATGCCGATGTCAAAGCCGCCGGAGCAGATCGAATCCACTGTACGGTCCGAGCCCAGCACGATCAGTGCACCGGTGCGGCCGCGGAGGATGCGTTCAAGTCCGTCGCGGAGGGGAGTTCCCGGGGCCACCCTGCCCAGAGTCGCCCTGAGTGATTCTTCGGGGCTCCGCGCCATAAGTTTTCCCTTCAAAGGTGCGGGAAGACACCCCGCAAGAATGCCGGCATCCCTGTTGCACCGGCCGGATCAAAAGTACTCATTTTCCCGCAAGCACAATGATAGGGGCAACCTCCCCCAAATTCCGCATGGGCAAGCCCCAAAGTGCACCATTGGGGGTGGGCCGGAAACGCCCGGACCGGGCATGCGCCGCACCGCGCGCAGCATGCACTTTGGCCGCGGGGCAGCAGCCAGATTGAGCCCGGCTGCGTCCGCCGAAGAAAATCAGAGCCCGGTGACCGACTTTGTGCTGCTGTCCCACAGCCGTGCACCCGCAATGTGCCCGCTGAGCCGGAGGTCCAGGAGATCCAGGGCCTGGCCCAGCTGTTCACCAGTAACCCGCCGGGCCAGGGTGACATGCGGCGTCCAGGCCCCGGGGAGGGTTTGCGGAACGGCACCTCCGATCTCCCGGTGCAGGCGCTGGTGCACTTTGCGGAGCGGGGTGGTCAGCACCACGGACCGGGCCAGGACATACCTGTCCCGCCCGGCAGCAAAGACCTGCACGCCGGAGAAGGCGGCCTCCATGGGAAGAGCCCCATCGAACGCGTGAAGGGGCGGCACCAGGAGTTCCGCCCCGGCCGCGAGCGTAAGGTGGGGCCGGTTGCTGGCGCCGGTATGGCTGGCAAGGCTCGGAAGCCCGGCCTCGGCGAGCCGCACCCAGTCGGCCCGGATGGCGGACTCCGTGCCGTCGTCGAACACCAGCTCTATGCTGCGCATGCACCCATCATGCCTTTTCAGGACACAACCCGCGTGATCCCGGAGCACAAGGCCGGGCAGGAAGCCCGGAGGGGAAAGCGAAGGAAAGCTTCTAGCGGGCCCTGACCCGGAGCATCCGCTCAAGGTCCTTGCTGACCCTGGCGAGCGATGCTGCCCGGAGTGCCTTCAGCTCGGCCGCCGACTGGACGCCCTTCGGGTGCGGCCCGGCGTCACCCTGGCCTGTAGTGTGCTCCTGCATCCTGGCAGGACCAATGCTGGAGGCGAACGGATCGTGGAAGGGGTTGCCCGGCGTCGTCATGCCGCCACGGTAGCGGGCCCTCGTTTCGCTGCTTTGAACTGCCGGTTTCGCGGGCGTTAAGCGGACCAGCGCCGGTTTGCGGGCCTGCGATAAAATTGGACTTTGGCTTCATCCAGCCGCAACCGCAGCGAAAGTAGCACCGTGTCCCAAGATGTCCTGACCCCCGCCCGGATCAATGAGATTCACAAGGAAGCGGGCCGCCGCAGGACCTTCGCCGTCATCTCCCACCCCGACGCCGGCAAGTCCACCCTCACGGAAGCGCTCGCCCTGCACGCCAAGGTGATCGGCACCGCCGGTGCTTCCAGCGGCAAGGCCAACCGCAAGGAAACGGTCTCGGACTGGATGCAGATGGAGAAGGACCGCGGCATTTCCATCAGCTCCGCTGCCCTGCAGTTCTCCTACCGGGACACGGTCATCAACCTCCTGGACACCCCCGGCCACGCCGACTTCTCCGAGGACACCTACCGCGTGCTGGCCGCCGTCGACTGCGCCGTGATGCTGGTGGACGCCGCCAAGGGCCTGGAAACCCAGACCATGAAGCTTTTCGAGGTCTGCAAGCAGCGGAACCTGCCCATCATCACCGTCATCAACAAGTGGGACCGGCCCGGCCTGGACGCCCTGGCGCTGATGGACGAGATCACCGAACGCACAGGCCTGCAGCCCATGCCGCTCACCTGGGCCGTGGGCATCTCCGGTGACTTCCGCGGTGTCTGGGACCTGCGTAACGACCGATTCGCCCGGTTCCAGCGCAACAACGCCGGCGCCCAGATCGCGCTTACCGAGTACTTCACGCCGGAGGAAGCCGCCGAAAGCCAGGGAAGCAACTGGTCCGACGCCGTCGATGAGGCAGGCCTGGTGGTCGAGTCCAACCTCGAGTTCGACGTCGATGCCTTCCACGCCGGCAAGGCCACCCCCATCCTGTTCAGCTCCGCCGCGCTCAACTTCGGCGTCAAGGAGCTGCTGGACGCGCTGGTGGACTTCGCCCCGCCTGCGGCGCCCCGCCCCGACGTGGACGGCAGCCCCCGCCCCGTCGAATCGCCGTTCTCGGGCTTTGTGTTCAAGGTCCAGGCCGGCATGAACAAGGCCCACCGCGACCATGTGGCCTTCATCCGAGTCTGTTCCGGCGTCTTCGAACGCGGCATGGTGGTCACCCAGACCCGCACTGGCAAGTCCTTCGCCACCAAGTACGCCCAGCAGGTGTTCGGCCGCGAACGCGAAGTCATCGACGAGGCGTACCCCGGCGACGTGGTGGGACTGGTCAACGCCTCCTCCCTGCGCGTGGGGGACAGCCTCTTCCTCGAAGACTCCGTGGAATACCCGGCCATCCCGCTCTTCGCCCCGGAACACTTCCAGGTGGCCCGCTCCAAGGACCCCAGCAAGTTCAAGCAGTTCCGCCGCGGCATCGAACAGCTCGAACATGAGGGCGTCATCCAGGTGCTCCGCTCCGACGTCCGCGGGGACCAGGCGCCGGTGCTCGCCGCCGTCGGCCCCATGCAGTTTGAGGTGGTGGAGGACCGGATGGCGCACGACTTCAGCGCCCCCATGCGCCTGGAGCGCCTGCCCTACTCGCTGGCCAGGATCTCGACGGCGGACGCCATGCCCGCGCTGGCCAACGTTCCGGGCGCGGAGGTGCTCCTGCGGTCCGACGGCGAATACCTCGCCCTGTTCAACGACGTCTGGGCCCTGCGCCGGATCGAAAAGAACCACCCCGACCTGACCCTGGTGCCCATCGGCACGCACAACCCCGCAAAGTAAGGGCACCAATGACGGAACCCACCTCGGCCCAGCCGCGCGCCCTCGTTACCGGCGCCGGCACCATCAACCCGCTGGGCGCCTCCGTGGCGGAGACCTGGCAGGCGCTGCTCGCCGGGGAATCGGGCATCACTGCCCTGACCGAGGACTGGGCCGGGCAGCTGCCCGTCAAGATCGCCGGACAGGTGTCCGCGGACCTCTCGCAGCATCTCAGCACCCGGGAACTGAAGCGCATGGACCGGTGCGGCCAGCTGGCACTCATCGCCGCCCGCGAAGCCTGGACACAGGCAGGCGCGCCTGAGGTGGACCCGGAACGGTTCGCCGTGGTGATCGGCTCCGCATACGGCGGGCTGGGTTCCACCATCGAGCAGGACCGGGTGCTGGCGGCTTCAGGCCCGCGCAAGGTATCGCCGCACACCCTGACCCGGCTGATGGTCAACGGCCCCGCCGCCTGGGTATCCATCGACCTCGGTGCCCGCGGCGGCGCGCGTACTCCCGTGAGCGCTTGCGCCTCCGGGGCTGAGGCGATTGTCCAGGCAGCCGAGATGATCCGCTCCGGTGCTGCCGAAGTCGTCATTGCCGGCGGTGTGGACGCCTCCGTCAACGACCTCGTGATCAGTGGCTTTTCCCAGATCCGCGCGCTGTCCACGCGCCCGGGTGACCCGGCGGAAGCGTCCCGGCCGTTCGACGGCGGCCGGGACGGCTTCGTGCTGTCCGAAGGGGCCGGGATGGTGGTGCTGGAGAGCGAAGACCACGCCCGTGCCCGGGGCGCCGCAATCCTCGGCGAAGTTGCCGGGGGTGCAGTGACCTCCGACGCGAACGACATCGTGGCCGCGGACCCGGCCATGCAGCGCCGCGTCATGCAGAAAGCACTTGCCTCGGCCGGGATGGAACCGGCGGACATCGGCTTCGTCCACGCCCACGCCACCTCCACCCCCGTGGGGGACCGGCTCGAGGGCCAGGCCATCCGCGCCATCTTCGGCACCGAGGTGCCCGTGACCTCCACCAAGGGGCACACCGGACACCTGCTGGGCGGAGCCGGTGCGCTGGCCGCCGTCGTGGTCCTTGAAGCGCTGCGCACTGGGCAGCTTCCCGGGACGCTGAACGTGGAGGCACTGGACCCCGAGGTGGAACTGAACGTCGTCACCGACACGTCTCACGGACTGGCCGCCGGGTCTCCCCGCGCCGGGCTGGTCAACGCTTTCGGCTTCGGCGGGCACAGCGTGGCCCTGGTGATCGCGGGCAACTGAGCCATCTGCCGCCGTCGTACGCCGAACCCGCGCAAGCCAATTGGACGCGGAGACGCTGGAACGGTGCGGGGACGCTGATTGGTTTCAGCGTCCCCGCACCGTTCCAGCGATTTGGACGGCGTTAAGCGTCAGGCGCGGGACCGCTCCCGGTCCGGGGCTGTTGCCGCAGTCCTACCTAACCAGGCAGGGCCGCTTCGGATCGAAGGACCAGCCGTCGACGTAGTACTGCATGCCGATGCTGTCGTCACGCGCGTCCAGCCCGTGCTCCAGGTACAGCTGGTGCGCCCTGTCCAGCGCTTCACGGTCCAGTTCGATGCCCAGGCCGGGTGCGGCCGGGACCTCGATGGCGCCGCCCTTGATCTGGAGCGGGCTCTTGGTCAGGCCCTGGCCGTCCTGCCAGATCCAGTGGGTGTCCAGGGCAGTGATTTCACCCGGCGCCGCGGCACCGGTGTGGGTGAACATGGCCAGCGAAATATCGAAGTGGTTGTTGGAGTGCGAGCCCCAAGTGAGGCCGAACTCGTTGCACAGCTGTGCCACCCGGACCGAGCCGTGCATGGTCCAGAAGTGCGGGTCCGCCAGCGGGATGTCCACGGCGTTGCTGCGGATGGCATGGGACATCTCGCGCCAGTCCGTGGCGATCATGTTGGTGGCCGTCTTCAGGCCGGTGGCGCGGCGGAATTCCGCCATGACTTCGCGGCCGGAGAAACGTCCTTCGGCGCCGCACGGATCCTCGGCGTATGCCGCCACGCCCTGCATCCGCTTGCCCAGCCGGATGGCGTCGTCCAGGAGCCAGCCGCCGTTGGGGTCCAGGGTGACCCGGGCGTCCGGGAAGCGCTTGGCCAGGGCCGTGACCACGTCCACTTCGTCGTCGCCGGACAGCACGCCGCCCTTGAGCTTGAAGTCGCTGAACCCGTAGCGCTCCTGCGCCGCTTCGGCCAGCGCGACGACGGCTTCCGGAGTCATGGCCTCCTGCCGGCGAAGCTCTTCCCAGCGGTCAGCCGGGTGCTCTTCCACAAGGTACGGCAGGTCCGTGCGCTTGTGGTCGCCCACGAAGAAGAGGTAGCCGAGCATGGGCACCGAGGTGCGCTGCTGCCCATCGCCGAGCAGTTCCGCCACGGGAACGCCGAGGAACTGGCCGTGCAGGTCCAGCAGGGCCGATTCAACGGCGGTCACCGCGTGGACGGTGGTGCGCAGGTCGAACGTCTGCAGGCCCCGGCCGCCGGCGTCGCGGTCCGCGAACTCCGCCGCGATGTCGCGCAGCAGCGAGCGGTAGCGGGCCACGGGCTTGCCCTTGAGCAGGGCTCCGGCTTCCTCGATGGTGGTGCGGATCTTTTCGCCGCCGGGTACCTCGCCGAGGCCGGTGCGCCCGTCGGAGTCGGTCAGGATGACCACGTTGCGGGTAAAGAACGGGCCGTGGGCGCCGCTGAGGTTCATCAGCATGCTGTCGTGCCCGGCGACCGGTACTACCTCAACGCCGGCAATGGTGGGCTGGCCACTCATGCGCCAACCTCTGCTTTCTCGGGTGCTGCCACGACGTCGCCGTCGATTCGGCGGTTGAGGTGCCAGGGGTTGGCGTCCTGCAGGGGTGCCGGGAGCAGTTCCTGGGGGATGTTCTGGTAGGCCACCGGGCGAAGGAAGCGGTTGATGGCGAGGGTTCCTACGGAGGTGGTGCGGGTGTCCGAGGTGGCGGGGAACGGGCCGCCGTGGACCATGGCGTGGCCTACTTCCACGCCGGTGGGCCAGCCGTTGACGATGATGCGGCCTACCTTCTGTTCGAGGACGGGGACCAGGGGCGCCGCCGTCGCGTAGTCGGCGTCGGTGAGGTGCAGGGACGCGGTGAGCTGGCCCTCGATCCGGGCTGCTGCCTGGAGCAGGTCCTCGGTGCCGGTGTACCGGATCACCAGGGATGCTGCGCCGAAGATTTCCTGGTGCAGGACGTGGTTGGTGGTGAACTGGTCAACGCCGGTGCCGAAGATGGCCGGTGCGGGGGCGTTTTCGGTGGGCCCCGGGGTGCCCTGGCCAATGAGTTCGACGCCGTCCGCTGCGCCGAGTGCCTCGGTTCCGGTGTTCCAGGACCCGGCGATGCCCGCGGTGAGCATGGTCTGCCCGGCGCTGGCTGCCACGGCGCGTCCGACGGCGGCAGCGAGTTTGTCGCCGGCCTCGCCTGCGGGGGCGAAGAGCAGGCCGGGGGAGGTGCAGAGCTGCCCGGAGGATCCGGTGACGGCGGTGACGTAGGCGGACGCCAGGGCGTCGATGCTTTCGGGGCTGCCGGCGAGGGCGCCGTCGAAGACGAAGACGGGGTTCAGGGAGGACATTTCGGCGTACACCGGGATGGGTTCCGGGCGCGCGGCAGCGGTCTTCATGAGGGCGATGCCTGCGGACTGGGATCCGGTGAAGCCGACGGCCTTGATGGCGGGGTCTGCCACGAGGGCCTGGCCGATGCTGGAGCCGGGGCCGTAGATCAGTGAGAACACGCCGGGGTGCAGGCCGTTGTCCTGGGCGGCTTTGCTGATGGCCTGGCCCACGAGTTCGCTGGTGCCGGGGTGGGCGTTGTGGGCTTTGAAGACCACGGGACAGCCGGCGGCGAGGGCCGAGGCGGTGTCGCCGCCCGCCGTCGAGAAGGCCAGCGGGAAGTTGCTGGCGCCGAACACGGCCACGGGGCCCAGCGGGATCTGCCGCTGGCGGATGTCTGCGCGGGGCAGCGGTGCCCGGTCCGGGATGGCGGGGTCGATGCGGACGCCGCGGAAGTCGCCTTGGCGGACCACGGCGGCGAAGAGGCGCAGCTGGCCGGTGGTGCGGGCACGCTCACCGGTAAGCCGGGCGGCGGGCAGGCCGGTTTCCTGGCCGGCGCGGACCAGCAGTTCATCGCCGATGGCTTCGATGTTGTCCGCGATGGACTCCAGGAAGGCGGCGTGGGTTTCCGGGTCCAGGGTGCTGAACGAGGGGAAGGCTTCCTTCGCTGCCGTGGTGGCCGTCGCGAGCTGTTCTTCGGTGAGCAGCGTGTAGGCGGGGTCGAGGGCCTCGTTGGTGGCGGGGTTGAACCCGAACGTGGTCTTGCCTTCGCCGGCAACCGTCCGGCCTGCGATGAGTGAATGTCCGGTGAGGGTCATGGATTGCTCCTGTGTCTTCGGTGACGGCTAGGAAACGGTGGCGATGAGGGCTTTGAGGTCCGCGAGGTCCTGCGGCGCCAGGTTCTGCAGCGGCGTGCGCACCGGGCCCGCGGAACGGCCGATGGCGTCCAGGCCGCCCTTGACGATGGAGACAGAGTAGCCCTTCACGCGGTCGCGGATGTCCAGGTAGGGGATGACGAAGTCGTTGAGCTTCTTGTTGACGGCGGCGCGGTCCTGGTTGCGGACGTCCTGGTAGAAGTCCAGCGCGAACTGCGGAACGAAGTTGTACATGGCGCTGGAGTAGGTGCTCATGCCCAGCTGCAGCAGGGGCAGCGCGAATGTTTCGGCGGTGGGCAGGCCGCCGAGGTAGAAGAGCCGGTCGCCGAGCTTGGCGTAGACGCGGGCGTCGTGTTCAAGGTCGCCAACGCCGTCCTTGAATCCGATGAGGTTCTCATGGCGGTCCGCAAGGGTGGCCACCGTGGTGTCCTTATAGATGGCGTTCGCCCGGTTGTAGATGATCACGCCGAGGGACGTTGCGCGGCAGACGGCGCTGACGTGCTCCACCAGTCCGGCCTGGTCGGCTTCGGTCAGGTACGGCGGCAGGAGCAGGATGCCATCGGCGCCGGCAGCTTCCGCGGCCTGGGCGTTTTCGATGGCCTGGGCGGTGGATCCGCCGGCGGAGGCCAGGACCGGAACGTGGCTGCCCACTTCGTCGACGGCGGTGCGGACCACGCGCTCGGACTCCGCGGGGGTCAGGGAGAAGCCTTCGCCGGTGCCGCCGGCGGCGAAGAGGCCGGCCACGGGGAAGCTTGCCTGCCAGGACAGGTGCTTGCGGTAGTTCTCCTCATCGAACTGGAGGTTGGCATCGAACGACGTCACGGGGAAGGACAGCAGGCCTTCCTTGAGGGTGTCCGCCAGTTCCTGGGGGGTGTACTTTGCCACGGTGAGGTCCTCCGGGTGTGTGCGCCGCGAAGGCGGCAGGCTGATGATTCCTTCCCAGCGTAGGAGCGCCGCTGATGCCTGTCTAAGTGTATTTTTATATGTATTGATACCTTTGTTGCATCATGATGCCGCACGCGCCCAGTGGCATCTCGTGCTGCGTGGCCAGCCCGGGGATCACTCCATCGCGAATTCGAGGTCGCGCAGCAGGCGGGCCAAAGCGGGGTTGGTGATCCTGCGGTTCCACAGCGCATGCAGTTCCACTTCCTCCCCGCGCCCGGCCTCGAGCGGCAGGAACTCCACGTCCTTGATGCCCAGCAGGGTGGCGGAGTGGGGCACGAAGGCAAGGCCCCGGCCGGCGGCCACCAGGGAAACCATGGTGAGGATCTGGCTGACGGTGTGCACCACGTTGGCGTGGCGGATGGGCAGCATCCGCACCACCAGGTCGTAGAAATAGCGGGCCTGGCTGGGGGAGTGCATGATCAGGGGCTCGTCCTTGAAGTCCTCGGCTGTGATGTCCCGCGCCAAGAGCGTCAGCGGGTGCCCCACCGGCACCGCTATCACCATGGATTCGCGGTAGAGCAGGTGTGAATCGAAGGTGTCACTGTCGAACGGCGGCCGGGCCAGCCCCAGGTCGAGTTCTCCGGTGAGGAGGCCGCTGAGCTGCTCACCGGTCACCAGTTCCTGCAGGTCGATGTCCACGTCCGGGATGATGGCCGCCAGTTCCCCCAGAAGTGGGCCCAGGATGCTGAAGCCGCTTGCTGCGGTAAACCCCACCCGCAGGACACCCGACCGCCCGGAGGCGATCCGCCGGGCTGTGACAGGGGCCCGCTCGGCAAGTGCCATCAGTCGCCGGGCCTCGTCGAGGAAGGCTTCGCCGGCGGAGGTCAGGGTGACTTTCCTGTTGTCCCGTTCCAGCAGCTCGGCCCCGACGATCTTTTCCAGCTTCTGGATCTGCCGGCTCAGCGGTGGCTGCGTCATGTTCAGCCGTTCGGCCGCGCGGCCGAAGTGGAGCTCCTCGGCCACGGCGATGAAGCCGGCCAGCTGGTCGAAAGTAAACATGATGCCTTCCGGGTATCAAATGATGCAGATATGGGCTTAGACAGGCATCATAACCGGTCCCTACACTCGACAAAGCGAACGGGGTGACCCGGTTCACAGATTGTTCCGGGCCCCACCCGGAGACTTAATGAGGAGTTCCAATGAAGCACTTCCCCACCCGCCGCGCGATCCTCGGCACTGCGTCGGCTGTCACGCTGCTGGCCCTGACGGCATGCGGCGGCAACGTTGGCGGCGGCGCCGCTGCCGGCAACTCGTCCAAGTTCCCCAGCGGTCCGGTCACGCTCACCGTCGGCCAGGCGGCCGGCGGCAGCACCGACCTCATCGCCCGCGCCCTGGCTGAAGGGGCTACCAAGACCCTCGGTTCGCCCATGCCGGTGGTCAACAAGCCCGGCGCCAACGGAGCCCTCGCCACCAAGGAAGTGGCAGGCAAGACCGCAGACGGCCAGGAGCTGGTACTGCTCACTGCATCGCTGATCACCATCACCCCGCTGGCCGTCAGCGCCGACGAAGCCGTAAACATCGATGACCTGGACATCATTGCCGGGCTGTCGCAGGACGACTACGTCCTCGTGGCCAGCCAGCAGTCAGGTTTCAAGAGCTTCAAGGATGTCACCAACGCCGGCCGCAACGTCACGTTCGGCACCACGGGCGTGGGCACCGGCAGCCAGCTGGCCCAGACCGTCCTGTTCAAGCAGGCCAACGTGAAGGGCACCGATGTTCCCTTCGACAGCGGCAAGCCCGCACTCACGGCCGTCCTGGGCAACCAGGTTGAACTGGCCACCATCCAGCTGGGCGAGGCCATGGCGCAGATCGAAGCCGGCAAGGTTTCCCCGCTGCTCGTCTTCTCCGAAGAGCGCAACAGCTTCCTGCCGGACGTGCCGTCAGCCAAGGAAGCCGGCTACGACGTCCCGGTGGCCCAGTACCGTGCGGTGGCAGCGCCCAAGGGCACCCCGCAGGAGGTCAAGGACAAGCTCCTGGCATCCTTCCAGGACACCTTCAAGACCGACGCCTACAAAGAGTTCAACAAGAAGAACCTGTTGACGCCCAAAGAGCTCAGCGGCGCGGAAGTTGTCACTGAGTGGAAGGGCTACGCCGAGAAGTACAAGGAGCTGGTGGAAAAGTACGACATCAGCCTCGGCGGGAAAAAGTAAGGACCATGGAGACAACTCCAGCAGTATCCGCCGGGCGTGACGGCAGCACCGCCGTCACGCCCGGCGGTGACGCCAGTGACGCCCCCAACGAACTGCCCGAAGCCCTGACCCCGGAGCAGCTCGCCGCGCAATGGGAAGAGGAGAAGCCTCCCGCTGCCGGGCCACTGGCCAACGCCGCGTCCTCCCTGGTGGTGCTCGGCGTCGGCATCGGCGCCCTGGTCCTCTCGGTGGCCATGGGCCTGGGAACCCTGTCCGCGCCGCAGCCCGGCCTGTGGCCCTTCATGGCCAGCTGCGTGATGGTGGCGCTCGGGCTCTTCCAGCTGATCCTGGGCCGGCACAACCGGGACGCCGAGAAATTCACCCGGATGTCGTTCGCCCCGCTGATTGGCCTGGCCACCCTCGCCACGATGGTTGCACTGATGCCGGTGATCGGCTTCGAAATCCCCGCCCTGGTCCTGTGCGTCATCTGGATGAAATTCCTCGGCGGCGAAACCTGGCGCTCAACCATCCTGGTCAGTGTCCTGGTGGTGGTTGCGTTCTACGCGATCTTCATCCTGGCCCTGGGCACCTCCATTCCCCACCTCTTCTAGGAGACCACCGTGGATTTTCTTAATCCTGTGATTAACGGTTTCTCGGTCGTCCTGGAACCGATGAACCTCCTGTACTGCCTGGTCGGCGTCGTCATCGGCATGCTGATCGGCGTACTCCCCGGCCTGGGACCGGCCGCCACCATCGCCATCCTGCTGCCTCTGACCTACGGTGTTGAGCCGGTGACGGCAATCATCATGCTCGCGGGCATCTTCTACGGGGCCCAGTACGGGGGCACCATCACGTCGGTGCTGCTGCGGCTCCCCGGCGAAGCATCATCAGTGGTCACCGTTTTTGACGGTTACCAGATGGCCCGGCAGGGCAAGGCCGGAACCGCTTTGGGCCTGGCCGCGATCGGTTCGTTCATCGGCGGCACGGCAGCCATCATCGGCCTGACCTTCCTGGCGCCCCTGGTGGCAGGCTTCGCCCTGGACTTCGGACCGCCCGAGTATTCCGCGCTGGCCATGCTGGGCATCCTGCTCGTGGCAACCATCAGCGGCGGGTCCAAAGCCAAAGCGCTGATCGCGGCGTCGGTGGGCCTCTTGCTGGCCACCGTGGGCCGGGACATCTTCACCGGCGAGAGCCGTTTCACCTTCGGCAGCATCCAGCTGGCGGACGGCATCGACTTCGTGCCGATCGCCATGGGCATCTTCGGCCTCGGCGAGATCCTCTACAACCTGGAGGAGCGGCACCGCGCCGCCAAAGCGCCGTCGAAGGTTTCCAACGTCTGGCCCTCGAAAGCAGAACTGAAGCACGCCTCCGGGGCCATCGGCCGCGGCTCCGTGCTCGGGTTCTTCCTCGGCATCCTTCCCGGCGGCGGCGCCACCATCGCCTCCATGGCCTCGTACGCCATGGAAAAGAAGCGCGCCAAGCAGCCCGAACGCTTCGGTAAGGGTGCGCCCGAGGGCGTGGCCGGCCCCGAAACAGCGAACAACGCGGCAGCAACGTCGTCGTTCATTCCGCTGCTGACCCTGGGCATCCCCGCCAACGCCACCATGGCCCTGATGTTCGGCGCGCTGCTGATCCAAGGCGTCACCCCGGGCCCGCAGCTCGTGGAGCAGGAACCGGAGCTGTTCTGGGGAGTGGTGAACTCGATGTACATCGGCAACATCCTGCTCCTGATCATGAGCCTGCCGCTGGTGGGAATCTTCGTGCGGATCCTGCGTGTCCGCGCCGCCATCCTCGCCCCGATCACCGCGCTGATCACTCTGCTGGGCGCCTACACCATCAACAACAGCATGTTCGATGTGACGCTCGTGGTGGTCTTCGGCGTGGTGGGCTACCTGATGAAGAAGTTCGGCTTCGAACCCGGCCCGCTGGTCCTGGCATTCGTCCTGGGCGAGCTGCTGGAAAGCTCCCTCCGCCGCTCGCTCCTGGTGTTCGATGGCGACCCCACCGGGTTCTTCACCCGGCCCATCTCGGCCACCCTGCTGGCGGTCTTCGTCCTGGTGGCACTGATGCCGGGCATCCGCAGCCTAATCGCCAAGCGCAAGGGCACGACGGCGGCATCCGCCCCGGCCGGAGACGGCACCAACAACGACGGTGCCAACAACATCAAGGAGAAGGTATGAGCATCATCGTCGGGTTCGTCCCCACACCTGCCGGGGAGGCTGCCCTCACCGCAGGCATCGCCGAGGCGCAACTGCGGAACCAGGAACTGTTCATCGTGAACTCGGCCCGCCAGGGTGCGCTGGTGGACAAGTCCGTCGCACCCGAGGACGTGCTGGCGGAGGCCGCTGCCCGGGCTACGGCCGCGGGCATCAAGGCAACAGTCATCCAGCCGCCGTACCAGCATGACCTCGCTGACGAATTCCTGGACGTTGCCCGGGAGGTGGATGCCTCGCTCATCGTCATCGGACTGCGGCACCGCACCCAGGTGGGCAAGTTCATCCTGGGCAGCCACGCGCAGCAGATCCTGATGCAGGCCGACCGTCCCGTGCTGGCCGTCAAGGCCGACGGCGGAAACTTCTAGCAGGAACGGGAACCGGAATGTATCAGCGCAGCCCCCTTCGCAGGATTGCCGCCAGGCGCGGGCCGGTCCGCGTCGCCGCCCCGGCCCAGGTCCCCGACTGGTCCAGGCTGGGCCGCGGCGACGACGTCGAGGTGCTGGCGGCCCGGGGAACCGCCGTGTCCGGGACGATCGACATGATCGCAGCGGACCGCAGTGTGTTCTGGATGATCCGGCGCGACGGCGGCGGACGGACCATGGTCTGCTCTGGCGACGACGTGAGCGTTGCGATGATTGGCCGGGCAAAGACCGCGCCGCCGCAGGAGCATTCTGCCGCCTAGGTGAGGCGCCCCACAGGTTGGGGAACGAAGCTGTTCTGCTCGACAAGCCGGTGGTTCCTCATGGACCACCGGCTTTTCGCATCCTGCCATCATCCGGCCTCGCCGAGCTCCTTCAGCAGGGCGTCCAGGACAGGAATCTGGCCTTTGACGAGTTTGTCCCGTGCGGCGGGTACCGGAAACCAGCGGGCGTCGTCGATCTCGGGAAAGTGCTGGATACGTCCGGACCCCTTGGGCCATTCGAGCGGAAACGTGTTGCTGACAATACTTTCGGGCCGGAAATCCTGTTCCGCCGTGAACACGGTAATGATCTTGCCGCTCGATTGCCGGAACTCACCCAGCAGCCGGTACTCGGCGGCGGGAGCGGGGACGCCCATCTCCTCGGCGAATTCCCGCAGGGCCGCTGCGAGCGGGTCCTCGGCGTCACCGTACTCACCCTTGGGAATGGACCAGGCATGGGTGTCCTTCCGGGCCCAGAACGGTCCGCCCATGTGGGCGATCCACACGTGAACGTCCGGATTTGAGCCGGGACCGTCAGCGCCCCGCCGGTACAGCAGGAGTCCTGCGCTTCGAACCGGCATCTGCCCTCCAAGGTCGAATCAAAAGTGGAAAACTGCCGCCCGGTGTTAACCCGCAGTTCACGGCACTGCTTTAGGTTATTCCTTCAGGCACTCTGCTCGAAGGGACCATCATGGCCAACATTGCTGAGGTTATGGGACGGCTGACGCTGGAAGAACTTGATGAGCTTCACCGTCTTGGCCCGCAGGGCCACCTGCCCCGCCACCTCCAGGACGCCCTGGACCGCGCGGCAGGCGGGCCCGGTTCCGGCAGGGGCTACTACGTGCCCACGGGAAACGTCAGCTCCACGGGCGGCCCCCTGCTGGTGCTGCGCAGTGACGTCTCCACATGGCTGTTCAGCGCCCACCGGGACGATCCGGACCAGCTTCCGCAACACCCCTGACCCATGCCCAGTAAGCCCGGCGGGGGTTCAGCCGATCAGCAGGCTCAGCGCCTCGGTCAGGTGCTCCACTTCGCGAACGGAGAAACCGGCCGGAACCGGGCCTGGCCCTGTGTGGCTGGCCGGGACCACCGCATGGGTGAATCCCAGCCGGTGGGCTTCCTGGATCCGCTGGTTGATGCCGGGAACCGGCCGGACCTCACCGGCCAGGCCCACCTCGCCGAAGGCGATGAGCCGGACCGGCAGAGGCTTGCGGGCCTTCGCCGAGGCCACGGCCAGGGCAACGGCCAGGTCAGTGGCCGGCTCGCTGAGCTTCACGCCGCCCACCGTTGCCACGTAGGAATCATCCTTGTGCAGCTGGGTTCCGGCACGTTGCTGCAGCACGGCCAGGAGCATGGACACCCGTGAGCTGTCCAGGCCGCTGGTGGCGCGGCGCGGCTGGGAGTTGGGGCTTTCGGCCAGCAGCGACTGCACCTCGGCAAGCAGCGGACGGCGCCCTTCCATGGTCACGGTGATGCAGGTGCCGGACACCGGCTCCTTGGTGCGGCTGACGAACAGCCCGCTGGGATCGGTGAGCCCCTCAATACCGTTCTCGTTCAGGTCGAAACAGCCGACGTCATCCGTGGGCCCGTAACGGTTCTTGACGGCCCGGAGCAGCCGCAGCCGGGAGTGCCGCTCACCCTCGAACTGGCAGACGACATCCACCAGGTGCTCCAGCAGGCGGGGCCCGGCGATGGACCCGTCCTTGGTCACGTGGCCCACCAGAAGGGTGGTCATGTTGCGGCGCTTGGCCGCGGCGATGATGGAGGCGGCCACCTCGCGGACCTGGGAGACGCCACCGGCGCTGCCGTCCACATCGGCGCTGCTGAGGGTCTGCACAGAGTCCACGATCAGGAGCCGCGGTTCAATCTTTTCCACCTGGCCCAGCGCCTGGCCAAGGTCCGTTTCCGCAGACAAGTAGAGGGATTCGGCGACGGCGTCGATCCGTTCCGCGCGCAGCTTCACCTGTGCAGCGGATTCCTCGCCGGTCACGTACAGGACATCCTGGGCCGTCCGGGCGAACTTCGCGGCCACGTCCAGCAGCAGGGTGGATTTCCCCACGCCGGGTTCGCCGGCCAGCAGGATCACAGCGCCCGGGACCAGGCCGCCGCCCAGCACCCGGTCCAGCTCGGCCACGCCCGTGGGCAGGAAAGCCGCCGTGGTGGCGTCCACCTCGGCAATCCGCCGGGCCGGCTCCACAACGGTGGTGGCCGCCGTCGTACGTGCAACAGCGGTGCCCGTTTCCTCAACGGTGCCCCACGCCTGGCACTCGCCGCAGCGCCCCACCCACTTGACGGTGGTCCAGCCGCACTCGGCGCATTTGTACGCGGGCGCCTTGGAAGCCCGGGAAGTCTTTGTTGCCATGCCTCCAACCCTACTGGCGGGCACCGACATCGGGCTTCCAGCCCCGCCCGCCTGCGGCCCGGCGGCTACAGCGTCGGCAGCACGTCCCGGGCCTCCTGGGCGTCCATGCCCGTGGCTTCGAGCAGATCCACCATCAGCGGCCGGAACAGCATCACCACTGTTTCGCCCTCCAGCCGCTGCACCTCGAGCAGCTTCGGGTGCAGCCGGAGGGCGATCTCGCTGAGGTCGTTCCGGGCCGTGCGCAGGTGGGCGCGCCGGACGCCGTCATGCGATTCCGCGAGGCCCAGCGACAGCTCCTCGATCGCGGCAGCGGTCTCCTGCAGCACTTCGGCGATGTTTTCGGTGGCTTCGTCGGAGAGCGCCGCATGGTTGATGGCGCTGGTGAGCCGCCGCGCGAACACCCGGCTGTTGCGCAATGCCAGGTCGATGAAGTCCAGGGATTCCTTGAGCCGGTCCAGCTCGTCCCGGTGCCTGCGGTAGGCGGGCGCCAGGCGGGCAACCTCATTGGAGGCCCGCAGCGAGTGCCGCATCCCGTCCACCAGCGGCTGGCAGTTCCGGCCGCGGACCAGGGCGTGCCATGCCTTGGTGGAGTCGCTGTGCGCCAATGCCTCCGCGCACTCGCGCAGCACCTCTGCCAGTTCGTGGAGCAGGTTCTGGACGTCCTTCCGGGGCTCCCGTCGGGGATCCTTCGGCATCAGGATGGTCACCAGCAGGGCGCACAATCCGCCCACCACGGCGTCAATACTGCGGGTGAACGGCCCGCCGGACGGCGCCGGCAGCAGCACCACCAGCAGCGACTGCAGGGCCAGTTGGGTGGTGAAGATATTGCCGCTGTCCAGGAAGCGGGCCAGCAGGATGGAGAAAAGGAGCACGACGGCGGCCTGCCAGATTCCGCTGCCCAGCCAGTGCAGGAGCAGGTCGCCCACCGCGATGCCGATGGTGCAGCCCAGCCCCACCTCCAGGACCCGGCGCAGCCGCGGCTCCCGCGAGAACCCCAGTGCAATCAGTGACGATGTGGCGGCGAACAGCGGCCCGGAGTGCCCCAGCACGTACTCGGCGAACGCGTAGGCGCCCACGGCGCAGACCGTCATCTGGATGGCCGGAACCAGGGAATTGCGGCTCCGGATCAGCCCGGTGCGGAAGCGGCCGTGCAGGAAGTGCCTGCTTGCTGAAAGTCCTGCTGCGGGGGCCATGGCGTCAAGTCTATTTGCTGCCCGGGCTGGTTCCGGCGCGCGCAGCTGCACTACGGCGGCGAATGTGATCTGCGCAATGGTGACCCGGCAAGTGTTAACCAAAGTCCCGCCGTCGTTAAGGTCCCGTTCACTTTGGGCAGCCCATCCCGTTACCTGCGGCCCATAACTTCGTTGAAGGTACAGAACGTACGCATCGCGCAGCAGGGTTCTCCGTCCCTGCCCGCACTGAATATCCCTGGAAGGGGTACACCTAGTGAAGGCACTCCGCTTCGGCCGCCACGCGGCTATCGCTGTTATCGCAGCCGGCGCACTCGCGCTTACCGCCTGCGGTTCAGACAACGCCACGGGCACCACGCCTGCCGGCAACCAGACTTCCTCCGGCCCCAAGGTCACGGGCACCCTCACCGGCATCGGCGCCTCCTCCACCGGCGCAGCCATGGACGCGTGGAAGGCAGGCTTCGCCTCCGCCAACCAGGGCGCCACTGTGCAGTACTCCCCGGACGGCTCCGGCGCAGGCCGCAAGGCCATCATCGACGGCTCGGCACAGTTCGCCGGCTCCGACGCGTACCTCAAGGATGAGGAGCTCGCAAGCTCCCAGACCGTCTGCGGCCCGGACGGCGCCATCAACATCCCGGTCTACATCTCGCCCATCGCCGTTGCGTTCAACATCCCCAACGTCACCGAGCTGAAGCTGGACGCCACCACGGTTGCCAAGATCTTCCGCGGCCAGATCACCAAATGGAACGATCCCGCCATCGCCGCCCTGAACGAGGGCGTCAGCCTGCCGGACCTGAAGGTCACCCCGGTGAACCGCTCTGACGATTCCGGCACCACCACCAACTTCACCGACTACCTGGCCTCCGCTGCCCCCGAGGTCTGGACGGACAAGTCCTCCGGAGTCTGGCCCGCCAGCCTCCAGGGCGAGAACGCCAAGGGCACCTCCGGTGTGGTCAAGACCGTCACCGACACCCCCGGCGCCGTGACCTACGCTGACGACTCCGCCGTGGGTGGCAAGCTCGGCACCGCCTCCATCAAGGTGGGCGAGGAGTTCGTCAAGATCTCCGCCGACGCCGCCGCCAAGGCTGTTGAAGCCGGCAAGCCCGTTGACGGCCGCTCCGCCAATGACGTGTCCATCAAGCTGGACCGCAAGACCACCGCTGCCGGCGCCTACCCGGTGGTGCTGGTTTCCTACCACGTGGTCTGCAGCGCCTACGACAAGCAGGAGACCGTTGACCTGGTCAAGGCCTTCGAGAACTACGTAGTCTCCGACGCAGGCCAGCAGGCCGCCGCCGACTCCGCGAAGTCCGCCCCGCTGTCCTCCTCCCTCGCGGAGAAGGCCCAGAAGGCCATTGACTCCATCAAGGTCAAGTCCTAGCAGCCGCACCAAAACCGGGTTCCCCGCCTGCCGAGAGGCAGGCGGGGAACTTCGGTTTGGACGCAGCAATCTTTTTCGTGCCAGTTAACGATCGAAGGGCCGTCGAATGACCGCCACCTCCCTGACCAGCACCCAGGGCGCCGGCCGCACCGGGGACAAAATCTTCTCGGGCGCCGCGCTCGCCGCCGGCTGCCTCATCCTTGCCGTCCTGTTCGGCGTCGCGCTCTTCCTGGTGGTCCAGGCCATCCCGGCGCTCACTGCACCCGCCGCCGAAATCCAGGGCGGGGCAGGCTTCTTCGCCTACATCTGGCCCATCGTGATCGGCACGCTGATCGCCGCCGTCATCGCCCTGGTGATCGCCACGCCCATCGCCATCGGCGTTGCACTGTTCATCTCGCACTTCGCCCCCCGCGGCCTGGCCGCCGGCCTGGGATACGTGGTTGACCTGCTGGCCGCCATCCCGTCGGTGGTTTACGGTGCCTGGGGCGCAACATTCCTGGCCCGGGAGATCTCCCCGGCCTACAACTGGCTGGCGGACAACATGGGCTGGCTGCCCATCTTCCAGGGACCCGCCTCGGCCACCGGCAAGACCATCCTGACGGCGGGCATCGTCCTGTCCGTGATGGTGCTGCCCATCATCACCTCGCTGTCCCGCGAGATCTTCCTGCAGACCCCCAAACTGCACGAGGAAGCCGCGCTGGCCCTCGGCGCCACCCGCTGGGAAATGATCAAGATGTCCGTCCTGCCCTTCGCCCGGCCCGGCATCATCAGCGCCGTCATGCTCGGCCTTGGGCGTGCGCTCGGTGAAACCATGGCCGTGGCCCTGGTGCTGTCCTCCGGCGCGCTGACCGCCAGCCTGATCCAGTCCGGCAACCAGACCATCGCCGCTGAGATCGCCCTGAACTTCCCGGAGGCCAGCGGCCTGAAGGTGAGCACGCTGATTGCCGCAGGCCTGGTCCTGTTCGTCATCACCCTGGCCGTCAACATGATTGCGCGCTGGATCATCACCCGGCACAAAGAATTCTCGGGAGCCAACTAAATGACCTCCACGCTTACCCCGGTGCGCAGCAAGCGCTCAGCACTGACCAAGGGCCAGCTGCCCAAGTACGCCCCTTACATCGTCCTGGCCGCCGCCCTGGTCGTGGGCGCCGCCATCCTGGCGCTCATTGGCTTCAACGCCTTCGGGTGGGGCCTCGTCTCGGCGCTGCTGTTCGCCGTCGGGCTCGTGTCCTGGAGCGCCGCCGTGGAAGGGTCCCGCAAGGCCAAGGACCGGCTGGCCACCTGCCTGGTGGTGGGTTCCTTCCTCGTGGCGCTGCTCCCGCTCGTCTCCGTGATCTGGACCGTGCTGGTCAACGGCGTGCCCGGGCTCCTGAACCCCGGCTTCCTGAGCAGCTCCATGAACGGCGTCACCGGCGTCTACGACAACAAGGCCGTTGAAGAGGGCGCCCCCGTCCTCGGTGGCATCTACCACGCGCTCCTGGGCACCGTGCAGATCACCCTCCTGGCCACCGTCATTTCCGTGCCCGTGGGCCTGCTGACCGCCATCTACCTGGTGGAGTACGGCAACGACGGCCGCCTGGCCCGGGCCATCACCTTCTTCGTGGACGTCATGACCGGCATCCCGTCCATCGTGGCCGGCCTCTTCGCAGCGGCCTTCTTCTTCGCCGTGGTTGGCCCGGGAACCAAGACCGGCGCGGTGGCCGCCGTCGCGCTGTCCGTCCTCATGATTCCCGTGGTGGTCCGCTCCAGCGAGGAAATGCTGAAGATCGTCCCCAACGAACTTCGCGAGGCCGCTTACGCCCTGGGCGTGCGGAAATGGCGGACCATCCTCAAGGTGGTCATCCCGACGGCGATCTCCGGCATTGCGTCCGGCGTCACCCTGGCCATCGCCCGGGTGATCGGCGAGACAGCTCCCATCCTGGTCACCGCAGGGTTTGCCACCAGCATCAACGGCAACGTCTTTGGCGGCTGGATGGCCTCTCTTCCCACCTTTATCTACACCCAGATCCTCAACCCCACCTCGCCCGCCAACCCGGACCCGTCGTCCGAGCGGGCCTGGGGTGCGGCGCTGGTACTGATCATCCTGGTGATGATCCTCAACCTCGCCGCACGGCTGATCGCCAGGATCTTCGCCCCCAAGACGGGCCGCTGAGCCCGCAGCCCCTTCCGGCCCCTCGGGCCGGATGCCAGACTTAATTCATCCCCAGTCAGTGAAGGAACACCATGTCTAAGCGCATCGACGTCAAGGACCTGAACGTTTACTACGGCGACTTCCTCGCCGTGGAGGACGTCAGCATCAACATCGAGGCCAAGTCCGTCACCGCGTTCATCGGCCCGTCCGGTTGCGGCAAGTCCACGTTCCTGCGGACCCTGAACCGCATGCACGAGGTCATCCCCGGCGCCCGCGTGGAGGGCGAGGTCCTCCTCGACGGAGACAACCTGTACGGCAACGGAGTGGACCCCGTGACGGTCCGTTCACAGATCGGCATGGTGTTCCAGCGTCCCAACCCGTTCCCCACCATGTCCATCCGGGACAACGTGCTGGCCGGCGTGAAGCTGAACAACAAGAAGATCTCCAAAGGTGAGGCCGACGTCCTGGTGGAACGCTCGCTGAAGGGCGCCAACCTGTGGAACGAGGTCAAGGACCGCCTGGACAAGCCCGGCTCCGGCCTCTCCGGCGGCCAGCAGCAGCGCCTCTGCATCGCCCGTGCCATCGCCGTGGAGCCGCAGGTGATCCTGATGGACGAGCCCTGCTCCGCCCTGGACCCCATCTCCACGCTGGCAATTGAGGACCTCATCAATGAGCTCAAGGACCAGTACACGGTGGTGATCGTGACCCACAACATGCAGCAGGCCGCGCGCGTCTCTGACAAGACCGCGTTCTTCAACATCGCCGGTACCGGCAAGCCCGGCAAGCTGATCGAGTTTGGCGACACCCACACCATCTTCAGCAACCCCGTGGAGAAGGCCACCGAGGATTACGTCTCCGGCCGCTTCGGGTAAAACCGGCAGCTCCGGATAAAGGGGAGCGCAGGCACTGCGTCCCGAGGCTGGCTTACTCCGGGACTTCCAGCTGGAATCCACACCGGCACCGCAGGACCCTGGTGGGAAGGCAGACGGCGTTGTGCCCTCCTCCCGCACTGCGGTTCCGGTAGCCCAGCCGCTCGATTTCGAACCCGGCTTCCTCCATGGGGTAGCCGCAGTGGACGTAGTCATCGCCGAACATGATCACCTGCGTCATGGAGCGCACCTGGTGGAGGGCGGCGGCCACGTCCGTGGCGTAGGCCAGATGCTCCTGGAACTGCCTGCAGTCATCGCAGGTGTAGGACACCGTCACCAGGTCCCCACCACCGGGATCCAGGGCCGTGATCGCGTGGATGGTCACGTGGTTTTCCGTGCCGCAGGTTGCGCAGCCTAGCTGCCGTGGCTGGGGCAGCGGGCGCCGGGGATTCGAAGTAGACATGATGCCTGCTCTTTTCCGCGATGTGCATTCATGCCGCCGGTTTGCAGCAGCGGCGCCAATCCGGCGGTTGCACGCGGCGCCGGACGCATCCCCGGCACCCAGCCCTGGGGGACATCTTTCGAATGTACGTCACCGGCGCGAGGACTGTACAGGAAAACCGGGCGCTCAGGCTGCCGCGGACAGGGCCAGCGCCAGCACGAAGGCGAGTGCCGCCGTCGCCAGCGGGGTGAGGATCCAGAGCCCCACGATGCGGATCACCAGCTTCCGGTTGGTGACGGAGAAATGCTGGTTCTCGCCGGCTCCCAGGACCGCCGCGGTGACGGTGTGGGTGGTGGACAGGGGCCAGTGCAGTGCCAGCGCCCCCACGAACAGCATGAGGGCGCTGTAGATCTGGGCCACCGAACCGCGCAGCGGATCCACCCGGGTGAGCTTGTAGCCGATGGTGTGGGATATCCGCCATCCACCAAGCAGGGTCCCGGCAGTCATCATCACCGCGGACAGCAGGACAACCCACACGGGGATGCTCCCGCCGTCGGAATATCCTGCCGCGAGCAGGGCGAGCAGCAGCACTGCGCTGACGCGCTGGCCGTCCTGCAGGCCGTGGCCGAACGCCACAGCACCGGCGGCGATGGCCTGGCTGCGGCGGAAGCGCTGGTTCACCACGCTCGGCTGCGTATGGCGGGCCGCCCACGTGGCCGGATAAACCAGCAGGAACGCGCCGCTGTACGCCACCAGGGGGGAGAGCAGCAGTGGCAGGACCACCTGCAGGAGCAGCGACTGGTCTGCGCCGCCCACCCCGGTCCCGCCGACGGCGAGGCTGGCCAGGCCGGCCCCCGCAAGGCCGCCCACCAGGGTGTGCGTGGAGGGGACGGGGATGCCCCGCCACCACATCAGCAGGCCCCAGGCACAGGCGCTGAGAAGGCCGGAAACCAGGATGGTCAGGCCGTCGGTGCCGGACGGCAGGCTGATCCAGGTCTGGCTGACGGCAACGGCCAGGGTGGCGCTCAGGAGCGCGCCCACAAAGTTGAAGAAGGCGGCCAGCAGGACCGCCACGCTGGGCGTGAGTGCCCGGTTGCGGACGGGCAGGGCCGTGGAAAGGGAAACGTCCCGGAAGCCGTTAAGGAAGGCAAACGCGGCGGTGAGGAGCACCACCGCGCCGAAAAAGACTGCCGTCACCTCACGATTCCTTGACGATGATGCTGCCCACCTGCGTGGCGATGCGCCGCATGTCCTTCGTGACCTCCACCAGTTGGTTGGCCACGTCCCGGTTGCGGGAGTATTGGGCCCACTTCATGTCCGAGATCATGTCCGCCACCCACACCCGGTGCGTGCGCTCGGCCCGTTTGGTAAGGCGGAGGATCTCGATCCAGTAGTCCTCGAGGTCGTCCAGGTTGTTCAGCCGGCGCATGGCATCCACGGTCAGTTCAGCCTGCCTGCTGATGATCTCCAGCTGGTCCGCGGCGCGCTTGGGGAGCCGCTCCAGCTTGTACAGCGCAACCAGTTCGGCCGCGGCGTCCATCTTTTCCATGGCTTCGTTGAGGTAGCGGGACAGGGTGTACATGTCCTCGCGGGGGAGCGGGTTCACGAAGCTGGTCCGCATGTGGGTCAGCAGGGCATAGTGCAGCTCGGAGGATTTTGCATCGTGGTTGTGCATGTCCTCCACGAGCTTGGCGTGGTCCGCGGCCGAGACTCCCAGGATTTCCGCCAGGGTGCCGCTGGCCAGGACAATCTGCTGCGCCATCTGGGAGAGGAGTTTCAGCCCGGCGGGCTCCTGGGGAAATAGACGCAACTGCTTCACGTGGCTTACCGGTTTCCGGGAAAAGTTCAAGGCGGGGGATTGCCGCCGTGTGACTTGACCCGGGCGCGCAACTGACGCTAACTCTACCGGCCCGTCACTGCGGGCCTGAAATGGGCGGACGGTCAAAAGGGCAGAAAAATGGTGCCGAACCGGATACGCCTCTCGGCGGTAGGCCGCTCTAGGCGGCTGAGTGTTGAAGCCCGGGGGTTTCGCGGTTCGGCACCGATTTCAGTCTTCTACGATGCTTCGCCCAAGTCAATCTTGACAGTTGGCGGTGCTTGGGCAGGGGGATTCAGTCGAGCTCACCGAGGCGCCACGCGTTGGCGGCGTGCTCCAGGTCTTCGGCGGTCTTCACCAGCTGGTGCGAGTTGCGGGTCAGCCGGCTGGCATGGGCCTCGTTGGCGTGCTCGGCGCCGTCGGCGAGCGTTACCTGGCCGAGCGCCACCACGCGGCAGAAAGCAGCGGAACGTTCCAGCGCGACGTCGAACTCGCCGTCGAACGCGCCGGAAAGGACGGCGTCCGCCATGGTCCGCATCTCATCCGCACCCGGCGGTTCTGCCACGCCGGCAACCACGTTGGACACCTGCGCGGTGTCCTTGCCTGCCCGGAAATAGACGGAGATGCGCTCGGGGTCCTGGACGGTGGCGGCACGCAGGGCGTAGAGCCGCCACAGTGCGCCGGGCAGGGAGCGGGCGGGGCTTTCGGCCCACATCTCCGCAATGGCTTCCAGGCCCTGTTCGTCCGCGAGCCGCACCAGGCGCTCGGTGATGACGGGGTCGTCGCTGTCGCGGCCATGCCGGACCAGCGCCTGCGCAGCGAGGTGCGCGGCCTCGGATACCCGGGCGGGATCGGCGCCGCCGGCAAAGGGCTCGAAGTCGATGGGGGCGAACGGCTTGGGCTTGTGGTGCCGGTTCGCGCCGCCGTATGGCTTGGATCCTGCTTGCTCGCTCATGCCCCCACGCTACTCCTGTGCAGTGCCTGAATCGAGCATGCCAAGCGGGCACAGGACCGGGCAGGAAAGCGGGTGCCGGATCAGCCGTGGAACGCCCGACGCCGGCATGCGGACTGCGTGCGGAGGCGCCGGAACCATGGGTTAGAGTATTAACGTCCAGAAATGGATGGGCCGGGATGGCGAACGTGGCAGACTGCAGCGTTGACCAGCCGGCTGGGGCCTTTAGCTCAGTTGGTAGAGCATCGGACTTTTAATCCGTGGGTCGAGGGTTCGAGCCCCTCAGGGCCCACCCATTCAGCGGGCCGGAAGCGTAGAGCTTCCGGCCCGTTTTTTGTTTGCCCGTTGTGGCGCCGGTCCTGGGCTTGTTCGCTGGCCAGAACCTTCACGGCGCGGTCCCGCGGACTAGCTTCTGACGGGAGCCTGCGCTGCCGGGGCAAGCCACGGGCTGCCAGCGGCAATATCCGTGAACCGTTCGCCGATCAGCCGGTAACCCTCGTCATTCGGGTGCAGGAGGTCCGGGAGGAGATGTGCGTCGGCGGACCCGAAAAGCCGCAGGCCGTCCAGGTGATGCAGGTTCGAATCGGACGTGCCGCGCTCGCTGACGGCGTCCGCGAGGATGCTCCTGGCGTCGCGGAGGGTCAGCAGCCCGTCGCCGGGCTTACGGGCAAGGTCGGTGGCCAGGAACTTTCCGTCCACCAGCCGCGAGGGGCCGGGGGCGTCCTCATGCTCGGGGCAGAAGATGGGCGATATCAGCACCAGCGGGGTCTCAGGGTGGCCGTCCCGTACAGTGTCCAGGAACCCGTGAACGGCCGGTGCGAAAGTGCGCCGGCGGAGGCTGGCGCTGTTGATGATGTTGATGCCCACCTTCAGCGTGATGAGATCGGCGGGCTGGTCGCGGATGGTCCGCGCAACGAACTGGTCGAGGTGGGCGGAGCCTGCAAGTCCCAGGTTGTAAAGGTCCAGGCCAAGGTTGCGGGCGGCAACGACGGGCCACACCCCGAGGGGTGCCTCGGCGTGCGAGGACTGGCTGATGGAGCTTCCGTAGTGGACCCAGCGGGGACCAGTGCTCGGTGCTGGCTGTAGCGGCCTGTCGGAACGGACGCCGTGGATCCTGGCGCTTCCCCGGTGCGGCAACCACACTGTGACAGTGCGCTCCTGCCGTGGCCCCGGAATCTCGAAACGTGCCGTGGACGGGGCGGCAGGAGTCAGGGTGCTGGACCCGTCCGGAAAGGTTTCCAGGACGTCCCCCTCGTGGAATTCCCGGCTCTCGGCGTGGCCATCCGATGTGGTCATGCTGATCACGGCTGCCTGGAGCGGACGCCAGCGCCAGGCAGCGGATTCCCGTGTGAACGTGAGGTCCAGTTCCAGCCAGGCCGCGTCCGTCAGGAATTCCAGCCGCACCCCGGAGGGTGTGGCGTTGGCTTTGGCCAGCGGCGCGTCGCCGCCGAACTGGGCCTGCGTCCAGGCCGGGAGGCGTTTGACCGACATGCCCCCGTTGTTGAGGGAAACGTCCAGGGCGCCTTTGATCGCGGTCAGCAACATACCGGGCGCGCCGTTGTCCAGGGTCATATTGCCATTCCATCACGCGGCCCCGCTGATTCGCGTGCGCCGTCCGGCGGATGACGCCCCTTGAAGAAATCCACAATGTAAAGCACACTAGACATGTAAAGTTTGTTGTACATATCAAGGGGGACACCATGGCAAGGCAGCAGACACGCACCAGATGGGGGCAGGCAAAATTCGGGGATGGCCGGATTCCTGCGGTCCTTTTTGCCATTCCCGGCGGATTACTCCTGGGTGCCGCCGGCGGTTGGCTGGCCGTGGGAACCGGCCTCGCCGGGTCAAACCCCCTGCTTGGCTTCGCGGTTTTCACCGCCTGCCTGGCAATGCCGGCGATGGCGCTGATGTACGTCCTGGTGGTCGACAGAAGCACTGTCGAAGGTGCAGTTGACCGCCCCGAGGAATCGGTGGAAGGCAAATGGTATGACAAGGCCGCCTCAGGATCGTTCACGGACCTCGTCCTAGTCCTGGGAGTCCTGGCCGCCGTGGCCGCGTTCGTTCCTGCCGATCTTGCGGCAGACCTGAAACTGGTCCTGCCGGCAATCCTGGCTGTCTGCTTCGCCTCCTTCGGCGTCCGTTACCTGCTGCTGCGCCTCCGGGGCTGAGATGGAAAACCGCGTCAACGAGTGCCGGTCACGGCTCGGGTGGTCACAGCAACGGCTTGCGGACCAGCTGGGGGTCTCCCGCCAAACCATCATCTCCATTGAACGCGGACGGTTTGACCCGTCGCTGCCCCTTGCCTTCCGGCTCGCCCGGATCTTTGAGACCACCCTTGAAGAACTGTTCCTTCCGGACGGGAATCCCTAGCCAGGCCCCGTTCACCACGCCAGCCGGACCTTCCTCATAAGCTTGTTCGCTCCCCAGAGCCTTCACGGCACGGTCCGGCAAAGTAGCTTAGGACGCGCCGGGGGCGGGCCACCCGTTCCAGCGGGACAATAGGCAGATGGCTAAAAGCAGCAAGGGCAGGATGCCTCGCCTGGAGGATGTGGCCGATGTGGCCGGCGTTTCCCACCAGACCGTCTCCCGTGTCATCAACAACCACCCGAATGTCAGCAAGGCCACCCGGGAAAAGGTGGAGGCCGCCATTGCGGAGCTGGGGTACCGGCGAAACACGGCTGCCCGAAGCCTGGTCACCAGGCGGTCCCAGACCATCGGGGTCCTTGGCAGCGAGCTGTCCCAGTACGGGCCGGCCAATACCCTCCTCGGTGTGGAGCAGGCTGCCCGCGACGCCGGCTACTTCGTCAGCATCGCCGCACTCCGCGAGGTCAGCGGAGCTGCCATCGCCGATGCCGTCAGCCATTTCCTGGACCAGGCGGTGGACGGCATTGCGGTGCTGGTGCCGCACGCCGAAACCCTCCAGGCGCTCGATGCGCTGAACATCCCGGTGCCCGTGATGGCTGTGGGATCGCTGGGCAACAGCGAGGTGAGTGGCGCCATGGTGGACCAGCGCGCAGGGGCGCGGCTCGCCGTCGAACATCTCATTGCCCAGGGGCACCGGCGGATCGGCCATGTCTCCGGTCCCGCCGGTTGGACCGACGCCGCTGAGCGCGCCGAGGGGTGGCGGGAAGCCCTCCACGACGCGGGGCTGGCGGACGATCTGCTGGTGGAAGGGGATTGGAGTGCCGGCAGCGGCTACGCCATTGGCCGCAGGCTGGCGGCGCGGCGCAGCGCCACCGCCCTGTTCGTGGGCAACGACCAGATGGCGCTGGGAGTCCTGAGGGCCTTCGCCGAGGCCGGTGTCCGCGTGCCCGACGACGTCTCCGTAGTCGGGTTCGACGACCAGCCGGAATCGGGGTACTTCAGCCCGCCGCTGACCACCGTCCGGCAGGACTTCGAGGAACTGGGCCGCCGCTGCCTGGACATCATGCTGAAGGAAATCGAGGCCGGCGCCGGGATCAGCTCCACGGTGGTCACGCCGGAACTTGTGCCACGGTCCAGCACCGCCCCGCCCGCGGCCGGGTAGGCGGCCCACAAAAAGTTCCATGATTCTGCATCCAACTCCGCGCCCGCACCAGTAGTAGGGGTGTAAGCGTAAAGCGCCCGCCGGACGGGCCGACCCAAGGAGAAGGACATGCGAAAGAGGATCTTCACAGCAGGTATCGGTGCCGCAGCCATTGCCGCCGCTATGGCCCTTGCCGGTCCCGCCAACGCGGCCGAAGGCGACGCCCAGCTGTCGGTGCTGCACGGCGTTCCCGGGCTGACGGTAGACGTATGGGTCAATGGCGACCGCACCCTGGACGACTTCACCCCGGGCAGCCTGGCAGGCCCGCTGGCATTGCCCGCAGGCGCCTACCAGATTGCGATCACTGCAGCGGACGCTGCTGATGCATCCGCGGCCGTCATCGGCCCCGTTACCGTGAACCTCGCGGCCAACGGCAACTACACCGCCGTGGCCAACCTTGACGCCGCGGGCAAACCCACAGCCAACCTCTTCACCAATGACGTGTCCCAAATCGCCGCGGGCAAGGGAAAGCTGACCGTCCGGCACACCGCCGCGGCACCCGCCGTCGACGTCCTGGCCGGCGGCGGCGCCGTGGTCACCAACCTGTCCAACCCCAACGAGCAGACCCTCACCCTGGATCCCGGAACGGTTTCCGCCGCCGTTGCCGCCACCGGCACCACCGCCCCGGTGATCGGCCCGGCGGACGTCACCATCGCCGAGGGCACGCACACCATCGTGTACGCGTGGGGCAGCCTGGCGGACAAGAACCTGCAGCTTGCCGTCCAGACCATCCCGGGACTGCACTCCGCGCCCGGTTCTGTCCCCGGCGCCCGCGACGGATCCGCGGACGCAACGGCTCCGGCAGGCCTGGTCCTGGGCTTCGGTGCAGCCACCCTCGCCCTGCTGCTTAGCGGCTTCGGCGCGGCCCGCGCAGTGGCCGCACGCCGCGTCCGGCAGTAGCTTCCGGCGATCCGATAGACCGGCCGCCCGGCGTACCCTGCCCACCTGCGCCGGGCGGCCACCCTACCGAAAACCACTGGTCCCCGTTCGGGCGCGGGGCGCGGACCGAGAAAGGCCACGGCGATGAACGGACGTACGACGACGGCACGGGAGTCCCGCCGTCGTCCATCTGTTGGGGCGCGGATCGCCGCCGCCGCGTCCATTCTGGTGCTGACCGCGTGTGCGCCCGCCGGGCCGCCCCCGGCACCTTCCGTTGCGCCCGCCAGCGCAGCAGCTTCCGCGGCAGCCGACCCTCCCAGTGCGGTTCCCACTGCCGCTCCGGCCGCCCCGGGCGCCGCTGCCCCCGGCCCGGCCGCTCCCGCCGGCCAACCGGGTGCCGCGCCCACCATTCCTGTCCATCCGGCTACCCTGGGTGCTGTTCCGGGAGACCCTGCGCCGACGTCGATCTCCATCGCCGGCACGGCCATCGATATGCCGGTGGTTCCCGGGGGAGTGTCCGGCGAAGGTGCCATGGAATTACCGGACGCTTTCGACCGCGCCGCCTGGTACCGGTTCGGGCCAGCCCCGGGAGCGGCCGAAGGGGCCGCCGTGATCGCCGGCCACATCGACACGGCCTCGGACGGGGCACCGTTCTCCGCCTTGAAATCACTGCCCGAGGGGACCGCCATCCGCGTGGGCCGTGACGGCTCCCCGGACCTCACCTACCGCGTGGTGAAGGTGGAACTGATGGCCAAGGACAGGTTCGACGGCGGCTCGCTCTTCCGCCGCACCGGGCCGCACGAGCTCAAGGTGGTCACCTGCGGCGGGAGGTGGCTGGACGAGCGGATGGACTACAGCGACAATGTGATAGTCACCGCGGTCCCCGGGTAAGCGGTGACCAGCCATGGTTCTTGTCACCGATGCCGGGAAGGAGCCGCGAGTGACCTCTCCTGCGCAAGCCTCCCACGGCTGGGACGACGGGCTGACCGCGTCCTTCCTCGCCGGTGATGAGAGGGCTCTGGCGGCGGCCTACCGCGAATTCGCCCCGCTGGTGCACACCCTGGCCCTCCGTTCCCTGTCGGACCGGTCCGCGGCCGACGACGTCACCCAGGAGGTCTTTATCCGGGTGTGGCGCTCGCGGAACACCTTCAAGCCGGAGGTGGCCCGGTTGCCCGCCTGGATTGTGGGCATCACCCGGAACGTCATCACCGACGCGCACTCGGCCACCGCACGCGAAGTGCGCAAGGCCCACGCGGCGGCCGGGGCCGGACTGGCCGCCGGAGAAGTGGGCGCCGGAACGGAGGCGGCGGAGGTCCTCGCGGACCGGCTGATGTTGGACGGCGAACTGGACAGGCTGGGCGAACCACAGGGGTCCATCATGAAGCTGGCCTTCTACGAGGATCTGACGCACGAACAGATCTCACGGAAACTGGACCTGCCGCTTGGTACCGTCAAGAGCCACATCCGCCGCAGCCTGACGCATTTGAGAAGCCGATTGGAGGTAGACCATGCCGCATCTTGATCCGGAACAGTTGAGCCTCCTTGCGATGTACGAGGACTGGGAGGACGCCGACGGCCGGGAGCACCTCAGTGTCTGCCCCGAATGCGCCGCCGATTACGCCGCGCTGCGCCGCACGGTTGACGCCGTCAGGACGACGCCGGACACCACAAGCCTGTCCGTTCCCGGACCGCACGTGTGGGCCGGAATCCACCGGCAACTTGGGCTTGCCGAGGCTGTCCAGGCGGACCCGCTGAGTGGTCCCGGTACCAAGCCTGCGGAGGCACCTGGCGAGGCGGCGCCGCCGAACGTTGCTCCGTTCAGCCCGCGGAGGAAGGCGTGGTGGCAGCGCACCGGGACGTGGATCGCAGCCGCTGCGGCCGTTGTGCTGGTGGCGGCGGGCGGCATCTGGGTGTCCACCCGGCCCGCCCAGCCCACCCAGCTGGCGCAGGCCCAGCTGACACCGCTGGCCCAGTACTCCGCCACAGGATCGGCGAAGGTGGTGGAGGCGGCCGACGGTTCGCGCCGGCTGGACGTCACGCTGGACAAGGATGAGGCGCGGGGCTACCAGGAAGTCTGGCTGATCGCCCCGGATCTGTCGCGGCTGGTCAGCCTGGGCATTATGAACTCGGACTCCGGAAGCTTCGAGGTGCCCGCCGGCCTGCAGCTGGCGGACTACCCGATTGTGGATGTCTCGGACGAGCCGGTGGACGGCAATCCGGCCCACTCAACGGTCAGTATTGTCCGGGGGACGCTTACTTCCTGACTGGGACGCCGGCGTCCGTATCTACTGGATTCCGTTGGCTTCGCCGTGCATGGATTGTGTCCAGCTGCCGGGTGGCGACAACCGTCAGCAGCGCCGCCGCCATGTGCAATTACAGGAGCAGGTGAAGATCGTGCGGCACGGGTCCTTGGTTCTGGCCTTGGTTGGCCGTACCTGGTTCCTGGGCGGGCGCCTGGCCGCAACCATGCGTGGGCGCGTCGAATCGAGTGGATATCGAAAAGGCAGCGAAGGCGAAGTGCAGCAACTGCTGGGCGATCCCGGCGGTGAGGAGCAAGCCCCAGCCGGGAAGCCGCCCGGGCTTGCCGATCGCCGCCGCCATGCCCAGCAGCGCCGCCAGCGCCACCACAATCAGCAGCGAGGGTGAGGCGCCGCCGCCCAGGACATGCGCCACCAACCCGAGCCCCGCGGCGATCGGGCCAAGGAGCCAGGCCAGGGCCGCAGCGGTCATGCGCCCGGCCTCGGCTCTGGTGGTGCTCACAGATTTCCCTCAGTCCATCCGGCTGGCAGTACCAGTGGACCGTACCCCGAATTGCTGCTGATGAACGCTGGGTCCCATCGACTCGCTGTGCCGAAGCATGGACTTTTCGCTAGCTATACTAGATGCTTGGCAGGCTAGTGAAAATTCTGAAGCTTCGACGAAGAGGTTAAGGGTGGAATGCAGTGACGAGCAGCGGGCTCTGGTGTCTTTGATCAACGCCCTCGAGGGCAGATTTCCGGGGCGCTCCCGCACTGAAGTTGAAGACGCAGTGTGCGAGGAATACGCGGCGTTCAATTCGGGCCCTGTGCGGACGATGGTTCCTTTGTTTGTGGAGCACGCAGCCGTTAAGCGACTGCGGGGCAGTCTGCTGTAAGCGGCTGCAGGCTTGGGGCAATGAACGACTGGCTTGCGCGGACCAGCGCAGCTGCTTCCTAGCCGCAGGCTCTGGAGCTTCCGGGTTCAATGCCCTTAGGGTGAGGTGACCAGGCAAGCCCACCCCAGGAGATGACATGTCCCTCGTCCGCGTGCACAACTTCTCGGTCTCCCTCGACGGCTTCGGCACGGGTGAGGGCCAGCAGCTCGATGCCCCGTTCGGCCATGCCGGATCACGGCTCATGGAATGGGCCTTCGGAACCCGCACCTTCCGCGCCATGGGACTCCACGGGGAGGGGCAGGCATCCTTTGGCGTCGATGAGGCCTTCGCCAGTCAATGGGGCCCCGGGATCGGCGTCGAAATCATGGGGCGCAACAAGTTCGGCCCCCAGCGCGGACCCTGGGAGGACGAAGAGTGGAAAGGATGGTGGGGCGACAACCCCGTCTTCCACACGCCCGTCGTTGTCCTGACTCACCACCCCCGGCCGGTCCTCGAAATGGAGGGCGGAACCACCTTCCACTTCATTGACGCCGACCCCGCAACGGCGCTCGCAAAGGCCCGCGAACTGGCCCCCGGCCTCGACGTCCGGATAGGCGGCGGCGCGGACACGGTTCGGCAGTTCCTCGAGGCAGGCCTGATCGACCACATGCACATCGCCGTGGTGCCCATCATCCTTGGCCGCGGCGAGCGCCTGTGGGACGGGCTGGAAGGACTTGATGAGCGCTTCGACATCGAATCCACCACATCGCCGGCCGGAGTGGTGCACATGGTCTTCACCCGCCGCGCCGACGCTTAGCGGGCCCGCTGCGTTTGAGCGCTGGGCCGACGGGTGTGCGTCCGGGCTAGTGCCCGAAGTGGGATTGCGGGGGACCCTCGGGCAGCCGCTCGAGGATGTCCTCCGCGATCCGGCGGACCTTGATGTTCCGGTGGCTGGAGGCCTTGGCCAGGATGGAAAACGCCTCGTGGTAGGAACACCGGTTCTGGGCCATGATGACGCCGCACGCCACGTTGATGGAGGTGCGGCTGTCCAGTGCCGAGCGCAGGTCCGACGCCATGGAACGGGCCGTATGCAGGTCGAGGGCCATCCGCAGGCTCCGTGACGCCAGCCCGGCAAATGCCCGGGCCTCGGCGATAACCTGCAGCGGAAAGGCCTTGGAATCCGGTGCGAAGAACGCCAGCGCAGCGTGGGTTTCCGCGTCCCCGCCCGGGGCTTCACCGGCGGGGCCCGAACCCGCTGCATCGCCCGCACCGTCAAGCCGGAGCCGGACGCCCAGGACACTGCCAAAACCGGCAACCTGCAGCTCGCTGCAGTAACGCGGCCAGCGGAAATCCCCGTGCCGTTGAAGAACCGCAACGGGATGGCCGCCGGCCAGCACCTCGCTGGTGGGGCCCTCAGCCGCCTGCTGCTCCCACGCCATCATCCGCTCCGCGTCCCGTGATGTCCCCGTAATGGCGGGGGACCGGCGCGGCTGGGTCAGCACCACCGCGCATTCGATGCGCGTGCCCGCCGACTGAATCGGGCCCGCCTGCTGGGCGCCTGCCACCGACCGCACCGCAGCGGCGGCCAGCCGGTCCAGGGAATCGGTCAGCGAGTCTGCCCCGATGACCAGGTCAAGCAGCATCGCCTGGCTGCCGTCACTCCCGGCAGCCTGTGCTGCTTTCGAGGCCGGACCGGCCGGCGTAGTGCCATGCGGCACAACGGTCGGCAGCCCGGCGGCAGACCGCGGGCCGTGGAGGCGTGAAGGAAGAAGAGGGCCGGCGACGGCTGGGGGAGAGGCCTTGGTCTCAAAGGCCTCCTCGTCGCCGGCCCCGCTCAGTACCCGGGTCCGTTGACCCGGGAAGTTTGGGCTCACCTGTCGTGCGTGCATTGCCACTCTCACACCCCCTGGTGAGCTAAGTCCTGCCAGGACAGAAACTCGCCCTGCCCCTGTGACGAACCTAATGGGCCAGCCGGGGCCGGAGAATGAGTAACGGTACTCGACTTTCAGATTAGGTATTACTTGGATACTCGAAAGCGCTACTTGCTTTGCGCATAGCCGCAGGTGGGACGCCCGGTGCCTGTTCCGCTCCGGCCCGGCCGCGGAAAAGTTTCTTTCCGGCGGCCGTTCCGCGCCGCACCCTTGACTCGGATCACTGCACCGCCAACAATGTTTTCTATAACGTTGTAAATCAAAGAGAACGAGGATGTTTTTCGTGGCAACCCCTGAACCGGCAACCGCCAAAGTAACCCTTGACCCGGCTTTCACCGTTGGTCCCGTCCGCCGCCGCACATTTGGCGCCTTCGTGGAGCACCTGGGCCGGTGCGTCTACACCGGCATCTTCGAGCCCAACCACCCCGATGCCGATGAGGACGGTTTCCGTCGCGATGTCCTGGGCCTGACCCGGGAACTCGGCGTCTCCACCGTGAGGTACCCCGGTGGCAACTTCGTTTCCGGCTACCGGTGGGAGGACGGCGTGGGGCCGAAGGACCAGCGGCCTGTCCGCCTCGACCTGGCCTGGCACTCCACGGACCCCAACCTGGTGGGCGTGGACGAATTCGCGGCGTGGTCCGCCAAGGCCGGCGTGGAACCCATGATGGCCGTCAACCTGGGCACCCGCGGCATCCAGGAGGCGATGGACCTGCTGGAGTACTGCAACATCGATGGCGGTACTGAGCTTTCCGACCAGCGCCGCGCCAACGGTGCACCGGACGGCTACGGCATCAAGATGTGGTGCCTGGGCAACGAGATGGACGGCCCGTGGCAGATCGGCCACAAGAACGCGCTTGAATACGGGCGGCTGGCGGCGGACACGGCCCGCGGCATGCGGATGATCGATCCGGACCTGGAGCTGGTGGCCTGCGGCAGTTCCGGTCCCACCATGGGCACGTTCGGCGAATGGGAGCGCGTGGTCCTGTCCGAAACCTATGAGCTGGTGGACCTGATCTCCGCCCACCAGTACTTTGAGGACTTCGGCGACCTTCAAGAGCACTTGGCCGCCGGGCACAAGATGGACGCCTTCATCAAGGACATCGTCAGCCACATCGACCATGTGAAGTCGGTGAAGAAGTCCACCAAGCAGGTGAACATCTCCTTCGATGAATGGAACGTCTGGCACATGAGCCGGGCCGAGTCCAAGGCGCCCTCCGGCAAGGACTGGCCGGTAGCCCCCGTGCTGCTGGAGGACACCTATACGGTGGCGGACGCCGTGGTGGTGGGCGACCTGCTGGTCACCTTGCTGAAGAACACGGACCGGGTCCATTCCGCGAGCCTGGCCCAGCTGGTCAACGTCATCGCCCCCATCATGACCGAACCCGGCGGCCGCGCCTGGAAGCAGACCACCTTCCACCCCTTCGCCCTGACCTCCCGGCACGCCGCCGGCACTGTCCTGCAGCTCGCCGTCGAATCCCCGCTGGTCAGCGGGGGCACCACCGCAGGCGTCGCCGCACTGTCCGCCGTTGCAACTTTCGACGCCGACAAGGGCGAGGCAGTGGTGTTCGCCGTCAACCGCTCGGCAACGGACGCACTCACCCTGGATGCCGCCGTCGCCGGCTTGGGCAACGTCCGCGTGCTGGAGGCACTGACCTACGCCAACAAGGACCCGTACTGGCAGGCCAGCGCGGACGATTCAACGTCCGTGGAGCCCTCGGAAAACGTCACGGTCAAGGCCGACGGCGGCCGCCTCACCGCGGAGTTCCCGGCCGTGTCCTGGTCCATGATCCGGCTGGCGGTGGGCGCCTAACACCCCGGGACGGGGCGGCGGAGGCGTCCTTATGACGACGGCGGCCCGCAGGTGGGAGGATGGACGGCATGGAGCTGCACATCACGGGGGATCCCGCCGCGGACAAGTTGTTGAGTGAGGACGCCTTCGCCCTGCTGACCGGCATGCTGCTTGACCAGCAGGTGACCATGGAATCGGCGTTCGCGGGGCCGGAAAAGATCAGGACCCGCATCGGGTCCGTCTCTCCCGAAGCCATTGCCGGCCATGATCCGCAGGCCTTCGTGGAGATGTTCAAGGAACGGCCCGCCGTGCACCGGTTCCCCGGTTCCATGGCCGCAAGGGTCCAGTCGCTCGCTGAAGCCGTGCAGAACGAATGGAACGGCGACGCCACCGCCATCTGGACCCAGGGCGAGCCCAGCGGCGCCGAGGTGCTGAAGCGGCTCAAGGCCCTGCCCGGGTTCGGTGACCAGAAAGCCAAAATCTTCCTTGCACTGCTGGGCAAACAGCGCGGACTCCAGGCGCCGGGCTGGCGGGAAGCTGCAGGCCACTACGGTGAAGACGGCTCCTACCTGTCCGTGGCTGACATCGTGGACCCGGAATCCCTGGTCAAGGTACGGGCCAGCAAGCAGGCGGCCAAGGCCGCGGCGAAGGCAGGAAAAGAACGTTAATGGCAGTAACCATGAACGACGTTGCGAAGGCCGCGGGTGTTTCACTCAAGACCGTCTCCAACGTCCTGAACAACTATGAGTTCATCCGCCCCGCCACCAAGCAGCGGGTGGAAGATGCCATCGCGGAACTGGGCTACGAAGCCAACCTCACCGCCCGCAGCCTGCGGTCCGGCAAGACCTCCATGCTGGGCCTCGTCCTCTCGGACCTTTCGGCGCCCTACTACGCCGAGCTCGCCTCCAGGCTGATGGACGCCGCAACCAAACACGGCTACCGCGTTCTGGTGGAGCAGTCGGCCGCAGACAGCGGTGCCGAGCTGAACGCCCTCCAGGGCCCATTCAGGCAACTCACGGACGGGCTGCTTTTCACACCGCTGTCCATCGGCGCCGACGCCATTGCCGAGCGGGCCGGGTCCAAGCCCCTGGTGATGCTGGGCGAACATATTGTGGACCCGCGGTTCGACCTGGTCACCATGAAGAACGAGGAGGCTGCCGCCGCGCTCACCTCGCACCTGCTGGCGGGAGGCCGCCGTCGTATTGCCGTCATTGGCGCCACAGCCGAGGAGTCCACCGGCACCGCCGGGCTGCGCCTCAACGGCTACCGCGCCGCCTTGAAGAAGGCAGGGATCCCCTTCGACCCGGCGCTGATCGCCCCGGGTGAGTGGCGCCGCGACGCCGGTGCTGCCGCCGTTGCAGGCCTGCTGGAAGCGGGCGTGGAGTTCGACGCCGTCTTCGGCCTGAACGACGTCCTCGCGCTCGGAGCAATGCACGAACTCCTGATCCGCGGTGTTCGGGTGCCCCAGGACGTGGCCGTGGCCGGCTTCGACGACGTGGATGAAGCCCGCTTCGCCTCACCGTCCCTGACCACTGTCTCGCCCGGGATGGACGAGATCGCCGAACGGTCCATGGCGCTGTTGCTGGACCGGATCGCCGGCCGCGAAACCGCCGACGCCGGAGTGCACGTTGAGGCCGAATTCCAGCTGAATATCAGGGAATCTGCGCCCTAGTCACATCATATCGTCTAGGGAACCGTATCGCCCTGGTGCCGGGGCGGTTCAGTGCCGGTACTGCCGAGGCGTGATCGCAGGGTGGGCACGCCGGGACCTTGGAGGTCATCGAGGTAGGGAATCCGTCCGGCCATTGTCATCACCAGAGCAAGGGTGCTCCCGGTAACCAGCGGTCCCGTACCCGCGGTGAAGGGGCCGTCATCTGCCCTCAGTTGCAGTCCGGCAACGTGCGTCCGGCTGGCAACCGTGAAGTTGCGGCGCGCATAGAACTCCGCGACGGGTGTCAACGCGTCAATGCTCGGCGACGTGGGTATCCCCAGCGGGCGGCGGATGTCTTGCGCGTGTACAACTACCTCCCCCAAATAGGCCGGGACATGAGCGGACGGCGCAATGCTGCTGTCAACGACGGCACAAAACCGGTCCAGGGTTTCGGCAGGGGTGCTGCCGCGGTTCTCCTCCAGCCGGCGCTGGTTGTGCACTTCGGGGCGGAAGCGCGCGCCGAACATGCTCCGCAGCCATTGCCACTGGTTCAAGCTCGCTGCGGCAGTAAGGTGTGCGACGGCCTGCTCGACATTCCACTGGCCACAGAGAGTCTGGCGATGCCAGTGCTCCGGGGCAAGGCTTGCCAGATCTTCCACCAGCGCGGCACGCTCAGCATGCGCCAGGGCCCAAAGGCGGCCGTCCGAAGATTGCGCCATGAAGTCAGCTCCCCCAAGTTGTCTTTCGTGGCCGCCCACGCCTGCTTCCTGTAGACGTATTCAAGCACAGTACGCTGCGGTGAAATGGGCGCGGAGCGATCCGCGGGGTCACTTCCTGGGGACGCGCCCGCGAAGCGAAGTAGCCGCTGAGTCTCCCCACCTTTGAGCGAGGACGACGGCGTGTCCCGGCAAACCGCCGTCGTCCGCTGCCATGGGGGAGCCAAAGCCGGGGAGTTTCAGCGCGTCCGTGCGCGGGCGTCCGGATGATGGACCTGAAACGTGGCGGAAATGTGCGGGGCCTACTCTGAATCCACGCTGTCCGCCGGCCGTTGAAGGGACCCCGCATGCATCTGATGCCACGTGAGCAGGAAAAACTCATGATCGTGGTGGCCGCCGACCTCGCCCGGCGCCGCCAGTCCCGCGGCCTCAAGCTCAACTACCCCGAAGCGGTGGCCATCATCAGCTACGAACTGATCGAAGGCGCCCGCGACGGCCGGAGCGTCGCCGACCTCATGAGCTACGGCACCACGCTGCTCACCCGCGAAGACGTCATGGAAGGCGTCCCCGAGATGATCCACGACGTGCAGATCGAGGCCACGTTTCCCGACGGCACCAAACTGGTCACCGTCCACGATCCCATCCGCTAAGGAGCCACAGTGATCCCAGGAGAATACGTCCTCCGCCCGGAGCCCGTGACGGCGAACGCGGGGCGCGACGCCATCGAGCTGCCCGTGACCAACACCGGCGACCGGCCCGTGCAGGTGGGCTCGCACTTCCACTTCGCCGAAGCCAATGCTGCGCTGGACTTCGACCGGGCAGCAGCCCGCGGCCGGCGCCTGGACATCCCCGCAGGGACGGCCGCCCGGTTTGAACCCGGGGACTCCCGGAGCATCCGGCTCATCGAACTCGCAGGGGCCCGCGAAGTGTTCGGGCTCAGCAACGCCGTCAACGGAAAGCTCGACGGCGGCCCCCGCCCGGGCGGGTCAGCCACCGAAAGGGACGCCAAATGAGCTTCGAGATCCCGCGGCGGCAGTACGCCGACCTGTACGGCCCCACGACGGGCGACAAGATCCGCCTGGCCGACACCGAGCTGTTCCTCGAAATCGAGAAGGACCTCACCGTCTACGGCGAGGAAGTGGTGTTCGGCGGCGGCAAGGTGATCCGCGACGGCATGGGCCAGAACGGCCAGGCCACCCGCGACGGGGACCGCCCGGAAGACGATGTTCCGGACACCGTCATCACCAACGCCGTCATCCTGGACTACACCGGAATCTACAAGGCGGACGTCGCCCTCAGGGACGGCCACATCCTTCGGATCGGCAAGGCCGGCAACCCCCAGATCACCGACGGCGTGGACATCGTTATCGGCGCCAGCACCGAGATCATCGCCGGGGAACGCAAAATCCTCACCGCCGGCGGCATCGACACGCACATCCACTTCATCTCCCCGGACCAGGTGGCCACGGCCCTGACCAGCGGCGTTACCACCATGATCGGCGGCGGCACCGGCCCGGCGGAAGGCACCAAAGCCACCACCGTGACTCCCGGCAAGTGGCACATCCACCGGATGCTGCAGGCCGCCGAGGCGTTCCCCATGAACATCGGCCTGTTCGGCAAAGGCCACGCGTCCGCCGTCGAGCCCCTCGCCGAGCAGATCCGAGCCGGCGCCATCGGCCTGAAAGTGCACGAGGATTGGGGCTCCACCACGTCCTCGATCGACATGTCGCTGACCGTCGCCGATGAATACGACGTCCAGGTGGCCATCCACACCGACACCCTCAACGAGTGCGGCTTCGTGGAAGACACCATCCGCGCCATCAACGGCCGCGTGATCCACACCTTCCACACCGAAGGCGCCGGCGGCGGCCACGCACCGGACATCATCAAGATCGCCGGGATGCCCAACGTCTTGCCCGCCTCCACCAACCCCACGCTGCCGTACACACGCAACACCATCGAAGAGCACCTGGACATGCTGATGGTCTGCCACCACCTCAACCCGGACATTCCCGAGGACGTGGCCTTCGCCGATTCCCGCATCCGCGCCGAGACCATCGCCGCGGAGGACGTCCTGCAGGACATGGGCATCTTCTCCATCACCTCCTCCGACTCCCAGGCCATGGGCCGGGTGGGAGAGGTGATCACCCGCACCTGGCAGGTGGCGGACAAGATGAAGAAGCAGCGCGGAATTTTAGCTTCCGACGGCGGCACGGACGTTGGTGCCGACGGATCGGCTTCCGCGCACGGCAGCGCCGGGAGTGACAACTTCCGCCTCAAGCGCTACGTGGCCAAGTACACGGTCAACCCCGCGCTCGCCCAGGGCATCGCGGACACGGTCGGGTCCGTGGAAGAAGGCAAGTTCGCCGACCTGGTCCTATGGGACCCGGCCTTCTTCGGCGTCAAACCCGAACTCGTCCTCAAAGGCGGGCAGATCGCCTACGCCCTGATGGGCGACGCGAACGCGTCCATCCCCACCCCTCAGCCACGCACCATGCGGCCCATGTTCGGCGCCTTCGGCAAAGCCGTCCAGCAGACCTCCATCACCTTCCTCTCCCAGGCCGCGATCGACGCCGGCGTCCACGCAGAACTCGGCCTCGAAAAGGTCATCCGGCCCGTCTCCGGAATCCGGAACCTCACCAAAGCCGACCTCAAATACAACGACGCGACGCCCGACATCCAAGTGGACCCGGAAACCTACCAAGTCACGGTGGACGGCGAAGACGTCACCTGCGAACCCGCCGACGTCCTACCCATGGCCCAGCGCTACTTCCTCTTCTAAAACCCACCCGGAGAACCACGTGATCATCGAGAAAATCCTCGGCAACCTCCACGACCTGCCCGAAACCGACCTCGCCGCCTACACCGGGCTCCACCGCGAGAAAGTGGTGCTGCCCAGCGCCCAACTGGTCAAACGCATCCAACGCGCCACCACGGACCACGGCAACGACATCGGCATCCGGCTCGCCCCAGGATCCGGCGACCTCCGCGACGGCGACATCCTCCACGTCGCCGACACCAACATGATCGTGGTCTCCGTCCTGCCCACCGACGTCCTGGTCATCGCACCCCGCACCATCCACGAAATGGGCGTCACCGCACACTCCCTCGGCAACCGGCACCTCCAGGCACAATTCTTCGACTCATCCTCCGAGTACGGGGCCGACGTCATGGTGTGCGCCTACGACCACACCGTCGAGGACTACCTCATCCACAACTCCGTGCCCTACGCCCGCCAGGAACGCGTCATGCCTGTGCCTTTCCGCCATGCTGAACACTCGCACTAACTCTTCCGCGCTGCGCGCTCTACGGGAGGTGCAGCTTGGGTGCGCCGCCCCGGATTGGGGGCCGTGCCCGCTCCGCGGTGCCCGCCACGCCGCGGCCCCCAATCCGGGCCGTCGCGATGCTCCGTCACGGTTGGCGGTGGTGCTGTGAGTAGTTATCAGCTTGCTCTACAACAATTGGTTGACTCTGCGCTTCCTACTGGGGCTTTTGCTCACTCACTGGGGTTTGAGACGTACATCGATCGGGAGCTCCTTTTTGATGAGGAGTCGTTCGGGCTCTGGCTTCGTGCGTTTGTCTCGCGGTCGCTTGCTTACTCTGATGGCTTGGCGATCCGCTTCCTTTATGAGGGTGTTGATCTTTGGGAGTTGGATGCTCTTTTGTCTGCTTCTCTGTTGCCTCGGGAGGTTCGGGAGGCCAGTTTGAAGATGGGCGGCCGTCTCTTGGAGATTGGGGCTGAGGTGTTTCCCTCGGCCGCGCTGGAACTGTACCGGGACCTGGTGACCAGCGGCCGGGCCGCCGGGCACCAGCCGCTGGCGTTCGCCGTCGTCGCCCGCTCACTGGGCGTGCCGCTGCAGGAGGCACTCGCCGCCTACCTCTTCGCCACCGTCATGTCCCTCACCCAGAACGCCGTGCGGGCCATCCCGCTCGGCCAGAATGCCGGCCAAAGGATCCTGCGGAAAGCGCACGACGACGTCGCTGCCGCCATCGAGGCGATCGCGCACCTCACGCCGGACGACTTCGGCGCCGTCAGCCCAGGACTGGAAATCTCGCAAATGCGGCACGAACGCCAACGTGCCCGGATGTTCATGAGCTAACAATGCTTATTGCTTTACAGGAGGAACACCATGACTGAACCCATCAAAATCGGCATCGGCGGACCCGTCGGCGCCGGCAAAACCCAACTCGTGGAACGGCTCACCCGGCACATGAGCGGCGGCATCTCCATGGCCGCCATCACCAACGACATCTACACCATCGAGGACGCCAAAATCCTCGCCGCCAACGGCATCCTCCCCGAGGACCGGATCATCGGCGTCGAAACCGGCGGCTGCCCCCACACCGCCATCCGCGAAGACACCTCCATGAACACCGCCGCCATCGAAGAACTCAAAACCCGGCACCCCGACCTCCAAGTCATCTTCGTCGAATCCGGTGGCGACAACCTCTCCGCCACCTTCAGCCCCGAACTGGTCGACTTCTCCATCTACATCATCGACGTAGCCCAAGGTGAAAAGATCCCCCGCAAAGCCGGCCAGGGCATGATCAAATCCGACCTCTTCATCATCAACAAAACCGACCTCGCACCCCACGTCGGAGCGGACCTTAGTGTCATGGAGCGAGACTCCAAAGAGTTCCGCGGCAACAAGCCGTTCTGCTTCACCAACCTCAAGACCGACGAAGGGCTCGACGCCGTTATCGACTGGATCCGGCACGACGTCCTGATGCTCGACTTGGTATGACCTCCAACAGTTCCGTCGTCGACACACCTTGGGCGGCGCCCGCGGATGGGGCTACTTCAGGCGCTTCACCGGATGTAAGGGGCCGTGCCCGCTCCGCGGTGCCCGCCACGCCGCGGCCCCTTACATCCGGCTCCGCTTGCGCTGACAGCTCACCTATGGGCGAGCTTGAGCTTGTGGTCGCCGAGCGTGCGGGACGATCCTTTGCGGCGCATCAGTACCATCGCGGTGCTCTGCGGGTACTGCGACCGCACTATCTGGATGACTCTGGACAGGTTTGTTATGTCGTTGTGAATCCTGGCGGGGCTTATCTGGGGGCTGACCTTTTTCTGCTGGATGTGGAGGTGGGTGAGGGCGCTGACCTCTTGTTGACCACTCAGTCTGCGACGAAGGTTTATCGGACTCCTGGGTCTTTTGCTGAGCAGCGGATGAGTGTGCGGCTGGGGGAGGGGGCGCGGCTGGAACTCATGCCGGACCAGCTGATCGCCTACCGGGAGGCCAGCTACCGGCAACGGACCTCCGTGACCCTGCGGCCGTCGTCGAACCTTGTCATGGCGGAAGTAGTGACCCCTGGCTGGTCGCCGGACGGCGCCGCTTTCCGGTACGAGGAAGTGCGGCTGCGGAACGAGGTCCACATCGAAACGGATGAGGGCACGCAGATGCTTGCCCTCGACAACCTGCTGATCCGGCCGCCGCTCGGCGACGTCACCGGGCTGGGGTTCATGGAAGGCTTCAGCCACCTCGGCTCACTGGTGGTGGTGGATGCCCGGGTGGACCAAGCGCTCGCAGACCACCTTCACCACCTCACGGCGGGATACGACGCCCGGACCGGAGTCACCCTCACCCGCACTGTCGCCCGAACCACCGGCCTGGTGCTCCGCTCGATGTCCAACAGCACCGGCGAACTGAACCGCCTGCTCGCAGCCTGCGCCGACCTCCTGCGGGAACGCTGGCACGGGCAAGGCCCACTGAACCTGAGGAAGCACTGATGACGGCCCTGGCAAACATCGCAACCCTGTACCGCGACCGGGAAACCCTGCCGTTCCGGACCCGCCTGCTTGCCACCTTTGGTGCCGTGGCCGCCCTGCATATTGCCGCCGTCGTCCTCCTCATCGCCGGCTCGGCAACAGCCGGCGCGCCCCTTGCCCTCGGCCTGGTCCTGACCGCCTACGTGGCCGGCGTCAAGCACAGCTACGACTGGGACCACATCGCCGCCATCGACAACTCCACCCGCAAATTCGTGGCGCAGCGGAAGGACCCCGTCAGCGTAGGTTTCGCCTTCAGCCTGGGCCACAGTTCCGTGGTGGTCCTGGCCGGGCTGCTGGTGGTTGCGGGCGCCGCGGTGATCGGCCAGTTCATGGAAGACGGAACCACCGGCAACTACGTGCTGGGCCTGATCGGCAGTGGCGTGTCCGGGCTGTTCCTGCTGGCCATGGGGCTGTTCAACGGGCAGGCGTTCCTTCGTGCCGCGCAGGCCCTAAGGAGCGCCCGCAGCGGTGCGGCCATCAGGGACGAAGACCTGGAAAGCAAAGGATTTGTTGCCCGGCTCCTGTCCAGGCCGCTTGCACGGGTGCAGCGGCCACGGAACATCTACGTGATCGGTTTCCTGTTTGGACTCGGGTTCGACACCGCCACCACCATCGGGCTGCTGGTGGTGACCACCGCCGCATCCCTGGCCGGGGTGTCCCCGGTGGCACTCATGGCCCTTCCCCTCGCCTTCACCGCGGCAATGACCCTCTGCGACACGGTCAACGGTGTGGCGATGATGCGCATGTACAGGTCAGCGATCCACAGCCCGCAGCGCAGGCTCGGCTTCAACGCAGTGGTGACCGGCATCTCAGCCCTGTCAGCGCTGTTCATCGCCGCCGTCACGCTCGGCGGATTCGCCAATGCCGCGTTTGACCTTGGCGACCCTCTGACTACCTGGCTGGGGAAACTCAACCTGGGGGAGGCGGGACTCCTGCTCGTGGCCGCCTTCATTGGCGTGTGGGCCCTTACGGCCGCCAGGAACCGGCTGCAGCGCGAGGGCTGACCACAACGGGCAGGCCGCCACAACGGCGGGCTGCAGGTTCTCGAGGCGGCCGGGCGAAGGTCAGGCAGCTATCCCGCGGTCGGGCTTCCGGTGCGGGCGTTCCTTCGCCGGTGCCAGGGCCTGCGGCTTCTGCAGCTGCCGGTGGCCATCGGGAACGGTGCTGTCCGAATGAAGATGGACCCCGTGACCGATCAGGGCACCAGACCCGATGCGGGAATGGCTGCCGATGTTGGCCCGGTTGCCGATCACGGTGCCGCGGCCAACCCGGACGCCGTCGCCGATGACCGTCTTGGCTCCAATCTTCGCTTCCCGGTCAATCCAGCTGCCGTGGCCGATCCGGCAGCCTGCTCCGATGACCGCCCCGTGCTCCACGTAGGTCATCGGGCCGACCCGGACGCTCTCAGGCACCACGGCGCCCGGTGCGACGAAACCGCCGCCGTTGGCATGCCGGACATACCGGGTGACCTTGCCGGCGTCGTCTTCTACTGATTCAAACTTTGCGCTCATCACATCCCTCACCAGCGGACGGGTTTCCTACCGCACAGTAAGTTAACGGTTGACAGCCCGAAGGGATTCCCGGCGGCCCCGGGAATGGTGAGCCCTAGGAGACAAGGTTCGCGGCGGCGGTGTCCATGTGTTCGAGGATGGTCTTCCGCGTCAGCCCGGCGTCACCGGTATCGATGGCATCCACGATGTCCCGGTGGCGGTCAACGCTCATGTTGCTGACGCCTTTTTCCTGTCCGGCAAACATGATGGACATCCGGATGGAGCCCTCCAGCGACTCCCAGGAGTGCAGGAGCGTTTCATTGCCGGTCAGCCGGCAGAGGGTCCGGTGGAACTCCAGGTCCGACTCGATGCGTTCCTCAAGCGTGCCCCCGGCATTCGCGGCCATGGCGTCGATGGCGGCGTGCAACGACTCGGTGACGTGCTGGCGGTCCACCAATTCGCAGAGTGTCCGGGCAGCAAGGGACTCCAGAGCCGCGCGCACCGCAAAGATGTCCCGGATCTCCTTGTGGTCCAGGTGCCGCACGGACAGGCGGCCACGCGGTCCGGCGGAGAGGAGGCCCTCCTGTTCCAGCTGCCGCAAGGCTTCCCGGAGCGTGCCGCGGCTGATCTGCAGCATTTCGGACAGTTCGGTTTCCACCAAGTGCCGTCCCGGTGCCAGCTCGCCGCTGGTGATGGCGGTCCGCAACGCCGAGAGGGCCTGCTCGCGCAGGCTTTTCTTTTGCAGTCCCAGCAGCGGGGCTGTCAGTCCGGCCATGGCATCCGTCCTCAGTGTCATAAGTCGACTGTTTACAGTCGTAGTTTCGATGGTACGGCAGAAAGCGCGGCACCGGCTTTGGACCGGTGCCGCGCTTTCTGCTGGTTTGTTGACTCTCTACCCGAGTTCGGCGAGGACCTTGGCCACGATACGGTCGGTGGCGAGCCCGTACCGGTCGTGCAGGGTGGGAAGGGCGCCGGCATCGAGGAACTGGTCCGGCAGGCCGATGGGAACGACACGCTTGCCCAGGCCCGCGGTGACGACGGCGGAGGCAACGGTTTCGAACAGACCGCCCACCACGGAGTGGTTTTCCAGGGTGACGGCGAGCCTGTCCGTGTTGATCTCCTTGAGGACGGTTTCGGCGTCGAACGGCTTGATGGTGGGCGTATGCACGACGGCGACGTCCACGTTATGTGCCGCGAGGGCCTTCGCTGCCTGCAGCGCACGCATGGTCATCAGCCCGGACGAGATGAAGACGACGTCGTTGCCGCCGCGCAGCACCTTGGCCTTGCCGAGCTCGAACGTGTAGCCGTACTCGTCCAGGACGGTGGGCACATTCCCGCGGAGCAGCCGCAGGTATGTGGGGCCCTCGGACGCTGCCAGCTGCGGCACTGCCTGTTCGATGTCGATGCTGTCGCAGGGGTCCACGATGGTCAGGTTGGGCATGCCGCGGAAGATCGCCATGTCCTCGGTGGCCTGGTGGCTGGGGCCGTACCCAGTGGTGAGGCCGGGCAGGCCGCCCACGATGTTGACGTTCAGGTTCGGCTCTGCCGCGTCCAGGCACAGGAAATCGTAGGCGCGGCGGGCCGCGAACACCGAGTAGGTGGACGCGAACGGCACCAGCCCGGTTTCAGCCAGTCCCGCGGCCGCGCCGAACAGGAGTTGCTCGGCCATGCCCATCTGGAAGAACCGCTCCGGGAAAGCCTTGGCGAAGATGTGCATGTCCGTGTACTTGCCCAGGTCCGCGGTCAGGCCCACGATCTTGTCGTTCTCCTGCGCGGCCTTGACCAGGGCGTGCCCGAACGGCGCCGACGCCGTCTTCTGGCCGGGATCGGCGAACGACGCGATCATCGCCGAGGTCTTGAGCTTGGGCTTAGCGGCCGCCGTGGTGTCCGGGGCCTCCGTGGTGGTGCTCATGCTGAAGCCTTTCCTTCATATCCGGCGGTGAGCTGCTCGCGGCAGATCTGCCATTCGTTCTCTTCGATGCGCATGAAGTGCGCCTTTTCGCGGTCCTCCAGCAGCGGGACGCCGCGGCCCACTTTCGTATCGCACAGGATCACGGAAGGACGTCCGACGGCGGCGGCCTGGGCGGCTGCGTTGTCGAACGCTGCGAGCAGCGCACCGACGTCGTTCCCGTCAACCCGCTGGGTGTACCAGCCGAACGATTCCCACTTCTCCGTCACCGGCTCGGTGCGGAGTACGGTGTCCGTCTTGCCGTCGGCCTGCAGGGCGTTGATGTCCACCATGGCGGTGAGGTTGCCCAACTGGTGGTGGTGCGCACCCATGGCCGCTTCCCAGGTGGAGCCTTCGTCCAGCTCGCCGTCGGAGAGGAAGTTGAACACCCGGGCGGACGAGCCCTGGTAGCGCAGGCCCAACGCCATGCCGACGGCGATGGTCAGGCCGTGGCCCAGGGAACCGCCCGAGATCTCCATGCCGGGGGTGTACGTGGACATCCCGGACATCGGCAGCCGGGAGTCATCCGAGCCGTAGGTTTCAAGTTCCCCCACCGGGACGATGCCGGCTTCGGCAAGGGCTGCGTAGTGGCCGATCGCGTAGTGGCCGGTGGACAGCAGGAACCGGTCGCGGGCTTCCCAGTGCGGGTCCTCGGCGCGGAAGTTCAGCTGGTCCCCGTACACGGTGGCGAGCATGTCGGCAGCCCCGAGGGCCTGGCCCACGTAGCCCTGGCCTTGGACTTCGCCCATGTTGAGGGCGTGGTGCCGGATCCGGTACGCGGCGGCGCTGATTTTCTCCACCCGTTCCGGGGTCACCGCGGTCTGCAGGATCTGTTCCTGCAATGTTTGTCCCTGTGGGGTGTCCTGGACGGTATCTGTAGGCATTGCGTGCTCCGTGGTTGTTGGGTGCGCGGTCATTCAGGCGTTGATGGTGTTGGGGGTGCTTTTGGTGGCTTCTTCGGCCAGTTCGCGCTCCCGCTTGCCCCAGGTTTCCCGGGTGGCCACCGCAGCCCATAGGCCGATCAGGGCGTAGGCGCCGAAGAGCAGCGCCGGGCCCATCCAGCCGAAGCTGACAAACAACAGGGTGGTGATGAAAGGGGTGAAGCCGGAGACCATGGCCGAGATCTGGTAGGCCAGGCTGGCGCCGGAGGCCCGGGTCTTGGCCTGGAAGAGCTCCGGGAACCAGGCGCCTTGGGCGCCGGCGAGCGAGTTCTGGCAGACCGCGTAGGAAATGACGATGGTGATGATGATGGCGATGAACATTCCCGTATTGACCAGCAGGAACATCGGGATGGCGAAGAGGGCCGCGAACAGGGTGGACCAGACATACAGCGGACGCCGGCCAATGCGGTCGGTCAGCGCGGCCCAGGCCTGGGTGGCGAAGATGCCGATGGCGGAGGCGATGCACAGGGCGATGAGGGTCTGGCTCTTGTCCGCCAGGTGCTGGCTGTTGAGGTAGGAAATCATGTAGGTGATGGACACGGCGTAGCCTGCGGTCTCGGCAACACGGAGGCCGATGCCCTTGACGATGTTGCGCCAGTCGGTCTTGATGACCTCAACGATGGGGGACTTCACGATGGCACCGCTGTCCTTGACCTCATCGAAGACCGGGGATTCCGGGACCTTGGAGCGGATGATCAGGCCCACCGCCACCAGCACGATGCTGGCAAGGAAGGGGATGCGCCAGGCCAGTTCGCCGCCGAGGTTGACGCTGAACAGGAAGGTCAGGTTGGCCAGCAGCAGGCCCACCGGGAAGCCGGCCTGGACAATGCCGGTGTACTTGCCCTTGGCCTTCCAGGGTGCGTGCTCGTAGCTCATCAGGATGGCGCCGCCCCATTCCGCTCCGAAGGCCAAACCCTGGACGATGCGGACGAAGACGAGCAGTGCAGGGGCGAGGAGCCCCACTGCGGCGTAGGTGGGCAGGAGTCCGATGGCGAACGTGGCCAGGCCCATCAGGATCAGGGAGGCCACCAAAACGGGCTTGCGCCCTACCTTGTCGCCGAGGTGGCCGCCGATGATGCCGCCCAAGGGACGGGCTGCGAAGCCGACGCCCAGGGTGGCGAAGGAAGCGAGGGTGCCGGTGACCGGATCGGTTCCGGGGAAAAACGCGGTGCCGAAGTACAGCGCAGCGGCGGTGCCGAAACCGATGAAGTCATACGTCTCGATCACAGCGCCCACACCGGAGCCAACGGCAACGCGCCTGGCGTCCTTGGTTCCGTGGACCGGACCGCGCATGGTCAGAGCATCTTTGCTCATGTTGGGTTCCCTTTCGAAAAGCGGCCTCAGGAAGTCGCCGCTGTCGACTGTTAACAAATGATATCCCCAGTGTGAGCCGCATCATGCTGACTGTCAACAGTCAACTTTATGGGTTGACTGTTGACAGTTAACGAAGTTAGTGTGGTCGGCATCACTACTGCTTCGCACGAACCAAGGGATCAACGATGTTCCACTTCAGACCCGGATGCTCGTCCTTCAGAATGCGTCACCAGGGTCTAAAGACTGACTCGCGGCGCACTCCACCACGAACCGGTGCGCGGCGAGCGCGAGGACCTGGAACCCGAAGGACTGCTGGCATACCGCCCGGCAGGGGCCGGCGACAACTACAGAGCAATCGATCCACAAAACACTTTCAAGGAGCACCAACCATGACCACCATCCAGCGCACCGCCGTCCTCACCGGAGCCACCTCGGACCGGGGCATCGGCATCACCACCGCCCGCCGCTACGCCCGTGAAGGCTGGGGCGTCGTCATCCTGGACCTCGACGGCGAAAAGTCCGCCAAGGTGGCCGCGGAAATCGGCAACGAGTTCAACGTCCCTGCCTACGGCCACGAGATCGACGTCGCCAACGAGGCCTCCGTGACCACCGCCCAGGCCGCCGTCGCCGCCGAGGTGGCCGCCGGTAACCTGCCGCCCGTCGGCGCACTGGCCAACATCGCCGGCATCACCTCGCCCGTCCCGTTCCTGGAAACCACCCTCGAGCTGTGGCACAAGATCATGGACGTCAACGCCACCGGCACCTACCTGGTGACCAAGGCATTCCTGCCGGACATGATCGGGAACGGCTGGGGCCGCATTGTGAACATGTCCTCCGTGTCCGCCCAGCGCGGCGGCGGCGTCTTCGGCAAGGTCCCTTACTCTGCAGCCAAGGCAGCCATCCTGGGCCTCACCAAGGCACTGGCCCGTGAACTCGGCACCACCGGCGTCACCGTCAACGCCATCACCCCGGGCGCGGTGGACACCAACATCCGCGTGGGCAGCACCGAAGAACAGGAAGCCGCCATCAACGCCGGCATCCCGCTGGGCCGTAACGCCAGCACCGAGGAAGTAGCTTCCGTGATCACTTTCCTGTCCTCCGAGGATTCCGCGTACCTCACCGGAACCGTGGTGGACATTAACGGCGGAAGCCACATGCACTAAGGGCCCCGCAGCCCTTTCGCCTCCTTCCGGATGCCAGAGAACCCACCATGACAAAGACCGTCAATGACCCTTCGGACTTTGCCGAGGAAGCCCTTGCGGGTTTCTGCGACATTCACGCCTTCGCCGGGCTGACCGGCCCGGACGTCGCCGACGGCGCCTTGATGGGCAATATCAAGATCCTCAACGACTTCGAGACACGCTGAGCAGGAGGGATGCCGTGGATTCCTACCCGTATTCCGAGTGGGCCCGCCTGATCGGTGTCCCTGTGGAGGTCCGGAAGGGCCGCCGGACGGTGCGGTCCGGCGTGGTGGACAACGCCATGCCGGACTCCTCCGCCGTGTGGATTGCAGGCGACGCCAACGGCGGCCGTGCCCTGTTCACCGCCGCTGACGGCTACGAGGTGTGGATCAGCCCCCGTAAGTTGGACGGCAATCTTTGCTACAAAATGGCTGCCTCCCACCTGCCGGGTGCTCCTAGACTGGGGTGATGATCACAGTAGCCGGAAGTGTGGAAACCAAACTGTCCGCTGAGAAGGCCTTTGCCTTCCTGAGTGAGTTCGAAAACACCAGCAAGTGGGACCCCGGCACCCCTGTGATGGACAAGATCACGCCGGGGCCCGTGGCCGTGGGACATAAGTACCACGCTGAGGCCGAGTTCCGGGGGAAACGCCAGTCGCTGATTTACGAGGTCATCGAGCTGACGGGCAGCCACATCAAGCTGCGCGGGGAGAACAAGTCCGTCGTCTCCTTCGATTCCATCGACGTCGCCCCCAATGGCACCGGATCCGTGGTGAAGTACACGGCAGAGTTCAGCATCAAAGGGCCGGCCAAAATCATCCAGCCGCTCCTGAAACCGCTGTTCATGCAGCTCCGCGACCCCGCATTGAAGGGCCTCCGGGACACGCTTAACTCACTGGCTGCCGCCTGACCTGGTTCCCGGCAAAAAACAGCCGGACCTCCCGCCGTGGGTCCGCTTCCACCCGGGGCGCGTCGTCGAGCATCATGGTGCGGCGCTCCTGCCCGTATTCCGGCCACGCCAGGCCGGGCTGGTCCGGGGCCCCGGTGCCGGCGAAGGCCGCCCAGGCTCCGCTCATGGTGTCACTGAGGGCCTGCGGACCCTTGCCCCGGGTCAGGTAGGCGGCGTCCGGGGATGCCAAGTGCCGGAACACGAAGGGAATTTCCAGCGTGTGGCAGGATCCCAGCTTGCCGCCCATGGCCGGGCTGCGCCAGGTGAACAGGTAGGCGAATGTCCTGCCGTGCGCAGCGCTGCGTGCTGACTGGAGCCTCGCATCAAGCAGGTTGTTGCTGGGCTGGCGGTACACCGCATCGGCAATGGCCGCCTCCAGCAGTTCCTTCCCGCGGGGCCCGTGTGCCAGCACGGCCGCCAGTGCTTCCGCGTATCCCTGCGCGCAGTCTCCCGGCAGGCCCCCTGCGGACAGGACCGCGGCGGCCCGGTCCGGGTAACCAGGGTCTTCCGGCCGGTCCGGGCGCATTTCGACGGCGAAAGACCCTTCGTTGAGGTTGGTGCCCACCAGCAGGTCCACGCCACTGTTGATCCCGTTCCGGACGGCGTCCAGTGGAGGTTCCGGCAGTGACGGGGTCCCCACTGTTGGCTGGAAGGGGAGCGGCACTGCGTAGCTTTCGGCGGCGATCCGCTCTTCGAGTTGCTGCTGGGCGGCCAGCAGGTGTTCCACCGGAAGGGTGCGCAACTCACCTGCTGACGATTCGTCCAGGCCGCAAAGCCGCAGGAAGTCAGCAGTTACGCGCGCAGACCCCTCCGGGGTGCGGAAGCGCTCCGCTGTGCCGCTTTGCATGATGGCCCGCCGGAAGAGGCCTTCCGACGCCGGCATGCCCAGCAGGGTGCCGATGGCTGCCGCGCCGGCCGATTCGCCGAACAGGGTCACGTTGTGCGGGTCGCCGCCAAACCCGGCGATGTTGTCCCGCACCCAGCGCAGCGCCTCAATCTGGTCCAGCAGGCCAAGGTTGGATGAAGCCCCGAAATCATCGCCGAGCAGGTGTGCCAGGTGGAGGAAGCCCAGCGCACCCAGCCGGTAATTGATGGCTACCACCACCGTGCCCGTCGCTGCGGCGAGCCGGGCGCCGTCGTACATCCCGTCACTGTTGGCGCCCATCAGGTAGGCGCCGCCGTGGATCCAGACCATCACCGGCCTGGCCGTCCCGCCGGTGCCCGGCGTCCAGATGTTCAGGTTCAGGCAGCCGTCCTCGCTCCAGGCCAGCGGGGTTTCGTCTGGATCACGGGCGTCCGGGTTCTGGGGGGCTGCGGGGCCGTACCCGGTGGCGTCCACCTCGCCGGTCCATTGGGGGAGGGCCACTGGCGGGCGGAAGCGCAGTTCTCCCGATGGCGGCTGGGCGTAAGGGATGCCGAGGAACCGGTGCACGGGGGCGCCGTCCACTGCCAGGGTGGCTCCGCGGAAGGTTCCGCCGATGCTGGAGGCGAGCTTCATGATTGACACCTTACGGGGTGTCCACGGGTACGCTGAGGACTACCGTTCGGCAGTGAGCGGCCATGGTGTGCCATGGCTTATCAATTGTGTCCGGGAGGGAATATTTGTGGTTGACGCCGGGGTTTCGGGCGGCAAGGTTTTTGCCGATGTTGCAGCCCACGTTCAGGACCTTGTCCTGCAGAGTCCTGATGTGGTCCGGCTCCTGGACAGCCTTGCCCTCTACGCGGTAGCCCGGCTGGGGAGCGTAGGCCGGGAGCTGTTCTGCGGTATCTCCGTCAGCCGCCCCAAGAAACCCACGGCAGCGGCCGCCAGCGACACCAAGGCGAGGCTGCTTGACCAGCTGGAACTCAAGTACGGCCAGGGGCCAGGAGACTCCGCCGTCAGCAGCGCGGCCACCATGCACATCAAGGACCTGCGGGAGGAAGCGCGGTGGCCGGATTACGCCGCCGCGGCCACTCACCAGGGCGCCCACTCCGTGCTGGCCATGCCGCTGCAGCTCGAGGGTGAGGACCGCGGCGTGTTGGTCCTGTACAGCGGGCAGCCCCATGCTTTCAGCGCCGATGCCGTTGCCATGGCCGAGGCGTTCACGGAACAGGCGGCCAAGGGCGTGGCCCTGACGCTGCGGATGGCGAAGCTCCAGGACACCAAGGATGGAATGACCGCGGCAATGCAGACGCGGACGGTCATCGACCTGGCCACCGGTGCCATCATGGCGCAGAACCGCTGCAGCCAGGACGAAGCGTTCAAGGTGCTGCGGGAAGCCTCCAACAGCAGGAACATGAAGCTGCGGGACGTTGCCTCGCTGGTGGTGTCCTCGGTAGCCGGCGGCGCAAAGACGTTCACCTACTTCGACGAATAGGGATCCTTCGGCTCCACGGGTACCACGGTCAGCGGGGAGCTGCTGTACGGTGCCCGGACCACCAGGTCCGCCTCGGCACAGCACTCATTGACGGCCTGGGACAAAGCGTCGCGCTCCTTCTGCGGCAGTGCACCGGATTCCAGGCTGTAATTGCGGATGTCCTGTTCTGAGGCATCGCCGCCAAGGGCAACGTAGTCGAGCCACAGGCCGCCGATGTCCAGGTTGTGCAGCCTGATGACAGCTCCGGTCAGGGCCTGCTGGTCCGCCTCATCCATTGTCCCTCCTAGCTTTGGGAGATGATCTCCACCGGGATTCGGAGCCGGGATGCCTGCGGATGGGTGCGGATGGGAATTTCTTTCCTGTGAGAATGGGTCCATGGATCCCGGCACCTATCCCATCCGGCGGCTGGTGGAGAACCCCGACAACAGCCTGGACCGCGGCCGATGGCCTGCCGGCCTTCCGCTTGTGGCCCAAATCCTGGAAAAGGGCCTGGACCTTGCCCCGGCAACGATCCTGGTGGGGGAGAACGGATCGGGAAAGTCCACGCTGGTGGAAGCCATTGCCCTGGCGTACGGGCTGTCACCGGAAGGCGGTTCAACGGGCGCCCGGCACTCCACCCGGCCCACCGAATCGGTGCTGGCGCAGCACCTGCAACTGGTCAGGAACGCCGGTGCCACCCGCCGAGGGTATTTCCTGCGCGCCGAAACCATTCACGGGTTCTTCACCTACCTGGAAAACAATCCCGGCGGCCGGGACGCCGCCTTCCACGACATGTCACACGGGGAGTCCTTCCTGGAACTGGCGGTCAGCCGGTTCCGTGGACGCGGACTGTGGGTCCTCGACGAACCGGAATCCGCACTGTCGTTCTCCGGCTGCCTCAGCTTGCTGGCGATCCTGAAGGACTTGCTGGCTGAAGGGCATTCACAGGTGGTGATGTCCACCCACTCGCCCCTGCTGGCCGCGCTTCCGGGTGCGCAAATCCTGGAAGCGGGCCCCTGGGGACTGCGGGAGCGCGACTGGGACGATCTGGACCTCATCACCAACTGGCGCAACTTCCTCGATTCACCGCAGCGGTACCTCCGGCATATCTGACGGCGGCAGAGCATGGCGTCCGCTTCCCGGAGTGAGAGCCACGGGTGAATTCCTGCGCCGGCGGAGGGTGGGGATCCAGCACGGTACGGCCTCGCGGTATGCCTCGAAGCCGCTGCCGAAGCGGGCCTTGAGGTCCGCCTCCTCAAGCGGCCGCACGGCATAGTTCCACACCAGCGAACCCAGGACCGCGTAGCCCACCACGAACCAGGAGTGCAGCATGAGGCCCACCGCCGCGCCCTGGACAACGCCGGCCACCGCCATCGGATTGCGTATCCAGCGGTACGGGCCGGCAACCACCAGCGTGGTGGCCATGGCTGCGGGCAGCGGTGTCCCGTTTCCCCTGGTGGACATCGAAACGGCAGACCAGATTCCCAGCGCACTGGCCACGATCAAGACCACCACGCCGGCCGGGCCGGCCGCTTGGGGAAAGGCAGCAGCCAGTCCCCAGCGCCGCTCAAGGAAGTCCAGGAACAGGGGAAGGACTCCCAGGAAGAAACCCCAGAACACGACGATCTGCCCAAAGGTGGCAGCCACATGGAACCTGGCGCCCCGCTGGCGGGCGGCGCGGAACGCGAACGGGCCACGGATGATCCACTCAACGGGAATCCGTCCCCACCAGACCAAACAGAGGGCCGCGATCGAACCCGCCGCTGCTGCCACCATCAGGAGGGCACCAGCGCCTGCCTGCGTTGTGGCAGTGGCGTAGGCGCCGAGTGCAATGGTGACCACGGCGGACCACGCGGCAACAATGGCGGCAGCGGCCCGGACACCTGCTGCGGCCGCGGCGGACCCCACCACGAAGAGCGGGATGTCGAAAGCGGCAACAAGGGCGGGATCGAGGCTGCCGAGTGTGGCTGTCCGCACGGTGGGAGACACCGCAACGGCGGCCCACCATAGGGCTCCGGCCAACGCCTGCAGGGCAAAGTACGCCCTGCCCCACCAGATGAACCGCGGCACGGATTCCCCCGAATCTCTCCTGGCATCCCTGGCGAATGCCCCTCTGTTCCGCCGTGCCGGCCGCAGGCGGATTCGGGAGCTTTCCAGTGAATGAAAGCCATGGCCCTGGGGTGCGGTGCGGCGGCAAGACTTGTTCCTGAGACTACCCGTCGGGCCGGGGCACTGGATGCCACCGGTGCTCTCCGGATCCCCGGGCTAACGGGCCCGGGGGACAACCCGGCGCCCGGACGAACAGGCGCCGGGACAAACAGGCGCCCGGGCACACCAAGGCGGGGCCAAGCGAAAGGACCAGGATGGACATGATTCGGGTTGAACCCAGGTGCAGGGTCATCATTGACAACGACTGGGCAGGTGACCCGGACGGGCTGGTGGGGCTGGCGCATCACGCGCTGTCCCCGGCCAACCGGATTGTCGCCGTCACGGCTTCGCTGACGAAACCCATGTTCGGGCCGCCGGAGGGACGTGCCGTGGCTGGCGCGGCCTTGGCGGAGGACCTGCTGCGGGTCCTCAAGCTGCCGGCCCCGCCCGCCGTCCAGGCCGGACCCGACGCCCCCTTCACCGGGCAACCGCGGGAATCGGCGGCGGCCCGGGCCATCATCGCCGCCGCCGCTGCCGAACCGGCCGGGGGAGACCTTCCGCTGGTCCTGGTCTGTGCAGGTCCCCTGACGAATGTGGCTGATGCACTCCTGCTGGAGCCTGCTATCGCGTCGGCGGTCACGCTTGCGTGGGTGGGCGGAGCAGAGGTCAACGGCGACGAATACAACTACTTCACCGACCCCGCCGCTGCCGACTTTGTCCTGGGCAACAATGACCTCGCCGTGTGGCAGTTCCCGGCCGAAACGTACCGGCGGATTGTTGCCCCGGTGGCGGAGCTGGACCAGCTGTTCCGCACTGCAGGACCCGCCGGCGCGTGGCTGTGGGAGCTTTTCCACGGCCTGGACGTGCCGGACTTCGTGAAGTTCGGGCCGCTGTGGTGCCTGGGGGACAGTGCACCCTTGGTGGTGACAGGGCTCGACGACGCCACCTCCACGTTCACGGAAAAAAGCACCCAGTCCGAGCGCCGCACCTACACCTCAGTGGATACCCGGCTGATCATGGCCGATTTCGCCGCCAAGCTGCGGCTGCAGGCGTAGCAGCACAAAAGGAAATGGCCCGGATCTCCATGGGAAATCCGGGCCATTCGCCGTGATCAGGCGGGCTGGGCCACCTGGGATGCCTGCTCCCGGGCAAAACTGCCCAGCCAGTGGGCGCTCTCCTTGGGGGTGCGCTCCTGGGTGCTGCGGTCCACAGCGATCAGTCCGAACTTGGGCCGGTACCCGAAGATCCACTCGAAGTTGTCGAATGCGGTCCACGCAATGTACCCGCGCACGTCGATGCCGTCCGCGATGCAGGAGGCAACGCAGTCGACCGCTGCCTTAAGGTAGGCAACCCGCTGCGTGTCGTCCTCCGTGGCCAGGCCGTTCTCGGTGACCATCACCGGAACGCCGGCAACGCGGGCGGCTTCACGGACGGTGGCTTCAAGGGCCTGCGGGTAGATTTCCTCACCCATCTGGTTGGTTTCCACGCCGTCCGGCGCGGGTGCATGGCCGTCCGGGCCGTACACCGTGCGGCCGTAAGTCTGGATGCCCACGAAGTCATCGCCCCGGGAAGCTTCGAGGAAGCGCTCGTTGACGTCGCGGCGCACCTTGTCCGCAATTTCCTCGCCGCCGGGGATGGACTGGATGTCGGAGTTGGCGAGCGTCCAGCCCACCTGGAGGTCCGGGCGGTGGGCCTTGATCGCGGCGGTGGCAGCCTGGTGCGCTGCCAGCTTCACGGCGAACCCGGCCTCGGTGGAGCAGAACTGGAACGGGGCAACGGTGCTTGCGTCAACGCCGAGGCGCTGCGCTGCGGCAGCCCAGATGGGTACGGAGCCGCGGCTTTCCGGGGCTTCTCCGCCAATGCCGAAGGACTCCAGGAGCCAGGGCAGGTTGGGCTCGTTCAACGTGCACGCGACGCCGATGAGGTGGCCGAAATGCGCCATGGCACGGTCGCAGTACCGGGCGAACAGCTCGGCCGTGCGGGCACCTTCCCAGCCGCCGGACTGCAACAGCCACAGCGGTGAGGTGAAGTGGTGGAACGTCACCACAGGGGTGAGGCCGTGCTCAACGCAGGCCTCCAGGACGCGCTTGTAGTGGTCCAGCGCGGCCACGGAGAACTGGCCTTCGGCCGGCTCGATCCGAGCCCACTCCAGGGAGAAGCGGTAGCTGGTGAAGCCCAGCCCGGCAATCAGGGCAATGTCCTCGCGGAAGCGGTGGTAGTGGTCCACGGCGTCCCCGGACGGCTCCGCGAAGATGGTCCCGGGCAGCTGCTCCAGGAACCAGGTATCGCTGTTGACGTTGTTGCCTTCCACCTGGTGGCCGGCGGTGGCCACGCCCCAAAGAAAGTCCTGCGGAAACGGGTTGGTCATGTGGTTCCTCTCGTGTTGGGGGCCGGCCAGGCGGCGCCCAGGCGTCTCTGCCTTCATCCATCCTGTCCGGCCGCGTGACCCCCGCCACAATACTTTTTCAATCAATGACATTGTCATGTCTGGCCCTGACGGCCCCGGCTGATTCTTGAAAGGTGCCGGACACCACCGGCCCCCCTTTCTTTCCGTTGCAGTCACAGAAGAATGCGAAGGCGCACCCGATGAAACTCCTGACCACCACCGCCCGCGGCAGCGCTGCCGTCCTGACCGGCGCCCTGCTGATGGGCTCCCTGGCCGCCTGCGGCGGCGGCAGCCAGCAGGCGGCCACCGTGGACAAGTCCACCCTGACCATCGGCGTCGAAAGCGACTCGGCGTCCTTCGGCTACGACCCCATCCGCGTGGCAGACGCCCAGCGCCAGTTCATGGAAGGCCTGTACGACACCCTCCTGGACCTCCAGCCCGATGGAACGGCCGGCCCCGGCCTGGCCACGAAGTTCGAGTACAACGCAGACAGCACCGTCCTCACCCTGACCCTCGCGGACGGCGTCACCTTCACGGACGGTTCCACCCTGGACGCCGCACTGGTCAAGGCCAACTTCGACCGCCGCACCGACACCGCCCTGAGCACCTACTCAGCCATCGCCAAGGGCGGGGCGCAGGAAATCGCAAGTGTCGACGTCGTAAGCCCCACCCAGGTGGCCATCACCTTCGCCAAGCCGCAGCCGGGCTTCGAGAAGAACCTCACCTCCACCATGGGCATGATTGTGGGCAAGGCGGGCGTCGCCGACACCGCCAGCCTCGCCACCACGCCCGACGGCTCCGGCCCCTACACCCTTGACCCGTCCACGGTGAAGGGCAACAAGTACGTGATGGTCAAGAACGAGAAGAACGACGACGCCGCGGACTACGCGTACAGCAAGATCGTCTTCAACGTCATCATGGACCCGCAGGCCCGGGCCAACGCGCTGGTGTCCGGCCAAGCCGACGTGGCCCAGCTGACCTCGCCCACCGTGGACTTCGCGAAGTCCAAGGGCGTGGGCGTGTCCCGCATCGGCGGCACGGTGCAGACCATGATTTCGTTCGACAAAACCGGCAAGACCGCCCCCGCGTTCGCCAGCGAAAAGGTCCGCCAGGCCATCCAGCACGCCATCAACCGCCAGGCCCTGGTGGACGCGCTGCACAAGGGTGACATCCCCACCTGGAACGCCCTTCCGAAGGACTCGGCCGGCTTCACCGCGGACTTGGAGAAGACGTTCGCCTACGATCCGGAGAAGGCCAAGAGCCTGCTGGCCGAGGCCGGCTACGCCAACGGCTTCGAGTTCACCATCATCGCCGGCGCCCAGACCCAGACCGACCTGCAGGCTGTCCAGAAGGACCTCGCAGCGGTGGGCATCACCATGAACGTGAAGATGGCCGCCTCAACCGATGAGGCCTTCGCCGCCGTTGCCACCACCCCGCTGGGCTACGCACCGCTGGGCTGGGACAACCCGATCGGCCTGATGTACGGCGCCATCCTCAACGGTTTCACCAACGTCCAGAAGGCCACCGACGATCAGCTGAGCGCCGCCACCGGCGAAGCCGCCGCCGCCAAGGACGACGCCGCCCGGAAGACGGCACTGACCAAGCTGAACACCCGGCTGGTGGAGTCCGGCTGGCTGATCCCGCTCTTCGAATCACTGTCCAACTGGGGCTACAACACCAAGAAGGTCCAGGAAGTCCAGTTCGCCGGCACCAACGCCTACCCGCTGCTCTCGTCCTACAAGCCCACCAACTGATCCAACCCGCCCGGCGCCCCCGCTTCCACGGGGCGCCGGGCAAGACCAACGGAGGTCACCCCATGGCATTGTTCGTTGCCAAGCGCCTGCTCATGGCGCTCGCCACGGTGCTGGTGGTTGCGGTGCTGGCGTTCCTGCTGGTGCACGCGATGCCCGGCAGCCCGGGAGCTGTTTCGCTCGGCGCCGGCGCCTCCCAGGACGCGATCGACCAGCTGAACCAGCAGCTCGGCTGGAACGATCCGCTGTTCTCCCAGTTCTTCCGCTGGCTGGGCGACGCGGTGCAGGGAAACCTGGGAGTCTCGCTGATTGACGGCCGCTCCGTCAGCGCCGACCTGGCGGACCGCCTGCCGGTGACGGCATCCCTCGCCGCCGGAGCCACGGTCCTCAGCGCCATCCTCGGCATCGCCCTGGGCGTCACCGCAGCGGTCCGCGGCGGTCTCCTGGACCAGGTGATCGGCGGGTTCGTGGGGCTCCTCGTGGCCCTGCCGGCGTTCTGGGTGGGCATCATCCTGGTCTACCTCCTCGCCGTCCAGTCCTCGGTCTTCCCGGCCACGGGCTACGTCCCGTTCGAGGTCTCGCCGCAGGACTGGGCGTTGTCCCTGGCGCTGCCGGTCATCACGCTGGCCGTGGGCGGGGCGGCCTTCATCGCCCGCCAGACCAGGGCCTCCATGCTCGAGGCGCTGCAGCAGGAACACATCCGCACCCTGCGCGCCACTGCCACCCCCACCTGGAAGATCCTTTACATCCACGCCCTGCGCTACGCGAGCCTGCCGATCGTTGCCGGCATCGCCCTGCAGTTCATCGGCCTGTTCGGCGGTTCCGTCATCGCGGAGCAGCTGTTCGCCATGCCCGGCCTGGGCCAGGCCGTTCAGACCTCCGTCAGCACCCATGACGCCCCCGCAGTCCAGGGCGTGGTGGTGATCGCCACCGTGGTGGTGGTTGCCGTCAACCTGGTGCTGGAGCTGGCCACCAAGTTCCTCGACCCGAAGTTGCGTGCCTCATGATTCCCACAGTTGCCCCGGCCCCCGCGGACGCGGACCAGGCAGGAAGTACGACGGCGGCAGGAGCCTCCGTGCCACGCTCCAGCAAGGCGGCACTCGCCAGGTTCTCCCGGCACCGGCTCTTCGGCTCGCCGGGAGCAGTGGCCGGCCTGGTGTGGCTGGCGGCCCTGGTCATTGCCTCCCTGACGGCGCCGCTGTGGCTGCCCTTCAAGACCGAAGACCAGGACTTCACCGCCGTCCTCTCCGGCCCCACCGCCGCCCACTGGCTCGGCACCGACGAACTGGGCCGGGACATCCTCAGCCGCATTTTCGCCGCGGCCGCCGGCACCCTGGGGACCTCGCTGATCACGGTGATTGTCGGCGTCGGGCTGGGTACCCTCCTGGCCATGGCCGCCGCCGGTGCCGAACGTACCGAGGCCGTCATCAGCAGGATCACGGAAGTCATGATGTCCCTGCCGGGAACCGTGATCATCCTGGCGGTGATCGGCGCGGTGGGAACCAACATTCCGCTCATCATGGCCATCCTGGGCATCCTGATGTCTGCCGGCATCTACCGGGTGGTCCTGGGCCAGGCCAAGTCCCTGCAGTCCCAGCTCTATGTTGACGCCGCCAAGGTGGACGGCCTCAGCCCGGTGGGCATCAGCCTCCGCCACGTCCTTCCCGGCCTGGCCAACACCATCGTGGTGCAGGCGGCCCTGATTTTCGCCGTCGGCATGCTGATCCAGGCCGGCCTGGCATTCATCGGCTTCGGCCCGCCCCTCCCGCAGCCCAGCTGGGGCGGCATGATCCAGGGCGCCTCGCAGCACGTCTATGACGCCCCCTGGATGATGGTTCCCACCGGCGCCGTCCTGGCGCTGACAGTCCTGTCCGCCAACGCCATCGGCAACGCCCTGGGCAAGGCACCCAACGCCGCCGCACCGCACCTTCCCTCCGCCGCCGCGCGGAGGCAGCGGGCCAAAGCCGTGGCGGCGATCGCCGCCGCCCCGGCACCCAAGGACGCAGAGGCGCAGGAGGCCCCCGGGAACGGAACCCTCAGCGTCCGCAACCTTTCCGTCGGCGTCGACGGTGCTGGTACGGGCAACGGCGTCGCCCTTGTCACGGGCGTCTCCTTCGACGTCGCACCGGGCACCGTCCTGGGCCTGGTGGGCGAATCCGGGTGCGGCAAGACCATGACCGCGCTGTCCCTGCTGGGGCTGCTGCCCTCCGGCGTCTCCGTCAGCGGTGGGCAGATCCTCTGGAACGGCCGGAACCTCGCCGCCGCAATGGAGAAGGACATGGAAGGCATCCGCGGCCGCGACATCGCGCTGATCAGCCAGGAGCCCATGCGGGCACTGGATCCCATGTTCACCGTGGGGTACCAGCTCACCGCAGCCATCCGCCGGCTCCGCGGCATGGGCAAGACCGAGGCGCGCACTGAGGCCCGGAACCTGCTGGAAAAGGTGGGCATCGTGGACGCCCAGCGGATCCTGAAGACCTATCCGCACCAGATCAGCGGCGGCATGGCCCAGCGCGTTGCCATCGCACTCGCCCTCTCCGGACAGCCCCGACTGCTGGTGGCGGACGAGCCCACCACCGCCCTGGACGTCACGGTGCAGGCAGAGATCCTGTCCCTGCTCCGGGCCCTGGTCAAGGACACCGGGATGTCAGTGGTGATGGTGACGCACGACCTCGGCGTGGTGGCGGACATCTGCGACCAGGTGGCCGTGATGTACGCCGGCCAGGTGGTGGAAAACGGCAAGACCGCCGCCATCCTGGACAACCCGCGCCACCCCTACACCCTGGCCCTCCTGGCCGCGGACCCGCACGCCAACGACGCGGACAACATGCCCGAACGCCTGGCCACGATTCAAGGCCAGGTGCCGCAGCCCAAGGACTGGCCCACCGGCTGCCGCTTCGCCGCCAGGTGCCAGTTCGCCGGCTCCGCCTGCACGGACCCCGTTCCGCTGCTGGCGTCCGGCACCGGCGAGGGCCTGGTGCGCTGCGTCAAGGCGGACCAGTTGGCCGTCGAGGGCATGGACTGGCTTGCCACCGATGTGCCCGCCGCCCGCCTCCTCCCGATTAGCTCCCAGCACACCACCGCCACCTCCCAGCACACCGCCGTCATCGAGAAGGACCTGGCATGAGCACCGCAGTCACGGAACGCACCGATTCCACCCTTCCCTACGACGGCACCCCCATGCTGGAGGTCAAGGACCTGGTGGTCCGCTACGGCCGGGGACGCAAGGCAGCAGCCGCACCGGCCGCCGTCGACCATGTCAGCTTCAGCATCGCCCCTGGCGAAACCGTGGGACTGGTGGGGGAGTCCGGCTCAGGCAAGTCCACCATCGGCAAGGCCATCCTGGGCCTGCAGAAGGTCTCCGGCGGGTCCATCAGCTACCAGGGCAAGGACATTACCTCCGCCGGCGCCGCCCAGCGGCGGGCCCTTGGCGGCGAACTTCGGGCGGTTTTCCAGGACCCCAACTCCTCCCTGAACCCCCGCAACACCGTTGGCACGTCCCTCGCGGAACCGCTGCGCCTCCGTGGCGTGCCGGCGGCAGAGGCCCGCGCCAAGGCTGAGGACATGCTGGAACGCGTCGGGCTCCCGCGCGAGGCCGTGGACCGCTACCCCAGCCAGTTCTCGGGTGGCCAGCGGCAGCGGATCTCCGTGGCGCGGGCCCTGATCTGCGACCCCCAGCTGGTGGTCTGCGACGAAGCCGTCAGCGCCCTGGACCTCTCCACCCAGGCGCAGGTGCTCAACCTCCTGGCCGACCTCCGCGACGAGCGCGGGCTGAGCTACCTGTTCATCGCCCACGACATCGCCGTGGTGCAGTTCCTGGCCCAGCGGGTGGTGGTGCTCTACCGCGGCCAGGTCATGGAAAGCGGACCGGCGGCGGCCGTCACCGAAAACCCGCGGCACCCCTTCACGCAGGCCCTCGTGGCCGCCTCACCCGTGCCCCGGCCCGCCGAACAGGCCGCCCGGCGGGAAGCCCGCGAATCGCTCGGAGTCCGCACCGGCGCCGCCGCAGTACCCGGTCCCGGCGGCTGCCCCTTCCGGCTCCGCTGCCCCCTCGCCACCGAACTCTGCGCCACCGAACGCCCGGCGCTGCGGCGCGTGGGCACGGCGGACGTCGCCTGCCACTACGCCTGACGGCGCCCGCGTTTTCGCGGACCGAACCACCCTTGACCCTGCTTCCACCAGAACGGAACACTCCCTCCATGACTTCAGCTTCCTGGCTCGCCGCCATGATCACGCCCGAAAACGACTTCGACGGCGCCCCGCTGCTCCGCAAGGAGTTCACCCTTGAGGAGGACCACGGCGCCGTGGTGAAGGCGACGCTGCGGGCCACCGCGTTGGGCGTCTACGAGGCGTCCATCAACGGCGTCCCCGCGGGTCCGGATGTGCTGAGCCCGGGCTGGAGCTCCTACGAGTGGCGCCTCCGCCACCGCAGCTACGACGTCACCGCACTCATCCGGCCCACCACCGTGATCGGCGTCGAGCTCGGCAACGGCTGGTACCGCGGCAGGCTGGCCTGGCACGGCATGTCCAACCTCTACGGCAGCGAGCTGGGGTTCTTCGGCCAGATGGACATCGAGTTCGCCGACGGGCACGTCCAGTCCGTTGCCTCGGATGCGTCCTGGCAGGCCGGCCTGTCCGCCACCACCTTTAACGACCTCTACGACGGCCAAACCATCGATTCCCGCCGGCTCCAGCAGGGCTGGGCGGAACCGGGCTTCGTGCCCGGCACCGGTTGGACCGGTGCGCGCGAGGTGGCGTTCGACGTCGGGCGGCTGGCTGAGCCGGTGGGCCCGCCCGTGGTGCGTGCCGGCGTCGTACGTCCCGTCGAGGTCTTCACCTCGCCGGGCGGAAAGACTTTGGTGGATTTCGGCCAGAATCTGGTTGGCTGGCTGCGGTTCACCGTGCAGGGCGAAGCGGGCCACACCATCACCATCAGGCATGCCGAAGTGCTGGAGGAGGGCGAATTGGGCGTCCGGCCGCTGCGCACGGCGAAGGCCACGGACACGTTCATCCTCTCCGGCGGCCAGGATTCCTTCGAGCCCACCAAGACCTTCCACGGCTTCCGCTACGCCGAGGTGACCGGCTGGCCTGGGAACCTCGGTGCCGATGACCTCGAAGCCGTGGTGGTCCACTCCGACCTGGAGCGCACCGGCACCTTCGAGTGCTCCAACGAACTGGTGAACCAGCTGCACCGCAACATCGTCTGGGGCCTGCGCGGCAACTTCCTGGACCTGCCCACGGACTGCCCGCAGCGCGACGAACGGCTCGGCTGGACCGGCGACATCGGCGTCTTCGCGCCCACCGCCGCCTTCCTCTACGACGTCAAGGGCTTCCTGCAGGACTGGCTGCTGGACCTCGCCGCGGAGCAGAAGGCGCAGGACGGGCTGGTCCCCATCACCGTGCCCGACGTCCTGAAGTACTGCCCGCAGCCGGCTGAATTCCCCGCCCCGGAATCCTCCGCGCTGTGGAGCGAGGCATCCGTCTGGGTGCCCTGGGCCCTGTGGGAGGCCTACGGTGACCTGTCCGTGCTGGAGAACCAGTACGAATCGATGGCCGCCCACACCCGCCGGGTGGAAGGCCTGCTCTCGCCCGCCGGGCTGTGGGATTCGGGCTTCCAGTTCGGTGACTGGCTCGATCCCGATGCCGCTCCGGACCAGCCGTGGGCAGCCAAGGCGGACACCGCCGTCGTGGCCACCGCCTGCATGTACCGGACCGCAATTCTCACCGCCCGGGCCGCAGGACTGCTGGGGAAGCACGACGACGAGGCCTCCTTCGAGGCGCTCGCCGCCCGGGTGCGGAACGCCTTCGCCGAGCATTACGTGGCGGCCGACGGCACCATTTCCAGCGACTGCACCACCGTCTACGCGCTGGCCATCGCCTTCGACGTCCTGCTGACGCCGGAGCTGCGGGAATTCGCCGGCAACCGCCTGGCCGAACTGGTCCGCGACAACAGCTACCGGGTGTCCACCGGCTTCGCGGGGACGCCGTTCATCACCCACGCACTGACCGATACCGGGCATGTGGACGGGGCGTACCGGCTGCTGCTGGAGGAGGGCTGCCCGTCCTGGCTGTACCCGGTAACCATGGGCGCCACCACGGTGTGGGAACGCTGGGACTCCATGCTCCCGGACGGCACCATCAACCCCGGCGAAATGACCAGCTTCAACCACTACGCCCTGGGCGCTGTGGCGGACTGGATGCACAAGGCCATCGGCGGCATCCGCCCGCTGGAACCCGGCTACTCCCGCGTGCTCATCCAGCCGCAGCCGGGGGAGGGGATCGACTGGGCGTCCACGTCCCTGAAGACCCCGCACGGCGAGGTCCGCACCGCGTGGAAGTACGACGACGGCGGGTTCCGGCTCGAGGCGACCGTCCCGGACGGGGTGGCGGCCGACGTCGTCCTTCCGGACGGTGCGCGGCACGGCGTCACGGGCGGAACGCACCACTTCGAAGCGGCGCTGGCGCCTGCCCCCGACTATGAGGTAAGCCGATGACGGGCCAACAGGAGACTGTTCCGCAGTTCCGCCTCGAGGACATCCGGATGCGTGACCCTTTCATCCTGGAGTCTGCCCCCGGCGAGTTCGTCCTGTTCGGAACCAGTGACACCAACGTGTGGGGCGGGCCGGCAACGGGTTTTGACTGCTACACCAGCCGCGACCTGGAGCACTGGGAAGGCCCCATCGCAGCGTTTCGGCCGCCCGACGGCTTCTGGGCGGACACCCAGTTCTGGGCGCCGGAGGTGTACGCCCTTGACGGGCGGTTCTTTATGTTCGCCACATTTGCCACGTCCACTGGCGAGCGCCCCCGCGGGGTAGCAGTGCTGGTCTCGGACAGCCCGACCGGCCCTTACCGCCCTTGGAGCGACGGACCTGTCACGCCGGCAACCCAGCCATGCCTGGACGGAACCCTGCATATCGACGGCGACGGCACCCGCTGGCTGGTCTACAGCCGCGGGACGGAGGGGACGCCGGACCAGGCAGGCATCGGTGACGGCAAAATGTACGCGCTGCGGCTGTCCGAGGACCTCCGCTCCGGTGTTGATGAGCCGGTCCTCCTGTTCGCGGCGTCCTCGGCCAACTGGACCCGTCCCCTTCGTTTCCCGGAGGGCGTGGAACCTCCCAAGGGACTGAACCTGGCCGCGGATCCCATGTTCACCGACGGGCCGTTCCTGGTGCGCGCCGCTGAGGACAGGCTTCTCATGCTGTGGTCCAGCCATGGCGAGACTGGGTATGCGATGGGCGTCGCCGAGTCGGCCAGCGGGACCATCACCGGGCCCTGGACCCAGCATCGCGAGCCTCTGTGGTCCAGCGACGGCGGCCATGGCATGATCCTCCGCACGGCCGGCGGACGTGACTACCTGAGCTTCCACTGGCCCAACAGCTCTCCGGACGAACGGGTCACCCTCACCGAGATTGGGATCAGCGGGGCCGGTATCAGGATCCTGTAATGATGGAGGGTGTTCCGGTACCCGTGGCTGTACAACGATGTAGGCTGCCGGAATGAGCGACAGCCCATCGCGGTCGACTGGGAGACCGCACGCGCCACCAACAGGGACAACTGGGAAAACCGGACGGCTACGCGTGGCCGGAAGCCGAGCGGGACCTCGTCCCCTGCACCCACACCGTGGTTGCCCGCAAACCGGAGCTGTGAGTGCGCGGCAGCCCCTGATCTGCAACGATGTGCCACAGGACAAAACCCAGGAGGACTCATGCCGTACACCGTGGACTTCAAGAACGTCTCCACCGTTGGCCTGGAATCATCGCCGGTGGTGGACGCCCTGGCCGGGCTGCGCGCCAACGAGGCACGCTATTACAAGAACAAGTACGACCATGACTTCACCGTCACCGCCGCCCAAGACGATCCGGAGACGCTCGCCTACATCCACAACATCCTCGCCGAGGAGCGGGACCTGGTGATTGCCTCGAAGCCGCTTGAAGTGTCTTCTTTCGAGGTGGACGGGCTGCGGATGGCGTACGTGTTCTACGAGTCCGGGCTGGCCATCAACGTCATGTACGGCATCGAGGAGGGCGCCAAGCGGGCGGTTGGATTCAAGCTGTCCGACGGCATGGAGGTGCCGGAGGAACTGGCGTCCAGCTTCAAGTTTGCGCGCCAGAAATCCAAGCTCGCGGGCACCATCCGCGGCTCCTACTTCGTGATTAAGGGACAGTACTGAGCCGCCCGGCCGCCGCGGGGCAACCGCCGGCCATCGAACTGTCCCGCGCCGATCCCGGCCACGTGCTCTGGTACCGCGCTCCCGCGGAACAGTTCGTCGAGTCACTGCCGGTGGGCAACGGCCTAACCGGTGCCACGCTGCGCGGCCTGGCCGGCGGCGAGCGCGTCCAGCTCAACGAGGGCTCGGCCTGGTCCGGCCCCACGGACAGGTCTGCGCCGCTGCTCGACCCGGCCGACGGGACGGCCCGGCTCCAGGCCGTCCGCGAGGCCATCGACGCCGGTGACGTCCGGCGGGCGGAAGACCTGCTGATGGCCTTCCAAAGCACGCATTCACAGGCGTACCTTCCGTTCGCCGTCGTGTCCGTCGAAGCCGCCGGCACCGCCGCTCCGGCAGATGGCCCCGCCCGGTGGCTCGATCTCCGGACAGGCATCGCCGGGCACCGCTACCTCCTGGACGGTTCCGAGGCACGTCACCGGACGTTCGCTTCCCACCCCGACGCCGTCATTGTGCACGACATCGCGTTTGGTGCTCCCGCTGACCTGCGGATCGGGATCTCGCCGGACAAAATCGCCGCACGGGGCATGGACGCCGTCACGCAGGACTGGGGAACGGAGCTCCGGCTGGGCGTGGTGCTTCCCGCTGACGTCGCGCCGTCCCATGAACAGACTGCCGAACCGGTCGTTTATGGCCCGGATTCCCGGGCCGGTGCGGTCCACGCCGGCATTGTCACGGACGGCGAAGCCGGCTTTGCCCACGGGGTCCTGGGCATCCGGGGCGCCACTTTTGTCCGGATCGTCGTGGCGACGGGCACCGTGCTCAACCACCCTTATGCCCGCCACGCCAACACCGCGGACGACGCCGATGCGCTGGCACGGCTCCTCAGCGCACGGATCGCGGGGGTACTGGAAGAAGAATCCTTCGAGCCGGCCATGGAGCGCCACCTCGCCGACCACGCCGGGCTCTACAGCCGCGTATCCCTCGAGCTCGGCGGCGGCTCGACGGCCGCCGCAGGGAAACCGACCGATGAGCGCATCCACGCCTTTGAAACGGATAGGTCCGACTCTGCCCTGATGGCACTGCTGTTCCACTACGGCCGGTACCTGCTGATCGCCTCCTCGCGGGCGGGCGGGTTCCCGGCCAACCTCCAGGGCATCTGGAACGAGCAGCTGCAACCGCCCTGGAGCAGCAACTACACCATCAACATCAACACCCAGATGAACTACTGGCCGGCCCTGACAACCAACCTCGCGGAATGCCACGAAACGCTGCTCCGGCTGGTGGACACCCTCGCCCGCACCGGGACCGCGGCGGCGGGCCTGTACGGTGCCCGCGGCTGGGCGGCCCACCACAACACCGACCCCTGGGGCCACCCGTTCGCGGTGGGAGCAGGCAAGGGCAACGCGATGTGGGCCAGTTGGGCGATGGGCGGAACATGGCTGGCGGACTCCGTGTGGCGGCACTACTCCTATACGGGGGACCTCGCCCGCCTCCAAGCGTCGTGGCCCGCCCTCGAAGGCGCGGCCCTCTTCGCACTGGACTGGATCATCGGCGAAGCTGACAGCGGAACCCACACGTCGCCGTCGACCTCTCCCGAAAACCGCTTTGTCGCGGACGACGGCGGCCCCGCGGCGGTGGGCAGGTCCGCCACCATGGACGTTTCCCTGCTCAGTGCACTGTGCGCCTCGGCGCGGCAGGTGGCGGCAGTGCTCGGTGCCCCCGTGCCTTGGCTCGATGACCTCACCCGGAAGGTGGCGGCGCTTCCGCAGCCAGCCATCGGCGGCCGCGGTGAAGTCCTCGAATGGTCCTTCCCGGCCACCGAACACGAGCCGGAACACCGGCACACCTCGCACCTGGCGGGGCTGTTCCCGCTGCAGGAATGGAGCCTGGAGGCTACCCCGGAACTGGCCGCCGCGGCAGTACGGACGCTGGAACTCCGGGGCCCGGAGTCGACGGGCTGGGCCATGGCCTGGCGCCTCGGCCTGTGGGCCCACCTGGGCGTCGCCGGCAAAGCGGAGGAGAGCCTGCACCTCGCCTTGCGCGTTGCCGGGGACGGGCTGACCGAACGCGGCGGGGTCTACCCCAACCTGTTCACCGCGCACCCGCCCTTTCAGATCGACGCCAACTTTGGGACCACGGCTGGAATCGCGGAGATGCTGGTGCAGTCGGACGCCGCCGCCATCCGGCTCCTCCCGGCACTGCCGGCCGCATGGGGCGAGGGATCGGTCAGGGGGCTGCGCGCTGTGGGCGGCATCGGGGTGGACCTTCGGTGGTCCGGCGGGGTCCTAGGGAGCGCGGTGCTCCGTTCGCCCGAGGCCGTGCGGCGGGACGTCGTGTGGGACGGGAGACGCGTCAGCGTTGAACTGGCAGGGGGCGAGGATTTCGAGCTCAGCGAGGACAGCTTCCTGTAAAGGACGCGCAGCCTGCCGGGCAGAATGCCTTCCAAAGGGTGAAACCGGCCCGGCCCTGACGTGGCTGCAGGCGGCAGGATGGCTGGATGCAGACCAACCCCATCCTGTCCGGATTCAACCCTGACCCCAGCATCGTCAGCACCCCGAACGGCTACTACCTGGCCACGTCCTCCTTTGAATACCTGCCGGGCCTGCCGATCTATCACAGCAAGGACCTCAAGGACTGGGAGCTGGTGGGGCACGTGGCCACCCGCGAGGAGCAGGTCCGGCTCGCCAACGTCCCCACCCCCGGAGGAGTCTGGGCGCCCACCCTCCGCTACCGTGACGGTGTCTTCTACCTGATCGTGTCGATCTTCCTCGGCGGCCGGGGCTGCGTGGTGTTCACGGCCACCGACCCCGCCGGCCCCTGGAGCGACGGCACAGCCATTGGGGCGGTGGACGGCATCGACCCGGACCTCGCGTGGGATGAGAACGGCACCGCTTATGTCACCTTCGCCCGCCACCCGGACGCCATCCAGCAGGTGCGGGTGGATCTCGCAACTGGAGAAGCGCTTGAGCAGCCCCGCGCGCTGTGGTCCGGCAGCGGACTCTATGCGCCGGAAGGGCCGCACCTCTACCACCGCGGCGACTGGTGGTACCTGGTCGCTGCGGAGGGCGGGACGGACAGGGGCCACGCCGTCACCGTGGCACGGTCACGCCGCCCGGACGGACCTTTCGAGCCCGCGCCGCACAACCCCGTCCTCACCGCTGCAGGCACTGGATCCCCGGTCCAGAACACCGGGCATGCAGACCTGGTGGAGCTTCCCGACGGCGGCACGGCCATGGTCCTGCTGGGCGTGCGTCCGGTGGGCCTCACCCAGGCGTTTTCACCCCTGGGCAGGGAAGCCTTCCTCACCGGGGTGGAGTGGAAAGACGGGTGGCCCCACGCGCAGCTTCCCGTCGTGGGCGGGACGCGGCCGGAACAGGCGGAGTACGACTTCACCCACGGTGCAGGCCCGGACCACCCCGCCTGGATCGGGGTCCGCAGGATGCCCGCCGAATTCACGGCGCCGACGTCCAAGGGCCTCCTGATCGCCGGCGACGGGAGCACCATGGGTTCGCCCCGGCCCTGCTTCCTCGCCCAGCGCCAGCGCCACCTCGGCATGGAATTCCGGGCGGTGCTGAGCGTCGCCACGGGCAGTGGGGGCGTGGCCGTGCGGAACGCCGAGGACAACTGGTTCGGCATCGAAGCCAGCCAGGGGCAGAGTAAGGACTGCGACGGCGTCAGGATCACCGCGCGTGCCGTCGTCGCCGGCTTTGACCGGACGTGGGAGGCGACGGTTCCGTCCGGCGACGTGGAACTGGCCATCGTGGCCAGCCCGCCGCCGTCGGACTTCAGCGCCGGCGCCGTGGGTGGCGACAGGATCCGCCTGACCGTCCGCGCCGCCGGGCCTGGCGGGAGCCCGGAGGTGCTGTTGGCCGAGCTCGACGGGCGGCACTGGACCTTCGAAACCGCCAAGGCCTTCACCGGGAGGGCGTTCGGCGTTTACGCCGTTGACGGTGAGGTCCTGGTCCGCCGGGTGTCCTACCGCGGCGAAGACTGACTGATCAGCACGGTGCCCGATGGCCACCGCTAGACGGCGACGGCGCCCTGCCGTGTGGGTGCGACGGCGGATGCCGTGCATGCCGCGTAAGGCTCAGCGACGTAGGGCTGAGCGGCATAGGTCTCCGCTGCATAGGCTTCGACCGCTCGCGCCTCAATGGGGTACGGTCCGCTGACGCGCGGCTCGATGACGGCGAGCTGGCCGGTGGCGTCCGGGACGCCGGGCAGTTGCACCGCGGGAGCGTCATTGCTGGCAGAGCCGCCGGCGGCGCGCATGCGAAGAAGCGCCACGGCGGAAATGAGGCACCAGGCAACGTTTGTGGCCACGGAAGGCCACGCACCGTGGAAGGCGCCGTTGATGATGAATGCGGACGCGCCCACGAGGTTCGCGGTCTGGAAAGCCTTGCCGGCCTTCAGCCACCCCATGGAGACGGTCAGGTATGCACTGAGGATGGCGACGGCGCCGGCCCAACCGGCAATTTCCCACAGCAGTTCCATGGTGTCCTCTCTGAAATCGTTACCTAACGGCAATTGTGGGGGCCGGAAGAGGTGTAGTTCAATTGCATTCTTCTGAAGACCAGGTTTAGAACGGCTTAACATGAATCTCGACCCGCGCCGCCTGCTGGTGCTGCTGGCCGTGGCCCGCACGGGCGGTGTCCTCGCGGCGGCCGATGAGCTGCGGATCACGCCCTCCGCCGTGTCCCAGCAACTGAGCAAACTGGAGCACGAAACGGGGCAGGCGCTGGTACTGCGGACGCCGAAGGGATCGGTGCTGACGCCCGCCGGCCTGGCCATGGCTGAAGCGGGCGAAGAGATCGAACGCGCCCTCACCGTGGCGCGCGCACGGATGGAAAGCGGCGCCACCATCGAAGGGGTGGTGCGCATCGGCGGGTTCACCAGCTTCGTGCGGACAGTAGTGATTCCGCGGCTCCCCGAGTGGCGGAACCAGTTCCCCCAGCTGCAGATCCGGATCGTGGAGGACGACTATCCCGCCCTGATGCGGCTGCTCCGGCAACGCCAGCTCGATGCCGTGGTGGTGGAGCTGGACTCGACCACAGCGGAGCAGCGGACACTCGCGGCCGGGATGATCGAGGAGCCGCTCCTGGACGAACCATGGAAACTGGTTGTCCCCACCGGGGCGCTGCTGACCACCGAAAACGTGGACCTTGGCCGGCTCCCGCTTCCGTGGCTGGGCGTCGAGCAATCAGCAGCCAACGCCGCCGTGATCGGACGGCTTCGCCACTCGACGGGCGCCCACATCGAAACGGTGCACCAGTACCAGGAAACCCTGACGGCACTGGCGCTTGTCGCCGCGGGCGAAGGGGTGGCCATCGTCCCCACCCTGGCCCTCGCCGGCGTGGTCCAGGACGGAGTGGAAGTCCTGGACGTCCCCGGCCTGGGAACCCGGCGCATCGTCCTGCGGCGCTTCGCGGGGCGCCGGCCGGCCAGCACCCCGCTGGATACCGTTGCCCGGCTGCTGCGTGAATCAGCGGCAGCGTTCGACACCCGGTCTGCTTCCTGACCGGCCCACAGTCCCTATGCCGTTGACCGCCTGCACCGGCGTGGATACTGTGAGCGCACCATCCGCGCCGCTGGCGAATCCCACGGGCCACGGACGCTGCGAGCCGGCACCCCGGCAGGAAAGGACCCGCATATGAGTGACAGCGGCAAGGATGGCGTCCTGTGGCTGCTCGAACCTGAGGCGAAGGACTATCCCGCTGCCGCGGACTACCTTTCCCTGCTGGCGCCCGACGACGTCGCTGCCGCCATCGTCGCCTCGCTCCAGGCCGCCCCGATCCAGCACCGGAAGGCGAAGGACATTCTCCGCGCCGCCAGGCTGGCCTTGCTGCCCGCGGACAATGCCCATGTGGCATCGGACCTGAAGAAGGTCAGGGACGGCAGGAAGCTTTCGCCCATCCTGATGGTCCGCGGCGACCTCGCCAAAGGCATCCCGGCCCAGATCGCTGACGGCTACCACCGGGTGTGCGCGAGCTACCTGACGGATGAAAATACCGACATTCCGCTCAAACTGGCCGACGCACCCCGGTAACCACCGCAACACCAACCGCCCAGGCCGAAGGAGGGCCGTGTCGTTCTTCCAGCTCTCGCTGATCGCCGCCGTCGCGCTCCTCGGACCCTTGCTGGCGTTCCCACGGAAGTGGCACCTGCCCATGGTGCTGGGGCAGCTGCTGGCCGGCATCGCCATTGGGCGCACCGGCCTGGGCCTTGTGGATTCCTCAGACCCGACCTTCACATTCGTGGCGGAGGTGGGGTTCGCGCTCATCATGTTCGTGGCCGGAACGCACGTGCCGGCGCGGGACCGGGCCATCCGCCCCGCCCTGGCCGGCGGGGCGCTCCGCGCAGCCATCGCCGCGGCGCTCGCGGCCGCCGTCGGAACCGGCATTGCGTTCGCCTTCGGCACCGGCCACGCCCCGCTCTACATCGTCCTGCTTGCCTCGTCCTCGGCGGCGCTGGTCCTGCCGATCATTGATTCCCTGCGGCTGGCCGGTCCAAAGGTCCTCACCACCACGGCGCAGGTTGCCGTGGCGGACATCGCCTGCATCGTAGCGCTGCCGCTCGCCGTGGACCCGCCCAACGCTGCGCGGGCGGCGGTGGGGGCGGCCGCCGTCGCGGCCTGTTCGGTGGCGTTGTTCTTCGTGCTCCGCTGGCTGGAGCTCAGCGGCACCCGCGGGCGGGTGCACGACGTGTCCGAGGACCGGAAGTTCGCCCTTGAACTCCGGATCCAGCTGGCCCTGCTCTTCGCCCTCTCCGGGCTTGCGGTGGCAGGGCATGTGTCCGTGATGCTGGCCGGATTCTCCTTCGGGCTGGTGGTGGCGGCCGTGGGTGAACCCCGGCGGCTGGCGCATCAGCTCTTCGCCGTGAGCGACGGTTTCCTCGGGCCCGTGTTCTTCGTCTGGCTGGGCGCATCGCTGGACCTGCGGGCCCTCGCAGGCACCCCCGGCATGGTGCTCCTCGGGCTCTGCCTCGGAGCAGGAACCCTGCTGGTCCACGGCAGCCTGCGCCTGCTCGGCCAGCCGCTGCCACTCGCGGTGCTCTCGGCGTCCCAGCTGGGCGTGCCGGTTGCTGCCGCCGCCATCGGCACCCAGCTGAACCTGCTGGAGCCGGGCGAAGCCTCGGCGTTGATCCTGGGCGCCCTGATCACCATCGGTGCCAGCGCCGCCGCAGGTTCCCGGGCGGCCCGCTCGTTTGCACGGAACGCCCCCGCCACGGCGGGCTAGGCGGCTACCCCCGCGAGTGCGTCCGCACGTCAGCGCTGACCGTTGCCTGGTGCCCCAGGTTCCTGGAGACGGCGCGGGCGGCGGCGCGGACCGCCGGCGCCAGCACGTTCGGTGGCGTGGAGCCGTCCGGAACCACGATGGACAGGGCCGCCACCACCGAATTCTGCGCATCGAAGATCGGCGAGGCCACGGACACGGTCATTGATGGGTGGCTGCGCCGGATCATGGCGATTCCGGTGCGGCGAACGTCGGAGAGGGTCCGCCGCAGCTGCCCCTCGGGCATCTCCGCCACACCCGGTTCCTTCTCCGGCGGTTTGGCCATGATGGCTTCCTGGAACTGCTGGTCCGCTCCCGCCAGCAGCACCAGCCCCACGGCGGTGGACCGCAGCGGCGCCCGGCCGCCCACCCGGTACGCCACCTCGGGGGCGTCCTTGGATGAGAGCCGTTCGATCAGCACCGCCTGTTCGTTGTCCCGCACGGCCAGCAGGACGTGGTGGCGCGTGACTTCGAAAAGGTCCTCGAGGTAAGGCAGCGCGATTTCTCGCACGCCGTGCCCGCGGGGAGACAGGGATGCCACCTCCCAGAGGCGGACCCCCACGACGTACCGGCCGTCGTCGAGCCTCTCCAGCGCACCCCAGGCCACCAGCCGGGAAATCAGGCGCAGCGCGGTGGGCGCGGGCATGTCCGCGTGGCGGGCGAGCTCCGAGAGGGTCAGCGCCCGGCGGCGGTCCGAGAAGACGGCCAGCAGGCTCAGCGCCCGGTCAATGACGGGTTCGCCCTGTTTGGGCCGCTTTCCGCGGGCAGGCGCGGCGGCGTTGGGGGTATCCGTGTCCGGAGTGAGGGTCATGGCAGTGGTTCCTAGCGCCGTTGGCAGAGCATACGGCCCACGGCGGCACCGTGAGCTGAACCACAATACTATTCCAACCATTGAAAGCCGCCTGTGAGGGTAAAGCCCAGCCAACGAAGCTTGAAGTCCCAGCACCACCACCTCCAGGAGTCCTGCCGCATGACCGCCCCCACCCGGCTCCGGGCCGAACACCTGAGCGAAGCCATGGGCCTGGCCGTCCGCGAGCCCCGCCTGGGCTGGACGCCGCCCGCCGGAACCATCCGGCAGGCCGCGTACCGGATCACAGCTTCGAACGGCTGGGACACCGGACGGATCGAGTCCGCGGAGTCCAGCGGCATCGCCTACAGCGGACCGGCCCTGGATTCCCGCAGCCGGTTCGAGTGGCAGGTGCGTACCTGGGACGTCACCGCCGGCGGCACGGAAACGCCCAGCGACTGGTCCCAGCCCATGATCGTGGAGCTGGGGTTCCTGCACCCTTCGGACTGGACGGCACAGTGGATCGGCGCCGACGAGTCCGCGATTCCGGGTCCGGGGGAGCGGCCCGGCTGCGCACTCACCAGGACCTTCGACCTGCCGGCAGCCCCGGACAAGGCCCGCGCCTACGCCACCGCCCACGGCATCTACGAACTCTTCATCAACGGTCAGCGCGTCGGCGACCAGCAGCTCACCCCCGGCTCCACCAGCTACAACACCACCCTCCAGGTCCAGGCCTATGACGTCACCGCCCTGCTCACTGCGGGCCGCAACACCCTCCGCGCCGTCGTCACCGACGGCTGGTACCGCGGCACCTTCGGGTACACGCGCGACGCCGACATGTACGGCACACACACGGCATTCCTTTGTCAGCTCGAGCTGGAGTCCGGGGCGGGACGGCAGGTCATCGGCACCGACGCGTCGTGGCTGGTGTCCGCCACGGAAGTCGTCAGCGCGGACCTCATGGCGGGGCAGCACGTTGATTTCCGAAGGGCCGACGGCGGTGAGTCACCCCGGGCAGGCGACCGCGGGGAAGCTGCGCGCGGACCAGGTCTTCGGCCAGCGCCGCCGCGGGCCGCCGTCGTGCGTTCCGGCAGCTTCGACGCACTCACCGGGCCCCTCGCCCCGCCCACCCGGGTGACGGCGGAGCTGGCGCCGGTGTCCATTACGCGGCTGCCCAACGGACACCAGGTGGTGGACTTCGACCAGAACATCCACGGCTGGATCCGCCTGGCTGCACTTGGTGCGGCGGGCGAAACCGTCACCCTGGAACACGGCGAGGCACTCGGTCCGGACGGTGACGTCACCCGGGACCACCTGCGCCCGCATGACTTCCGCACGCCCGGGGCTTTCCGGGACGCCGGGCAGGTGGACACCGTGACCGCCTCCGGCGCCGCCGGCGAAGTCTTCGAGCCCCGGCACACCACGCACGGGTTCCAGTACGCCTCGGTCCAGGGCCTCGCCGCGGACCTTCACCAGGAGGACATCACCGCCTGCCTGGTCCGGAGCGACCTGGAACGCATCGGCACGTTCCACTGCAGCGACGAACGGCTGAACAAGCTCCACGAGATTGTGGAGTGGAGCTTCCTGGGCAACTCCTGCGAGGTCCCCACCGACTGCCCGCAGCGCGAAAAGGCGGGCTGGACCGGGGACTGGCAGCTCTTTGTCCCCACAGCCGCGTACCTGTACGACGTCACCGGCTTCACCCGCAAATGGCTGCGGGACGTCCGCGCCGACCAGTGGGACAACGGCGTCATTGCCAACATCTCGCCGTCGCCCGGCCCTGCCGCCACCTCGGCCGAATTCATGGGCTTCACCAATGGTTCCTCCGGATGGGGCGACGCGATGGTCATGGTGCCCTGGGAGGCCTACCTGGCCACCGGGGACGCCTCGATCCTCGCTGAAAACTGGGCGGCCATGAAGCGGTGGCTGGGCTTCGTCCGGACCACCGCCGAAACCCAGCGGCACGCCACCCGCGCAGCGCAGGCGCCTGTCCCGGCCGCCCACGAGAAGTTCCTGTGGGACACCGGCTTCCACTTCGGCGAATGGATGGAACCGGGCGGCCCCGAGCCGGACCTCTTCGCTGCCCGCACCGCGGACAACGGCATCGTGGCCACCGCCTACTACCGGCACACCACGGACCTGATGGCCCGCATCGCCCGGGTGCTCGGGTTGGTGGAGGAAGCAGCCGGCCTCGCGGAGCTCTCGGACACCATCCGGGACGCCTGGGCCACGGAATACGTGGACGCCGCCGGCCGGGTCACCGTCGCCAGCCAGGCCAACTGCGTCCGGGCACTGGCGTTCGGACTGGTCAGCCCGGAGCACCGCCCAACCGTCACCGCACAGCTGGTGGAACTGATCCGCGACGCCGGCACCCACCTGGGCACCGGTTTCCTGGCTACCCCCTACCTGCTCCCGGTCCTGGCCGACAACAGCCACCTGGGCCTCGCCTATGAACTGCTGATGCAGGACACAGAGCCGTCCTGGCTGGCCATGGTGGACCGCGGCGCCACCACTGTCTGGGAACTGTGGGACGGCATCGATGCTGACGGCACGCCGCACCAGTCGCTGAACCACTACAGCAAGGGCGCGGTGGTCTCGTTCCTGCACCGCTACACCGCCGGGCTGCGGCAGGTGCCCGGCAGTGCCGGCTGGGACCGGGTCATCATTGAACCGCGCCCCGGCGCCGGCATCACATCCGCCGCCACCTCCCACCACGGGCCCCACGGCCAGATCACTGTGGCCTGGACCCTGTCAAAGGATGCTTCGGCGCCGGGCGGAATGACGGACGACGGCGTGCTGACGCTCACCGCGGACATCCCCTCCGGCACCACTGCTGAGGTGCTGCTGCCCGGGAAACCGGCCGCCGTCGTGGGACCCGGACACCATACTTTCCTCGCCGCCACCGGCGGGGACACCGCACACCCCGAGCTGATGAGGAGCACACTATGACAGTGGACTACGCTACCGACGTACTTGACCCTTCCCGCCCTGACGTCTCCGGCCCTGGCGTTTCCCGCCCTGACGTCTCCGGCCCTGACGCTTCCGGCCCTGACGCTTCCGGCGCTGACGTTTCCCGGCCGGGAAACAGGGACGTCCCGCCGTTCCCCGTGTACGACGCACCCGGTACACCGGAGGCCGTCTCGGACGCGTCGTCCGTGCACCGCGAGGTCACGTATGCGCGCGCCATCGGATTCCGCCCCCTCAAGATGGACATCTGGCTGCCACGCCGGGCGTCCGGCCCGACGCCGTTGGTGCTGTGGGTGCACGGCGGCGCCTTCCAGCTGGGGGACCGGCGTGAACTGCCGCCCACCTTCGCGCCGGATTCGGTCTTCAGGCTCTTGAACGAGGCCGGCATCGCCTGCGCCACCGCGGACTACCGGCACTCGCTGGAGGCGCCGTTCCCGGCCCAGCTCCACGACCTGAAGGCCGCGCTGCGCTACCTCCGTGAGTTTGCCGCCCCCCTGAACATTGATCCGGACAGGTTCGGCGCCTGGGGCGAATCCGCCGGCGGGCACCTTGTGGCGCTGCTTGGGCTCACCGGCAACCGCCCGGATCTGGACGGCGGCCTCGGCGCGCAGGGGCACGCCACCGGCGTCAGCGCCGTCGTCGACTTCTACGGGGTGTCCTCCCTGGCGGACATCCCGCCCATGCAGCTCCCGGAGAGCCTGTTCCCGCCCGCGCTCACCGCGGCAGTTCCGCCCGGCATGACGCTGCAGCCGGAATACATGCTGGTGGGCGGCTCGGACCGCCCGGACCTGCTGGCAGCGGCCAGCCCCGTCAGCTACGTGGCGGCCGGCGCCGCGCCTTTCCTGCTGGTCCACGGCGACAGCGACGGATTGGTTCCGCATTCCCAGGCCGACCTGCTGGCGGCCGCGCTCGCGGAGGCCGGCGTGGAACACGAGGTTGTCACCATCAAAGACGCCGACCACTGCTTTTTCGGCGCCGAAGACCAGATGGACTCCATCCTGGCCCTCGCCGTCGGCTACTTCTCCCGGAAGCTGGGAACACCATGACGCCACGCGAAACAGCCCAGCAATCAGCCAGCCAGCTGCCCGGAGCCCCGGCCGCCGGGTTTGCCGAATACCTTGCCTCGCCGGAAGGCCCCCGGTTCCTGAACCCCGACGCCGAACGGCAGCCGGGCCCCGACGTTCCCATCCGTACCGTGACAGCCGACGGACGGCACGGTCCCGTGGCCATCCGGATCTACGGCGAAGCCACCGGGACGGACACTCCGGCCCTGGTGTGGCTGCACGGCGGCGGCTTCGTCAGCGGCAGCGTGGACATCCCCGAATCGGACTACCTGGCCCGCGTGCTGGCGGACTTGGGGACACCGGTGCTGTCCGTGGACTACCGGCTGGCCCGCGACGGCGTGTCCTACCCCATCCCACACGATGACGCCCTGGCCGGCTGGTTCTGGGCCCGCGAGAACGCCGCCTCGCTGGGGCTGGACCCGGAGCTGCTGTGCCTGGGCGGCGCCGGCGCGGGCGGCAACCTGGCCGTTGGCGCCGCGCTCTACCTGATCGATGCCGGAAAGCCGCTGCCCGCCAAGCTCCTGCTGGCCTACCCCTTCCTGCACGCCGAACTCCCGCCGCCCGCCGCCGGGTTGGACGAGGACGTCATGGCGGGCCTGCCCCGGCACCTGCGGTTCACCCTGGAGGACTGCATCCGGACAGCGGAGAACTACGTGGGCGGCCCGGTCAGCATGGCGCCGTCCTACGCGATGCCCGGGTACGCGGACCCTGCAGGGCTCCCGCCAACGGCCCTTCTTGCCTGCGAGTACGACGACGCCCGCGGCTCCGCCGAGCTCTTTGCGGCCAGCCTGGAACAGGCCAAAGTCCCCGTGACCTACTTCCTCGCCGAGGGCGGCGTGCACGGGCACCTGAACCACACGGCCGGGCTGCCCGAAGGCCAGGCTGCGCTGGACTTCATGGCAGGCGAACTCCGGTCCGCGGGGGAGCGGTAGCCAGCCCCTGCCTGTCACCAGCACCCCGGCCATCCGTGGCTCCTTCGCCGCCGCCCTGGCGGGCTGGCTGGAATACGGCGGCGGCACCGGCTGCGGCGCCGGCGGGTCCTAGGAACCGCGGCCGCTCAAGGTGCGGCCCTGCCGTCGTCCGCCGGGCCGTTGCCCTGCCGGCCGGACAGGCCTAGCATGTGCGCACAATCCACTGCGAAAGTGGACGGTCCGCAGGGAAAGGGCGGGGCAAACCATGGATGAGACGGGCAGCAACGAGAAGGTGGTGCACCGGCTGATCCAGTGCATCAACGACCGGCATATTGAGGTCATGGACGAACTGTTCCATGAGGACGCGGTGATGCACTGGCCCCAGTCCGGCGAGTACGTCCGCGGCGCCGAAAACCGGCGGGGAATCTACAACGCTTTCCCGCAGCTGCCCACCATCACGCCCCGGCGGCTGACCAGCGGCGGCAACCTGGTGGTGGCCGAGGCATCCCTCGACTACGGCGGCCCCGTTTACGAAACGGTGTTCATCTTCGAGCTCCGCGACGGCCGGATCGCCACGGAAACGGCCTATTGGAGCGAAGCGTTTCCGGCTCCTGAATGGCGCTCGCAGTGGGTGGACATCGGCTAAAACGGCATGGCACGCCCGGGTTTACGGACGTGCCATGGGCCTGGGCGGTGCCTTAGCGGAGGGCGGCGCTTGTGCTTTCTACGGTGCTCTCTGCCCGGTGCCGGCCGCCGGATGGTTCGATGTCCTGGCCGATGCCCTGCCCGATTTCCCTGCCGATCCGCCGCAGCAGGGCGGCGGACAGTTCCGGATCGCGGGACGAATCCAGCTCCGTGTAGTCCGCCAGGGCGTAGACCCGGTCCAGCGGCAGGTCCGCCCAGCGCTCCCGCGGCAGCAGCGAGCGTCCGGTCACGGCGAGGACCGCGCGGTTTCCTGAGCGGCGGGCGACGGCGGCCGGCAGCTTCCCGGCCAGCGTCTGTTCGTCGATGCTGCCTTCGCCGGTGATGACCACGTCGCAGGGCTCCCGGCGTGTGTCGAAGTCCAGCAGGTCCAGGAAGAAATCCGCCCCGGAAACCTGGTGTGCCCCCAGTAGCATGCATGCGAAGCCGATGCCGCCGGCGCTTCCGGCACCCGGGTGGGCGGCCAGCTCCGCAGCGGTGCCGGTACCGGCCCGCGCCAGGGCCGCCACCAGATTTCCAAGGCCCCGGTCAAGGGCGGCGATGTCAGCAACCGTGGCGCCCTTTTGGGGTCCGAAGACGGCCGGAGCGCCGTCCGGCCCAGCCAGCGGGTTGGACACATCGCTTGCCACAATGAGCTCCGTGCCTGCCAGCTCCGGTATCGGCCGGACGTCCACGGAGCTGATCTCCCGCAGGTTCCGGCCCGTGCCTGCCAGGAAGAGGCCATGGCTGTCACGGAACGTGAACCCCAGTGCGGTCAGCATGCCCATGCCGCCGTCGGTGCTGGCGCTGCCACCCAGTGCCAGCACTATCCGGGCCGGATTAAGGCTGAGGGCCATCAGGATGGCCTCGCCGAAGCCGCGGCTGGAGGCATCCAAGGGTTCCAGTATCCCGTGGGGGAGCAGCCCCAGCCCGCAGGTGTTGGCCACCTCCACCACCGCCGTCACGCCGTCGAACGCGATGCTTGCCTGCACGGGCCGGCCGGTGGGCCCGGAGACCGTGCAGCTGCGCCTGGTAAAGCCGGCAGCGACGGCGGCGTCGACGCTGCCGTCGCCGCCGTCGGCCAGGGGGAGCAGCTCGCACCGGATTCCTGCGGACATTCCGGGCCCACCTGCCACGGAGCGGATGCCGTCAGCCAGGGCCTCCGCCACCTCTGCGGCGGTGAGGCTTCCCTTGAACTTGTCCGGGGCGATGAGTACGGTCTTCGCGGTGGCTGCAGTCATGGTCAGACAGTCTCTGAGTAGGCCGGGCGGCGGTCAGCGGACGCGTGCCCGGCGGAGGCGGCGGCTTCGTTGTGGGAAAGGACGACGCCGGTGGGTCCGGCGGGTGCCGGACCGCCGGCCCGTGCGTCCCCGGCGGATGCTGCGGCTGGCTGTGCTGCCGGCACCACTTCTGCTGCCGGTGCTGCCGGTACCGCTTGCATCGTGGCGGCCAGGGGCTCCACCGTTTCACCGGCGAAGACGCGGCGGGCGCGGTCCACGTCCAGCGTGCGGTCCCACCGGGCGATGAACAGCGTGGCCACGGCGTTGCCCGTGAAGTTCACGATGGCCCGGCATTCGGACATGAACTTGTCGATGCCGAAGATCAGCATGATGCCGGCGGCCGGGATGGTGCCGATGGTGGTCAGGGTGGCCGTGAGGGCGATGAACCCGCCGCCGGCCACGCCCGCCGCGCCCTTGGAGGTCAGCAGCATGACAGCGAGCAGGCCGAGCTGCTGGCCGATGCTCAGGTCCGTGTTGGTGGCCTGGGCGATGTAGAGGGCGGCCAGGGACAGGTAGATGGCCGCGCCGTCGAGGTTGAAGCTGTAGCCGGTGGGAACCACCAGGCCCACGGTCTCTTTCTTGACACCGGCGTGCTCGAGCTTGCGCATCAGACCCGGGAGGGCCGGTTCGGCGGTGGAGGTGCCCAGGATGAGCATGTACTCCTCCTTGAGGTGGCGGATCATCGTGAAGATGTTCAGTTTGAGGAACGCCATGACTGAGCCGAGGACCACCACGATGAACAGGATGGAGGTGACGTAGAACAGCGCGATCAGCCCGCCCATGCTGGTCAGCGATGAGACGCCGTACTTGCCCACGGCGTAGGCCATGGCACCGAAGGCGCCCAGCGGGGCGGCCTTCATGATGAAGCCGAGGATCTTGAACATCACGCCGGTGAGCCGCTGCACGCCGTCCAGGACGGGGGCGCCCACTTTGCCCATGGCGTTCAGGGCGATGCCGAAGACCACGGCGATGAAGATGATCTGCAGGATGTCGCCCTCAACGAAGGGCCCCGCGATGCTGCTGGGGATGATGTGGGTGATGAACTGCCACCATTCCTGGTGCTGGCCGGCGTCGATGAGCTTCGCGGCCGAGTCCGAGGTTTTGATGCTGCCGGCGTCTGCATTGACGCCGTCGCCCAGCCGGAAAATGTTGATGGCCACCAGTCCGAACACCATGGCCAGGATGGTGCCGACCTGGAAGTACGTCAGCGCCTTCAGCCCGGTCATGCCCACCTTTTTCAGGTCCGCGACGCTGGCGATGCCTCCCACGATGGTGAGGAACACGATGGGGCCGATGAGCATCTTCATCGAGTTCACGAATGTGGTGCCGATGGGTTCCATGGCGATGCCCGCGGACGGGGCCAGCCAGCCCACCAGGATGCCGACGACGATGGCGGTCAGTACCCAGAAGTACAGCTGTTTGTACCAGCGGGTTTTGGCTGGCGCTTGTTTTCCTGCGGCGGGGCCGCCGGCGGTTGTGATGTGGTCCATGATTCCTACCTCATTGTGGAATTTCTTTGGAGAACGCTGGGGGGATGAATGCGGGATAAGCGGCGCCCCGAGGGCCCCGACGCGAGCTTGCGGGCGTTGGGACGGGGCCTTCGGGGTACGACGGCGGCTGGCGGGCGGCCGTCGTACCCTCACCCTGGCGGGAGGTGCTAGACGGTGGCCTGGGCCAGTGTCAGGGCCTTGATGATGGCCTCGGTGACGTCCTCGGTGTTGGCGTCGCCGCCGACGTCGCGGGTCAGGTGTCCGCTGCCGGTGGCTGCTTCGATGGCGGCCTCAACCTTGCGGGCTTCCTCGTGCAGGCCGAAGTGGTCCAGCATGAGCGCTGCGCTGGCGATCGCACCAATCGGGTTGCTGATGCCCTTGCCGGCGATGTCCGGGGCGGAGCCGTGGACCGGTTCGAACATGGACGGGAAGCGGCGCTCCGGGTTCAGGTTGGCGCTGGCGGCCAGGCCCAGGCTGCCGGCCAGGGCGGAACCGAGGTCGGAGAGGATGTCGGCGTTCAGGTTGGACGCCACCACCACGGACAGGTCTTCCGGCTTGAGGATGAACTTGGCGCTCATCGCGTCCACCAGGACGCTTTCGGTGCGCACGTCCGGGTAGTCGAGTGCCACGCGGTTGAAGACTTCATCCCACAGGACCATGCCGTACTGCTGGGCGTTGGACTTGGTCACCGAGGACACCTTCTTCACGGTGCGGGTGCGGGCCAGGTCGAAAGCGAAGCGCATGATGCGCTCGCAGCCCTTCTCGGTGAACAGCGCGGTCTGCAGCGCCACCTCGTTGCCGGGGCCGCGGCCGCTGAGGTTGCGTCCGCCCAGGCCGGCGTACTCGCCTTCGCTGTTCTCACGGACCACCACCCAGTCGAGCTCAACGGTGTCGGCCTTGCGCAGCGGGGACTGCACCCCGGGGAGGAACTTCACCGGGCGGATGTTGGCCCACTGGTCGAAGTTCTGGGTGATGTTCAGGCGCAGGCCCCAGAGGCTGACGTGGTCCGGGACGTTTTCCCAGCCGACGGCGCCGAAGTAGATGGCGTCGAAGTCCTTGAGGGCTTCCAGGCCCTTGGGGTCCATCATCAGGCCGGTCTTGGCGTAGTACTCGGAGCCCCAGGGGAACTCGGTCCAGTCGAAAGCGAACTTGCCGTTGGAGCTACCGGCCAGGGCGTCCAGGACCCGGCGGCCGGCTGAAACGACCTCTTTGCCCACGCCGTCGGCGGGGATGGAAGCGATGCTGAAAGTCTGGGTGGTGCTCATTTTCTGTGTCTCCTCGTTGAGTGGTTCCAGTGCGGCGCTGTTATCGGCATCACACTGTTTCCTTCCTCTTCAAGTAGACGGGCGAGGGTCCCATAGCGTCCAAGACCAAGAATCGATCCGCTAGATAGGCAACGCCTATGTTTCCCCGGCAGCAACAGCAGCGGGCTTGGCCGTCACATGCTGTTCGGCGACTTTCAGGAACGCGCGGGCGGCGGGCGTGAGGCCTTCCTTCCGGCTGAGGATGGCGACCTCCAGCTGGGAGGCCGGCTCGATCAGCAGGGTGCGCAGCCCCGCTCTGTGCGCCGTGGGGGCCCACGACGACGGCATCACCGCGTGCCCCACACCCGCCAGTACCAGCGGGAGGATGGAGGTCCGGTGCGCCACCTCCACCACGATTTCGGCGTTGATTCCGGACGCCAGTGCCTCGTCCACCAGTCCGCGCATCAGCGAGCCGCGCTGGCTGGCGATCAGGCGGTGCCCGCCCAGGTCCTCCCGCTGGATGGCCTTCACGTTGCCGAACGCGTCCGCATGGGGATTGACGATCAGGATCAGCGGCTGCCGTTCCAGTTCCAGGACCTCGACGCCGGGAACGCGGATGGCCGTGGGGGAGCCGGCCAGGCCAATTTCCGTGCTGCCGCTGCGGACGGACTCCACCACTTCTTCCGGGGTGAAGGCGGCCGAGACGTTGAGGCGCACCGACGGGTAGGACAGGGTGAAATCGCTGATCATCGAGGTCAGCGGCTCGATCCCCGGCGACGGCATGGTGATGATGTCCAACCGGCCGCTCCGGATTCCCCGCAGCGACTGGACGGCCGATTGTGCGGCGTCGAGGTCCCGCATCACCACCCGCGCCGGGCCCACCAGCTCCTTGCCTGCATCGCTGAGGACCGCCCGCCGCCCGATGCGGTGGAACAGCGGCACTCCCAGTTCCTTCTCGAGGCCGGCGATGGTCTGGGACAGCGACGGCTGGGCAATGAGGAGGTGTTCCGCAGCGCGGTTGAATCCGCCGTGGTCAACCACAGCCAGGAAATACTTCAGCTTCCGGGTGTCCATGCGCGGCTCCTTGGGCGTAGGGCTCCAATAGCCTACGCCTATCAATGAGCCTTTATAGATTGGGGGCTTTCCTAAGCGCTGACCCCGTGGCGTCAGGCCGCTGTGACGGGGATCTTCCGGGTGTGGAGCACCTTCTGCGTGATCCAGTCCAGCAGGTCCACCGTCAGCGTGTAATTGCCGGGCGCCGGCGGGCGCAGCAGCATGTCGTACCGCTCGGCGGCACCGAAGTTGATGAGGCTGGTGCGCAGGGGCCCCGTCTCCGAAATGGGCCGCGCCGGCCCTGACGGGCTGGACGTATCGCGGAACGGCCTGCCGTCATGCGAGATCAGCTCGGCCATGGGCACACGTTCGTTGCCCGCGTTGGTGAAATACGCATTCACCGGGAAATAGTTGGCGTTGAGCAGCCGGAGCAGCGTGGGCTTGACGCTGCCGTTGGGTATGCGGGCACGGATGCGGCTGAGGATGGCTGGTCCTTCCTTCGTGGCTGTGGACGCGAGTTCACCGCCGAGCAGGTAGAAGTGCTTGGGCTGGAATCTGTCCAGGCCGGCATCGTCGCCGGAGAGCCCGGCGGCATGGTTGAGCTCATGCCAGCGCGGATCCACCGAATACGGAACCAGGATGGTTTCCGTCGCGGTGTCGTACTCCGGTCCGTCCACGAACGCCCGCCGCGCGCCCGCAGCCACCGGGTAGTCCGGGTGCGGTGCCGGATCAATGATCAGCGGACCGAACATGCCCATCTGCACGTGCAGGGGCGTGTTGACGTGGCAGTGGTAGAAGTATGTCCCGGACGCACCCACGTTCGGGTTCCCGGGCGAGCCCTTTTCGGGCCGCCACTGGTACGTGTAGGAGCCCGACACCTCAAAGGAGGTGTGGCCCACGCCGTCGTTCCGTGGATCCGGTTCCATGCCGTGCCAGTGGACGGTATGGACCCGCTTGCTGGGGTGAATGGTGCCGTGGAACAACTGTCCCTCGGTCAGCCGCACCAGGGGTGCCGGAAAGATGCGGCCCGATTTTTCCGTCTCGAACGTCCACATTTCGAATTCGCCGCCGTCGTCGAACTTCATCTTGCGGTTGAAGAACTTGAACTCGTGCGCAACGTCAGGCTTCTGGCGGAACTCCGTGGCCGGGCTGCCTTCATGCATCTGGTCCGAGCTGAAGTCCGCCTGGCTGCGGTACAGCGGGTGCCCTCCGGTGGCGTCCCCGGGCCCCGGAGCCGCGATGGTCCAATGGCCCACCAGCCCGCCGGGGTACATGCCGCCGCGCGCCACCTGCGAAGGTTCGGCGTGGCAGTGCATCGGGTAGAACCAGTCCGTCTTCCGCGCGTTCCACACCTGGTCGATCGCTTCCGGCGGCCGGCGCAGCGGCAGCATCGAGTCCTTCCGGTCCAGGGGATGCATCTCGATGACGTCTTCCCACTGCTGGAGCTCGATGTGGCCGTCGGCGTCGATACGGCCGCCGCTGCGCGGGAATGCCGTCCCGTTCCGCTGGACCGTCCAGAGGTGGTTGCCGTGGAAATGGAGCTGGTGGTGGACCACCCCGGCGTTGATGAAGCGCATCAGCTGCCCGGTACGGACCGTGCCCGGCGCCGCCGACAGGCTGAAGTTGCGGACGTCCACCTGGCGGGCGGAGCCGGACATCAGGGTGTCTTCCTCACGGGTCCGGTTGAGTGCTTCGTCGGTGGAGGCGGCGAGGGACTGGAAGCCGCTGCGCCCGTTGAGGGTGAAATAGCGCGGATAGGCAGGAGTTTTGTCCGGATCCACCGTTCCCTGGCGGGACGCAATGCCGGCCCACACAGGATCGACGTTGTGGAGCATCCACAGCCATTGGCGCTCAAACTCGTGCCCGCCCGGTCCAGGCAGCCACGGCGAGTCAGGGTTGACCACCAGCAGGGCGCCGAACAGGCCAAGGATCCGCTGGACGGGATCGGCTTCGGGATCGGCCGGGTCATCACCCGGATCGCAGTAGATGTACGTACCTTCCGCCGGCGCCTGAAAAGTCAGGGTGCCGCTCTGGCCGGGCCTGATGACGCCGGTGCCCTCGTGGCCGCCGCCCCCGCCGGCATTGAGGAACAGGAGTGAATGGTCCTGCGCGAGGTTGTTGGTCACCCGGATGCTGACGGTACTTCCGGTCTCGGCGATCAGCGTGCGGTCCGGAAAGAAGCTGGCCCAGTGCCCGCGCCGGACCAGGTACTCGCCGGGATTGAGGGGATCCTCGCCCGCAGGTGCGGGCCGCCCCAGTCCAGGCGCCGGAGCGTGAAGCGGATAGGTCCTGCTGGCAATCACGGTGCCGTCGCGCTGGAACACCCGCGGGCCGACCGCCAGGCTCGGATTGGGGTCTGCCACCGTGGTCTTGCGGTCCCCGAACCCGCGGTGATAAACAAGGGTCCCGTCCACCATGGGTAGGAAGCCTTCATTGATGTGGAGCTCCAGGGGGCTCATGACCGGACCCCCGTGACAGTCAGTTGCGGCAGTGCCAGCAGTTGCGAGGCGTCGTCATCCAGCCCCGAGTATTCGATCTGCATAGTGACGGCATCGTGCGGTGCAAGATAACTGATCCAGACCCGTTCCGTGGCGCCGGCGGCGATGGTGCCAGGCCCGTGGTCGGAGTCCTGCGGGGCCACCGTGATGCCTGACGGCAGCAGCCTGAGTCGCAACTGGCCCGGACTGAAGAGGACCGGCTCCGGCTGGTCATTGCGTAGCGCCACTTCAAGCACAACCACATCGCCCCAGGTGAAGTTGCCAGGCTGCGGCCAGTCGGAGTCCAGCAAGGGGTCACTGTCGTGGCCGGGGTCGTGGCCGGCGCTGCTGGGTTGCCGGCTCGAGGCCTGCCGTATTCCCTGGCGTCCGGCGGCTGCAGTGTGCAAGCCGTCCTTGACTTGGGATATTGCCGAGGCCAGCGGCCTGGCCGCAGGGTGTCCCTGGGCATCGAGCCTTGCCAGGCGGCCGGCGTCGACGATGGACAGGGCGCCAAAGGCCGTGGCGAGGCCGCTGCCGCCGCCGGGCGTGCTGCGCGAGACAACGCCGTAGGTTGCGCCGCCCAGCAGCAGCAGGGCGCCCCCGCCAACGACGAGTCCGAACTGCCGCCGGCTCAGGGGCAGGGCAGCAGCGGACGGTGGAGTGTGGCTCATGGTTCCTCCCCAATATGGTTTCTTACGGCAACAACCATGGTGGGCGGAGCGCCTAGGAGGGCCCTAGGGGAAAACTTGGGATGCCGTTCAGCATCCAGCGGCCGGTGTTACCGCGCCAAGTCACGGATTCGCCTGGGATCGCCGCGGGTGGCAGCATTGTTAGATGCTTGAGGCAACCAAACCGCAGAATTCCCCTGAGGGAGCACCCCTTAATCCGGCACTGGCAGCGGAAAGCAGGATTGCCCGCGTCGCCGTGACGGTCTTCCCGCTCCTCGTGGTGGCCGCAGGTATCGCTGGATACCTGCTTCCCGGGACCTTCAAGCCCATGGGGACCGCCGTGCCCTACCTGCTGGGCATCATCATGTTCTGCATGGGACTCACCCTGACCCCTCCCGACTTCGCCGCTGTGGCAAAGCGGCCCTGGGCCGTGGCGCTCGGCATTGTGGCGCACTACGTGATCATGCCCGGTGCCGGCTGGCTCATCGCCCAGGCACTGAACCTCGAGCCGGAGCTTGCCGTGGGCCTGATCCTGGTTGGCTGTGCCCCGTCCGGCACCGCGTCCAATGTCATGGCCTTCCTCGCCAAGGGTGATGTTGCCCTCTCCGTGGCGGTGGCCTCAGTGTCCACCCTGATCGCTCCCATCGTCACCCCGCTGCTCGTGCTGTTCCTGGCGGGCTCCTACCTGAACATCGATGCCGGCGGCATGGTTGTGGACATCCTCAACACTGTCCTCCTCCCGGTGGTCGCCGGGCTGCTGGCCCGGCTGTTCCTGAAGAAGCTCGTGGACAAGGTGCTGCCGGCACTGCCGTGGGCGTCCGCCGTCGTGATTTCCCTCATTGTGGCCATCGTGGTGGCCGGCAGCGCCAGCAAGATCGTGGCCGCCGGCGGCATCGTGTTCCTGGCCGTGGTCCTGCACAACGGGTTCGGCCTGGGGCTGGGCTACCTCGCCGGGAAACTGGGCCGGCTGGATGACAAGGCACGCCGCGCCCTGGCCTTCGAAGTCGGCATGCAGAACTCCGGACTGGCCGCCACATTGGCCACGGCACACTTCAGCCCGCTGGCCGCGCTGCCGTCCGCCGTTTTCTCGCTGTGGCACAATATTTCAGGCGCCATAGTGGCAGCTTGGCTGGCCCGCCGCCCCCTCCAGGACACCCCGGCACCGCAGTGACCCGGGAATAAATGTGCACGACGGGGCACTTGCCTGCATAGTTAAGCTCCTGCGCCGGTGGGTAATAGACACCGCAGGACAGAAACGAACAGGGGCTTGAATTGGTAGGTAATGCAACCTTCCGTCACACCAACACCGCGCTGCTCTCGGTGAGCAGCGTCGAAGCTCCAAGGATCGTGAGTTCCGTTGACTTCGACCGCCGGCTGGCGTCGACACTGCAGCGGCTGAAATTCCCGCCCCGGCTCCTGGAGCGCGTCGCCGGGATCACGCACCGCCGCTGGTGGGCGGCCGGCACGTCGTTTGACGACGCCGCCATCGAGGCAGGAGCCAAGGCCCTTGCCGAAGCCGGTGTGGAAGCGTCCGAGGTTGGCCTGCTGATCAACACCTCGGTGACCCGGCGCAACCTTGAGCCGTCCGTTGCGGTGAAGATCCACCACGGACTGGGCCTGCCGTCGTCGGCCATGAACTTCGACCTTGCCAACGCGTGCCTCGGGTTCGTCAACGGCCTGACCCTCGCGGCCAACATGATCGACTCTGGCCAGATCAAATACGCCGTTATTGTCAACGCCGAGGACGCCGAAGCAACACAGGAAGCGACGATCGCCCGGCTGCAGCGTCCCGAAACCACCCGCGAGGACTTCAACCGCGAGTTCGCCACACTCACCCTGGGCTCCGGCGCTGCCGCGGCCGTCCTTGGCCCGGCAGACGGACACCCCGGCGCGCACCGGCTGGTGGGCGGGGTGATGCGCGCGGGCACCGAACACCACGAACTGTGCGTGGGCGGCATCGACGGCATGAACACCGACACCAAAGGATTGCTCGACGGCGGCCTGCAGCTTGTGGTGGACGCCTGGCACGAGGCGCAGCCGGAGTGGGACTGGGCCACCATGGACAGGTACGTCACGCACCAGGTAAGCAACGCCTACACCCAGGCCATCATCGATGCCATCGACCTTGACCCGGCCAAGGTGCCCATCACGTTCCCGCACTGGGGCAACGTGGGACCGGCTTCACTGCCCATGACGCTTGCCGCCGAATCCCAGTCCCTCGAAGCCGGGGACCGCGTCCTCTGCATGGGCGTGGGCTCCGGCCTGAACACCGCAATGATTGAGATCGTTTGGTAGCCGCCGCCTGGCCCGGCGTGGATCCGCAGTGGTCCCGCGAACTTGCCGTGCCCTCCACCTCCGGGGCGGATGAGCCCGGAACGGTCCGCAACTGGCACATCCTGGATAACGGCGCCCAGCTTGAGGCCCGGGGCCTGACACCCGCAGGCACCCTGCTGTGCGTGCATGGCAACCCCACCTGGTCCTACCTCTGGCGCACGCTGCTGGCCCCCGGGTCCGATCCCGCCCACCCGTGGCGCGTGGTGGCTGTGGACCAGCTGGACATGGGGTTTTCGGAACGCACCGGCACGTTCCGGCGGCTCGCCGACCGAATCAACGACCTGGGCGACCTCACCACGGCGCTGGGCCTGGACGGTCCCGTGGTCACAGTGGGGCACGACTGGGGCGGGGTCATCAGCCTGGGCTGGGCGCTGGCGCATCAGGACCAGCTCGCCGGGGTGGTCGTGACCAACACGGCAGTCCACCAGCCATCCACCTCCAAAATTCCGCCGGCGCTCCGGCTGGCCCTGCACCCCGCCGTGCACCAATGGGGAACGGTCACCTCTGACGCCTTCCTGCGGGTGACCCATTCGCTGGCCCACCCGCCGCTGGCCGCCGACATCCACGCCGCCTACATGGCCCCCTACCGGGGCGCCAGCCGGCGGTCCGGTGTGGGCAACTTCGTGGCCGATATCCCGGTGGACGAATTCCACCCCAGCTTTGCGGCACTGGCCGGCGTGGCCGAAGGGCTGCGCGGGCTGGCAGTCCCGGCCCTGATGCTCTGGGGCCCCCGCGACCCCATCTTCTCCGACCGCTACCTCAAAGACCTGATCGGCAGGCTTCCGCACGCCAAGGTGCACCGCTTCGAAGGCGCAGGACACCTTGTGGCGGAAGACCGGGACATTGCCACGCCGGTGTTTGAGTGGCTTGCCGCCCGGGAGGGTTCTGCCCCTACCGACGCTGATTTGTCTGGCGCCGCTGATGTTTTGGACACCTCAGCAAACCCGGCGGCGCCGGAAACCGCTGAATTCCGGCCCCTCTGGGACCTGCTCGGCGAGCAGGCCGCAGGGCCGGCCGGCACCGGGTCCGCCGTCGTGGAGATGGCCCCGGACGGCACGGCAGCCCGGTCGCTCAGCTGGCAGCAGCTGGACCAGAAGATCCTGGACCTCGCTGCCGGGCTGGAGAAAGCCGGAGTGCAGCGCGGCAGCAGGGTCAGCCTCATGGTGCCGCCCGGGGTCGACCTCACCGTGGCCCTCTACGCCTGCCTGCGCCTTGGTGCCGTGGTGGTGGTGGCCGACGCCGGACTGGGAACCAAGGGCCTGAGCCGCGCCGTGAAAGGCGCCACCCCGGACTTCATCATCGGCATCGACAAAGCCCTGGCTGCGGCCGCCGCCCTTGGCTGGCCCGGCCGTCGCATCAGCGTGGGCACCCTCCCGGCCGCCCGCCGCCGCCTCCTCGGCGCCGAAACCTCCCTCGCAGAACTGACCCGGCCCGGCGCCGCACACGCTGGGGCCCAGCACGCCGATGCTGCCGACCCCGACGCCCCCGCAGCCGTGCTGTTCACCTCGGGCTCCACCGGGCCGGCCAAGGGCGTGCTCTACACGCACCGGCAGCTGGCCGCGATGCGGGACACCGTGGCCAGCACCTTCGGTATCCGGGCAGGGTCCAACCTCGTGGCCGGTTTCGCTCCGTTCGCCCTCCTGGGCCCGGCACTGGGCGCTGTGTCCGTCACGCCGGCCATGGACGTCACGGCACCCCGCACACTGACAGCCCGCGCGCTGGCCGACGCTGCCAGAGCCATCGACGCCACCGTGGTGTTTGCCTCCCCGGCGGCGCTTCGCAATGTCGTCGCCACCCGGGAGGACCTCGATGAGGCGGGCCTGAAGGCGTTGGCACGCGTTGAGCTGCTGCTCTCCGCCGGAGCCCCCGTCCCCGAACCGCTCCTGGCAGAGGTCCAGCAACTGGTCCCCGCGGCCTCGCTGCACACCCCCTACGGGATGACCGAGGCCCTGCCGGTCACGGACATCAGCCTGGAACAGATCAGGGAAGCCGACGCCGAAACAGCGGCCGGAACCCTCCACGGCGGCGGCAACGGCGTGTGCGTCGGCAAACCCGTCCACGGAGCACGCCTGGCCATCATCCCGCTCTCGGCGGACGGCACCGCGTCCGGAACCACGCCGGTGACGGATGCCGGCGTGGCCGGTGAAATCCTGGTCAGCGCCCCGCACGTCAAGGACTCGTACGACAGGCTCTGGCTGACCCAGCGCGAGAGCGCCGGCCTGCCCGGCTGGCACCGCACCGGGGACGTGGGGCACTTCGACGCCGCCGGCAGGCTCTGGGTGGAAGGCCGCCTCGCCCACGTGGTGACGGCACCCGGCGCCGCGGTAACCCCGGTGGGTGCCGAGCAGGCCATCGAACGGCTGGACAATGTCCGGTTGGCGGCGGTCACCGGGGTGGGCCCGGCCGGCACGCAGGCGGTGGTGGCCGTCGTCGAAACCGCGCCTCCAACGCGCACCGCGGGACCGGCTGAACCCGCCCTCTCCGCAAGCGTCCGCGCAGCAGCCCGCACGGCCGGCGTCAGAATCTCCGCTGTGCTGGCCGTTCCCGCGCAGCCCACCGACATCCGGCATAACGCCAAGATCGACAGGACACGGCTTTCGCGCTGGGCAACGCGCGTGCTGGCCGGCGGCCGGCCGGGTAAACCGTGAGGGTCCTGGTCACCGGAGCCAGCGGCATGCTCGGCGGCGCCGTGGCGCGGCTCCTGGTCCGCGAGGGCCACACCGTCACCACGCTGCAGCGGCGCCCGTCGGGGGTCGACGGCGCTACGGACCTCCGCGGGTCCATCACCGATGCCGGGGTGCTGAAGGACGCCGTCCGGGGCCAGGACGGCATCATTCACCTCGCCGCGAAGGTCTCCTTCACCGGACGCGCGGCGGAGTTCGACGAGGTGAACATCGAGGGCACCCGCCGGCTCCTGGACGCCGCGCGGGCGGCGGGCGTTCGGGACTTCGTGTTCGTTTCTTCCCCGTCCGTGGCGAATTCCGGGGCCGCCATCGTGGGGCTGGGCGCGGGACCGGCAGACCCGGAGCACGCGCACGGCGACTACGCCCGCACCAAGGGCGCCGCCGAATTGCTGGCCCTGGCCGCTGATTCCCCGGGCTTCCGGGTGGCCGCCGTGCGCCCGCACATCGTCTGGGGCCCGGGCGACACCCAACTGGTGGAGCGCGTCCTGGCCCGCGCCGCCGTCGGCCGCCTGCCCTTGCTGGACGCCGGAGCTGCCCTGATCGACACCACCTACGTGGACAACGCGGCGTCCGCCATGGTGGCCGCGCTGGAACGGATGGAGCGCGTCCACGGACAGGCGGTGGTGGTCAGCAACGGCGAGCCCCGCCCAGTGGGTGAACTTCTGGCCGGCATCTGTGCTGCCGGCGGCGTTGCGGCGCCGACGTGGGCCGTTCCCGGAGCCGTGGCCCGGGGTGTGGGGTCCGTGGTGGAAAAGCTGTGGCTGTGGGCCGGACGCACCGAAGAGCCGCCCATGACCAGGTTCCTCGCGGAGCAGCTGTCCACCGCCCACTGGTTCGACCAGCGCCGCACCCGGGAGCTCCTGGACTGGACCCCTGCGGTGTCGCTGGACGAAGGACTCGCGAAGCTCGCCGCCCACTACGCCCCGCGATAAGCCGCAGCCAGCAACCCTTTTCATTCAGTGAAACCGGCCGCGCCGTGCGGCTTCCCGATACCCCACAGTTGATTCATGACGCAGCCCACACCGGGCTTGTCAGGCAGTCACCACGGGATCATCACGGGACAGAACGGCGCGGTACACATGGAGTCAACGACGACGGCGGGGCGGATCCTTCGGGGGATTGAGTTCGCCCGCCCCGGCGGCGGAGCGCCGCTGCTGCTGGACCTCTACCTCCCGGCGGATCCCGCCCGGGGCACCGCTTCCCCGCACCCCGCGGTGGTCCACTTCCACGGCGGCGGCTGGCGGACCGGGGAGCGCTCCTCGCTGGGGCCCACGGTGGACGGTTTCGGGCTCAGCCCCATTGAACAGCTGGTGAACGCCGGCTTTGTGGTGGCTTCCGCCGACTACCGGCTCACGGATACCGCCACCTTTCCCGCCCAACTGCACGACGCCAAGGCCGCGGTCCGCTGGATCCGGGACCACGCCGCCGATTACAACGTGGACCCCGGGCGCATCTACGCGTGGGGTGATTCCGCGGGCGGCCACCTCGCCAGCCTGGTTGGCCTGACCGCCGGGTCAGCGGCGTTTGCGGACGACGGCGGCACGGGGACCGCCGACAGTGTCGCCGCGGTGGTGGCCTGGTATCCGCCCACCGACCTGGTGCTGATGGGAGCCCAGGCCCGGCCCGACGCCGTTGCCAGTGCCGACGATCCCGGTTCCCGGGAAGCACTCCTCATCGGTGCCCAGCCCGCCGACGCCCCGGACAGGGCCAGGGCCGCCAGCCCCCTCGCCTACGTGCATGCGGGCGCCCCTCCCTTCCTCCTCATCCATGGCACGGCGGACCGGTTCGTCCCGGCGGCCCAGTCCGCCGCCCTTGCCGGGGCGCTGGAAGACGCGGGCGCCGCCGTCGAACTTCTCCTGCTGGACGGCGCGGACCATATGTGGGCCACCCCGGACGGCAGCAGCGCGGCCGCCGAAGCGGCCACCGCAGCAACCCTCGATTTCCTCCGCCGCCAGTCGGAGCACTGATTTTCCACTACGCCCGGGCAGCCCGCCTGCCCGGCCGCCAGACCTGAAAGGCCACCTCATGCAGTTCATCGGCATCAACCACAACGGCGAACCCTGGGCGGCAGCCCTCGCCGGATCGCACGTCCTCCCGCTGGCCACAGTCACCGACTTCTGGGCCGACCCCGAGGGCTGGCAGGACAAGGCAGCCACGCTGGTTGCCGGCGTTTCGTCCCATGCCGGCGCGGAGGGCAATGACGCGTCCGACGCCGGCGCCTGGCTGGAGCGGGGCAGCGTCACCGAGGTGCCCCTCGTCCCGGCCGCGGCCCGGGTGATCTGCGTGGGCCTGAACTACAAGGCGCACGTGGCCGAAGGAAGCTTCAAGGACCTGGAACTGCCCCCGTACCCCACCCTGTTCGCCCGCTGGACGGCGTCCCTGTCCGTGGGCAATGTCCCGGTTCCCGTCCCCGCCGGTGAGGCCGGGCTGGACTGGGAGGGGGAAGTGGCCGCCTACATCGGCCGCCGGGTCGAATCGGCAGACGAGGCCGCCGCGGCGGACGCCGTCTTTGGCTACTCCACCTTCAACGACATCACCTCCCGCAAGGCCCAGAAACTGACCTCGCAGTGGACGCTGGGCAAGAACGGCGATTTCAGCGGGCCGCTGGGTCCGCTGGTCAGCCGCGACGAGGTGGGCGATCTCCGGGACGGGCTCCAGGTCCGGACCCTGGTGAACGGCATCGAAGCCCAGAACGGCAACACCCGGGACATGATCTTCTCCGTGCCGGCCATCATCTCGCTCATCAGCCAGACCTTCACGCTGCACCCGGGCGACGTCATCGCCACCGGCACCCCGGAAGGCGTGGGCTACGCCCGCACCCCGCAGTGGCTGCTGCAGCCCGGCGACACCGTGGTGGTGGAGATCGAGAAGCTCGGCAGCCTGACCACCCCCGTGGGCGACACTTCCCTGCGGAGCCGTGCCTGATGGACACCTCGCAGGGCACCTTCCCCCGCATTTTCCCCGTGACGGCTGCGGCGGACATCCCCCAGGAGGCCCAGGTCCTCATTGCCGGTGGCGGCCCCAGCGGGCTGTTCCTGGCGCTGGACCTCGCCTCCCGCGGCGTCGCCAGCACCGTGATCGAACCCCGCACCGGCGTGGACCACACCAGGCCACGGGCCAAGACCACGAACGCCCGCACCATGACGCACCTGCGCCGGCTGGGGCTTGCCGAGGCCCTCCGGGGCGCGTCGCCACTACCGGTGGACTACGCACAGGACGTCATCTTCTGCACCGGACTGACAGGCCCGGCTGCCCACGAGCTGCGGCGCTTTTCCAACGCCTTCCAGCTGGTCCCCGGCCGCTACGGCCCGCAGCCCGAAGGCGGGCAGCAGGTGCCGCAGCCGGTCCTCGAGGAAGTGCTCCGGGCCGCCGTCGGCAGCCATCCGCTGGTGACATTCGTGACCGGATGGGCTGTCAGCGAGGTCCATGCCTCGGGTGAAACTGCCCCGGCGGCGCACACCGCCGTTGTTTCGAATGGAACGTCCGGTGCCGCCCACACCATTGCGGCGGAATATGTGATCGGCGCCGATGGCGGGTCCTCCGCAGTCCGGCGCAGCCTGGAGATCCGCCTGGAGGGCGGCTCCGCGGCGCTGTCCAACATCAGCATCCTGTTCCGCTCCGGGGCGCTGGCCCCGGCCATCACCCTGGACCCGGCCGTGCAGTACTGGGTGGTGGGCTCGGACACGTCCGGCATGGTGGGGCCAGTGGACCTGGACGGTACCTGGTGGGCCATCGTGCAGGGTGTGGACCCGTCCGTCACCGTCAGCACGGAGGACGCGGGCGCCATGGTCCGCGCGCTGGTGGGCACCGAGGTGGACATCGAGGTGCTCGCCACCGATCCGTGGACCGCCCGCATGCTGCTGGCCCCTCAGTACAGCCGCGGCACCATTTTCCTGGTGGGCGACGCCGCGCACCTCAACCCGCCGTGGGGCGGCCACGGCTTCAACACCTGCATTGGCGATGCCGCCAACCTGGCCTGGAAGCTGGCCGCCACCATCAACGGGTGGGGCGGACCTGCGCTGTTGGCCAGCTACGGCCAGGAGCGCCGGCCGGTGGCGGACCGCACCATCGGCGACGCCGCACGGAACGGCAAAGCGCTGGCGTACCACTTCGCTGATCCGGAGCTGGCGGCATCCGGGCCTGACGGTGATGCCGCCCGGCTCACCGCCCGTGACGCGTTGGCCGTGAAGCAGAGCGAGTTCGATTCCCTGGGGTTGGTGCTGGGCTATGCGTACACTGGCTCGCCCCTGGTGGTGCCCGACGGCCTGCCTGTGCCGCCCGAGGACCCCATCCACTACGTCCCGTCCGCCAGCCCGGGCTCACTGCTGCCGCATGCCTGGTTGGCGCAGTCCTACTCTCTCTACAGTGCGCTGGGCCCCGGTTTCACGCTGCTGGCCGACGCCGCCGTGCTGGGCGGAGTGCCGGCGGATGAGGCTTTTGCGCCGGTGGTGGAGGCGGCGGCCCGGCAGGGCATTCCGGTGACCGTCGCCGCCGTCGGGCCTTCCGACGACGGCACCCCCCTTTCCGATCAATGGGGCGCCGACGCCGTGCTGGTCCGGCCCGACCAGCACGTGGCGTGGCGCGGCAATTCAGCCGAAGCCGCCGCGGCCGCGCTGTCCATCGCGGCGGGCCGGCTTCCCGGTTCGCGGCGAGAAGCCGCAGGCACCGGGCCGGCACACGAGCCGGTCACAGAAATCCCAGCAGAAGAAGTTCCAGCAGCAGATTTTCCAGCGAGGAGCGCCCGTGTCGACGCCGTCATTCCGTGACTACCTGTTTGCCCCGGACCATCCGCGCGTTGCGGAGATCCGTGGCCTGAACGCCCGCGAATATGCCGAGGCCGCGAAGACCGACTCCTTCGCAGGCCCGATGATTGAGGGCTGGCAGAAGCTGTACCCGCAGCCCTTTGCCGGCATCACCAGCGACGGCGTCCGCCGGGAAGGCCTGTTTCCGCTCGCTCCCGCCCGGGCCGGGGAGGAAGGGCCGACGGCGGACATGGTGGCCGCCGCGCGCAAGCTCCTGGGCACCATCACGCCGGAACAGGCGGGGAAGCTCTCCTACGCCGTGGACGCGCCCGAGTGGCAGAGCTGGGCCAACCCCGAGTTCATGCAGCACGATACCGGGCTTCGCCTGGACGAACTCGGCGAGCCGGTCCGGGACGCGATCCTTGGCGTGGTGGAGGCGAGCCTGTCCGGGGAAGGGTTTGAACTGGTGCGGAACCTGATGCGCATCAACGGCTTCCTGGGCGACCTGGTGGAACTGCCGCTGCTCATGAACGAGTTCAGCTACAACTTTGCGCTCTACGGGGAGCCGTCCGAAACGGAACCTTGGGGATGGCAGCTTTTTGGCCACCACGCGGCGATTAACTGCCTGGTGGCAGGCAGCCAGCTGGTGATCTCACCGGTCTTCATGGGCGCCGAGCCGGACATGATCGACGCCGGCCCGCACCGGGGCGTGAAGGTCTTCAAGGAGCGCATCGCCCTGGCCCGGCAGCTGATGGGTGCGCTGCCTGCGGACCTTCGTTCCCTTGCCGTGGCCTACGGGTCCATGGTGGACCCGGCAATGCCTGAAGGCCGGATCCACCCGGGCGACGAGCGGCACCTGGGCGGCTGCTTCCAGGACAACCGGGTGATCCCCTACGAGGGCATCCTGGTGGCGGACATGCCGGTGGAAGCCCGCGAACTCCTGGACGCCGTGGTGGACGACTTCATCGGCTACCTTCCGGACGGACCCCGCGCCGCCCGCCGTCGGGAAATCCAGGAGCAATACGGCGAGACGTACTTCAGCTGGATCGGCGGCTGGGAGGGGGACGGGGCGTTCTACTTCCGCCTGCAGAGCCCGGTAGTGGTGCTGGAACTCGACCACCACACCGGCGTGTTCCTCAGCAACGATGAACCTGCCCCGTTCCATATGCACACCGTGGTCCGCACCCCCAACGGCAACGACTACGGCCGCGAACTGGTCAAGCAAGCCACCGCCTGACCCACCCCAATCATCGATTGCTCCGCATGGGCCCTTATCAGGCGCCAAAACGGCGGTTACGGAGCAATGGATGGTCCCTGAATCGCAGAAGGCCCGGATTTCCTTTCGGAAGTCCGGGCCTTCTGCGGTGGCGGTGGCGGCTGGCGCTAGGGGATGTCGAGGGCTGCCCGGCGCTGCGGCGGGGGTCCGACGACGGTCAGGTCCATCTCCGCCTGGGCCCGGCCGAAGCCTTCCATGTCCATGTAGGGCTCGCCGCCCTCGGTGTACATGTAGTCCTCGGTGGGCTTGTTGAAGTACTCGAAGAACCCGTTGAACACCGACGGCGTCAGGAAGCCCACCATCTGGGTGTTGTGCGCGTCGAGCGCGAACGAGTGGATGGTGCCGGCGGGGGCGTGCACGAAGTCGCCCTTCGTCAGCAGCATCTCTCGGCCGTTGGCGTAGAGCCACATCCGGCCCTCGGTGCAGAGGAAGTTCTCGGTGTGCTCGGAGTGGAAGTGCAGCGGGATGTAGGGCGACTTGGCGCCCTTGGTGTGCACGGCGAAGTAGTTGGACCCGGTGTTGGCCGGGCGGGACAGGTAGGTGAACATCGTCTGGTAGCTGGCCAGCCGCTCACCCTCGCCGGCGCTGAGGAAGTAGGGGCTCTGTGTGGGCGGCAGCCCGGCGTCGTGCTTGAACGACGGCGCCACGCGCTCCACGTCCGGGAAGGTGATGCCGAACTCGGCACCCACCTCGGCCTGCTCCTGCAGGCTCGCGGACCGGCCGGCGCGGACCGGCGGGACGTGCGAATCGATGGGCGTGCCCACTCGCTCGTAGTACGCCTCGCCGCCGCCGGGCGTCATCCAGTTCAGGAACCGGGTGTAGTGGCTGGCCATACGGTAGGCGTGCGGCGTGTTCGGCGGGATGACCACCGAATCGCCGGGAGTCAGGATACGGCTCTCGCCCGGCAGCCAGACGTGCAGGATGCCGTCGAAAACATAGAGAGTCTTGTGCTCGATGCTGTGGCTGACGAACGGGGATTCGGCGCCCATGCCGCCGGAGATGTAGGCGGCGCTGAAGATGCCGCCGGTGTCCGCGGCGCGGGCGATGACCGTGACCAGCTGCCCGTTGATCTCGTACCGGGCGCCCTCGCCGGAGGCCATGTAATAGGGGACGGCCTCGCCCGGCAGCGCATTGGCCACCGGCAGCTGTTTGTTCATTTCCTCCACGCTGAGGGACATCTGTTCCTTCTTTCGGGTCGCCCGGCACGGCCGGAATGTGAGTCCCCACCAGCATGACGGACCCCCGGCCGCGCGTCAGGCCCGGTTTTCAATCAATGAACAGCCCGCTGCCGGCCGGCGGCTACAGCGTGCGGAGCAGGAAGGCCGGCTCCGGCCGGTGCACGCCGCGGGGGCGGTAGCCCAGGGCCTCCGAATGTCCCAGCAGGTCCGCCAGGTACCAGATGATGCTGAGCCACATTTCGGTGCCCTGCAGGCCGGGGAAGTTCTGCTGGCCGCTTTCGGGTGCCGCACTGAAGGCCATGCCCTGCCCGGGGCACCACTGGCCGAGGGCGTGGTCCAGCTGGGTTGTGGCCCAGGCCTTGATGTCCGCCTCCCGGTGCGTCACCTGTTTCCGTGCGAGCCAGAGCGGATGGACCACGTCGAGCACGTTGCAGGCGTTCTGCCGGCCGTCTGCGAAATACCGGGGATCAGCTCCGTGCTCCAGGACGGTGTCGATCAGTTGTTCCGGGTGGGGGACCGGCAGTCCGAACTGGGCGAAGGTGCCGCGGGTGAGCCGGTAGTAGCCGTTGACCACCTTGAGGCGGGTATCGGCGGAAGGGGTTCCCCAGGTTCCCGCGGCGCTGTTGACCCGGGTCAGGAGCCAGCCGAACAGGGCCTCAAGGGTGCCGGTGCTCAAGGGGTTTGCGTCCGCAGCATGGGCCAGGTTCCAATACTCCGCGGTTCCCCACGCGTCCACCCAAGCGCCGGATTCCCAGGCTTCCTTCCGCCACGGCAGCGCGTTCAGCCGGGCTGCCAGATCCGCAGGCCCGGTCCCGGCCACCGCGTGGATGGGGTGCTTGAATCCGCTTCCCAGCAGATCGAGGGCGTACCCCACGGAGAGCACGTGATACGTGGCCGCCCCGTGCCCGAAAGCCAGTTCTTCTCCGGCGTCCGGCAGCCCGTCCGGGCCGTACTCGGGCACCAGGCCCGTCCGCGGATCCTGCAGGGACCGGAGCCGGTCCGCGTGTGCGTCCCTGCTGAGCTGCGGGGGAGTGGTGCGGAGGAGGAGATCCGCGATTTCGACCGCGTCGCAGTGGGCCCGGACCGTTGCCGCCGCACCCGGACGGTCCACGTAGCGGCCTTCGCCGAAGCCGCCGGTGCCGGACGCCTCCTGCTGCCACGAGCGGGCGATGATCTCCGGGGCGTCCGCGCGGGCCGTTCCGGCGAAGGACGCAAGCCGTTCACGCAGGATCCCATCGCCGCCGCCGGCAGGCCTGCGGGGAGTCCGCCTGTCGCGGATAAACCGTGCCGGATTGCCGCCCACCACCGCCCAGTCGGGCACGTCCTTGGTGACCACGGCACCGGCGGCGAGGACCGCGTGGGAACCCACCGTGACGCCGTCGAGCACCACCGCGTTGGAACCGATCCAGACGTCATCGCCGAAGACGATGCCCTTGCTGGTGAGCGGCTGCCGGAACACCGGTGCGGACGGTTCCATGGAGTGGTTGAACCCCAGGATGGAGGTGTGGGCGCCGATGCGGACGCCGTCGCCCATGCTGACGGTTCCGCGCACCACCGTGAAGGCGTTCACGGTGCAGTTGCTGCCGATCCGAAGGTCCCCGGTGAGGTACGCGTGGGCGGCGATGAGCGATTCGTCCCCCAGGGCCAGGCTGTCCGGGTCCACCATGGCCAGCGCAGAAACGTAGGCCCCTTCGCCGATGGTGATGCCGTCCTTGCCGGCCAGTGCCCGCTGCCGTTCCAGCTGCGCCTCACGCTGCGCCTGGGAGGCGTTGTCCCGGAAGGTCCAGGGGGAGTAGTCGAAATTCAGGTCTGGCTGGGCGTTCACGGTGTCTCCACAACGGTGTCTTGGGCTGAAACGGGCGGCTCGCCGGGGCTCACGGCCGGCAGGTCAGGCGCCGGCTGCCCAACCGCTGCCTGCTCAACCACTGCTGGTCTGTCCGGCCAGTGACGCAGGTACCAGGCCCTGGTGGACCCCATGGCGGCGTCCAGCCGGACCGCATCGGGGTGCCATGCCTTCTCCCATTCCAGGCACAGCAGCCCGGTGTAGCCGCGGTCCTTGAGGAGCTGCGCAAAACCGTCCACCGGGAGGGTCCCATCTCCGATCGTCACCGGCGTCCGGCTCTCCGGAAGCCCGGCGTCCTTGACCTGGACGCTGCCCAGGCCGTTGGTGAGCCAGGGCGCCAGGATGTTCCACGTATCCTCGAGGCCTTCGCCCACACGCCAGGGGTGCATCAGGTCCCACACCGCACCCACCCTTCCCTCCACCTGGCCCAGGATGGCGGCAATGTCTTCTCCGCGGGGGTGGGAGTCGTGCGTTTCCAGCGCCGGGAACACGTCCAGGTCTTCGGCAAGGCGGCCGACGGCGGTGAGTCGCCCGGCGGCGAGGGCGTTGACTTCGTTGCGGGCCGTCGTCGTCACGGGAACCTGCTGGTAATCCGCGGGCTCCGTGGGGGCGCCCGGAAAGACCCGGACCGTGGGGGCTCCGAGGTCCGCGGCCAGGAACAGCGCGGCCTCCAGGGCACCCACCACGAGTTCGTCCGGCGCCGGGTCAGCCATCCGGATGTAGCTGGCGAGCCCCGTGATGGCCACGCCGGCGTCCGCCACCTCCGAGCGGAGGCGGGCACGGTCCTGCCGGGTCATCGCCGGTGCTGCGATCTGGCCCGGCGCAAGCCGCAGTTCAACGCCTGCCACGCCGTGTTCGGCCAGCCAGCCCAGAACGGTGCCGAGCCCTTCGCCGGGGGCGCCCAGGGTGGAAACTGTCAGGACCGGGCGGCCCTCTGGAAGGTAGTGCAAGGGTCTCCCCGGTCTGTAAGGAATATCGTTTCAACCATTCTTTGCGGGCCCTCCTGAGCGGTCAACCGATTTATGGCGGTTCGATCACAATCGGTCAGCGGGACGGCTGCAGAACCGTCCGTCAGCTCTCGTCCGGGCTGCCCACCTGTCCCACCACCTCGGCGGTGTACGCCTGGGAAGAGGCCATGCTGCCGCGGAACCACAGCACGGCGTGGACCGAGGGATCGCCGGGAACCACCAGGGGGCGGAGGTTGTCGGAGCCGGAGTTTTCGGTCACCGCGCTCCAGCTCCAGCCGGCGCCGCAGTCGGCCGTCCGTCCCCGGTAGATCTCGTAGTGGTCCGTGGCTTCGCCGGTGCCGGGGTGGACCGGCGTGGAAATGTAGACCTGGTCCAGGTTGTTGGGATCCACGGCGCCCAGCCCGGTGTAATCCTGCTCATGGGGAAGCAGGCCCGGGCCGGCCACGGCCAGCGGGTGCAGGGCCCACTCCGTTCCGTCGAAGCGCGCGTACAGCAGCCGGTGGTCGTCGACGTCGAGCCGTTGCTGGCGCTGGAGCGGCCCGTTCACGTCGTTGGCCCGGCAGCTGATGATTGCCGCCAGCTGGTTGCCCTGCCCCCGCAGGTCTGCCGTCCAGGCGTGGGTGAGGACGTCGCCGTCGATCTCGGTGCCGGCCCGGAAAACGGTGGTGAGGGTGTCCTGGTTGACGCCCGCGGACCCCAGGAGCGGCTTGCTCACCACCCGGCCTTCGGCGTCGTGCAGCGCATTGTCGCGGATAAAACCGTGGTAGATGCTGTTGTTGAAGTCGCGGGGGTGGTGGTCCGTGGTGATGAGGTCGATCCGGTCCACCCCGTTGCCCCAGTAGCGGGTGTAGCCGTTGACGTAACCCACCTTGGCGCGGGTGAAGAGCTTGCCGCCGTAGCTCCAGGTGCTGCCGTCGTCTTCGGACACCAGCATGGTGGGGTCGTCGTTGATGGCGCGGACAAAGTTGTAGACGCGGGATTCGGCGTCCAGCCTGTGCAGGTTGGAGTAGGTGGCGCCGCGGCCGCCGGCCAGTTCGGTCCAGTTGAAGACCTGCTCGGGCTCCCATTCGGAGGCGTCATGCGGCCGCACGGATACGCGCCAGCGGGAGTAGTTGTCCGTCTTGTGCCGGGCGTACATGGCCACGTACCGGCCGTCCGGCCGGATCAGCAGCGCCGGGGCGTTGTGGTCATCGGATTCCAGCCGTTCGTGCAGCACGTGGACCTGGCTGTGCCCCGTGGCGGGGTCAAGCACTGCCACCTCGATGTTGCCGCCGCGGTCAGTGCCGCCTGGGCCTTCCGGAGCGGCGACGGAACCCACCAGCAGGGTGTTGTTGGCCGGATCGATGAGGGCGCGTTCGTCCTGGAACCAGCACCATGCCCCGTTGTCATTGATGCGCACTGTGAAAGCCGTTCTGTGTGATTGAAGAAAGGGTGGCGTGCTTCATTCAATCAGGACCGGCGAGCCTTGGAAAGGGCTTTCCGTTATTGGCGGGCCAACCGGTCCGGGCGGAAGCGGCCGTCAGCCGCCTCCGCATGACCGCTCAGGACTCGCATTCCCTGCAGTACTTCTTCCCGTCCTTTTCCCGTGCCAGCTGGCTGCGGTGGTGGACCAGGAAGCAGGACATGCAGGTGAATTCATCCGCCTGGACCGGGACCACCTGGACCTGCAGTTCCTCGTGGGACAGATCGGCTCCGGGGAGCTCGAAGCTGTCCGCAAGGTCCGTCTCGTCCACATCGGGAGCGGCCTCCCGGCGTCCCGGCTTATCGGCCTTCAGCTCCTCGATGGCTACGTTCGGTTCGTCTTCCGGCGTCACCCGGGGAGCGTCGTAATCAACTGCCATTAATGCGTTCTCCTCTCTGGCTGCTGAAATCCGGAATCGCCTGGACAGGTTTTTCCGTCGGGATTGTTCCCGACTGATTCTTCTGGACAGATTCTTCCGAACAGGGCAACAACGCCGGGGCGGGGCCACAATATTCCCGTTCGGCCCGGGTGCCGGCCGCAGCCGGTCAGCCCTCCGGCCGGGTGTTCACGCCCCTGGTCATCTTGCGGATTTCGTCGTGCTTCAGGCCGCTCGCGGAGGCGAGCTGGTAATCGTCCAGCAGGCGCTGCTTCCTCGCGTCCGCCAGCACCTGGACGCGGTGGCGTTCGACGGCGGCACGCGCCGCTTCGACGGCGGACACCTCGTCCGCGATCCCGGCAATGGTGCGCAGCTGGTCCGCTGCAGGCAGGCCCGAGGGGTACAGCCCGTCCCGGCCCAGCCCGATGCCGCGGACCGCGGTGACAGGCACGCCCGCAGCCTGCGCGATGGTGGAGACCTTCACGCCGTCGCAGACGGCCTGTGCCACGCGTTCGTTGAGCTCGGAGAACAGGGCCCGCAGCCGGCTGGACCGGAGGGAAATCATCCTCCGCTGTTCCTCCAGGAGGTCCCGGATCTCGCCAACCTTGGCGGCGGCAGGGTCCGGCTGCGGTGTTCCCCGGTACCGGTACGCACCACGTGGGGAGTCGCAGTCGCAGCGGCAGCGGCCGTTGGACGGAAGGCATGGTGGGCGGACACGGCCGGCTCCTTGCTGCCAAAAGGCTCCTGGGACGAAAGTAGCGGAGGACAAACCCCAGGCGGACGGCGGAAAGCCGGCGGCCGCCGTCGTACGCCATGACGCGGAGCGCGGGAAGGAGGATGTCCAGCCTGCCACGCTACGCGGCCCCGCCGCCGGGCGGGGAATACCAATTTGGCGTGGTGTTATAGCGGATTCTTCTGGGTGCGGTGTCATAAGGGCCGCTTATCCGTCCACGCACTTTAGGTCTTATCCAAGCGGGGTGTTCCTTCCCTACGCTCGAATGAATCACACTCCGTCCGCAGTGGAAGGCCCCGGAAGAGAACATGCCTGAATTCGTGCCAGCGTCACGCGTCACCCGAATCAATACCTCACCCAGCGTGGCCGCAGCGGCCCGTGTCCGGGAGCTCAAGGCCGAGGGCTGGCGGATCCTGGACCTGACGGTGGGTGAACCGGATTTCGATACCCCCCAGCACATCAAGGACGCCGCCGTCGCCGCCATTGGCCGCGGCGAAACCAAGTACACCTCGGTCACCGGAACGCCCGAACTCCAGCAGGCCATTCTCCAGACGCTCGAGCGCAAGACCGGGCAGCAGTACACGCCCGGCGAGATCACCATCGGCGGCGGCGGCAAGCAGGTCATCTTCACCGCCTTCATGGCCACCCTGGATGCAGGTGACGAAGTGGTCATTCCCGCCCCCTACTGGGTGTCCTACCCGGACATGGTGCTCGCCAACGAGGGCACACCGGTGATCGTCCCCTGCTCCGAGGACACCGGCTTCAAGCTGACTCCGGAGGTGCTGGCAGCCGCCCTCACGGACCGCACCAAGTGGGTCATCCTCAACACGCCGTCCAACCCCACCGGGGCTGTCTACTCCCGTTCCGAACTTGCCGGCCTGGCCGCGGTCCTCAAGGAGCACCCCGCGGTCCATGTCCTCACCGACGAGATCTACGACGAAATCCACTTCGGCGCGGAACCGATCACCAGCCTGGTTGCCGTGGCGCCGGAACTCAAGGACCGCGTGTTGGTCACCAACGGTGTCTCCAAGGCCTACGCCATGACCGGCTGGCGGCTCGGCTACGCCGGCGGGCCGGCGCCCCTGGTGGCAGCCATCAACAAGCTCCAGTCCCAGATGTCCTCCTGCCCGTCGTCCGTCAGCCAGGCGGCCGCCGCCGCGGCACTCACCGGCGACCAGTCCTTCGTCCGCGAAAGCGTGGCCGTGTACCGCGAACGCCGGGACGCGGCAGTTGCCGGGCTCAACGCCATCGAAGGCCTTAAATGCGCGACGCCGGAAGGCGCCTTCTACGCGTACGTCAACTGCGGCGGGGTCATCGGCAAGACCACGCCGGACGGGAAACTTATCGCGAACGACGAGGACTTCACCCTCTACCTGCTGGACGCCGCCTCCGTGGCTGTCATCCAGGGCTCGGCCTACGGCGTGGGCCCCTACTTCCGGATCTCCTACGCCACGGGACTGCCTGTGATCGAGGAATCCATCGCTGCCATCGAAAAAGCGGTCCTGGCGCTCTCCTGAGCCCTACGTTCCGCACCTGCCCGCTGCTACACCTCCCTTTCCAGCCCCTTTAGGAGCCATCCCGTGATCCACGTCAAGACCAAGTTCGACAAGCCCTCCGAGGACGCCATCGAACGACTGTCCAAGTTCTCCTCCGCCACGGTCCACGAAGCCCAGGGGCGCAAGGGTGCGCTGAGCTCGAAGATCAAGCCGATTGACCGCAGCATGTCCTTCTGCGGCCCGGCCGTCACCGTAGTGTGCGCGCCGCGGGACAACCTCATGCTGCAGGTGGCCATCCACTACGCCCGGAAGGGCGACGTTGTGCTGGTGGCGGCCGGTGAATTCGAGGAAGCCGGAACCTTTGGCGACGTGCTGGGCAACGCCATGAAGGCAAAGGGCGTCGCCGCCATGGTCACCGATTCCGGCGTGCGCGACACCAAGGACCTGATCGAGCTCGGCCTGCCCGTGTTCTCCGGCAGCGTCTGCATCAAGGGCACCGTCAAGGAAACCATTGGCCCCATCAACCACCCGCTGGTCTTCGGCGACGAAATTGTCTACCCCGGCGACGTCCTGCTGGGCGACGCCGACGGCGTCGTGGTGGTCCGGAAGGACGAGATCGAGGAAGTCATCGCATTGTCCCAGGCACGCGTTGACGCCGAGGACGAACTCATCCGCCTCTACAAGGAGGGCGGCACCACCATCGAGCTGTGCAAGCTCACGGACGTCCTCAAGGCCAAGGGCCTGCTGGTGGAGGACGCCGAACTCGAACCCGCGCTGTAACCACAAAGCAGGGCCCGGGGTTCCTTTCGGAACTCCGGGCCTTCCTTGTGCCGGACTGCATTTCAACCAACGAGTGCTCCGTAACTGCCGTTTTGGGCGACCTAAACGGCAGTTACGGAGCACCCGATGATGTGGCGGGTGTCAGTTCATGCCGGGCAGGAGGTGCGCCGGCGGGCCAACCTGGGTGTCATCCAGGTACCACATGGTGGAGCCGCGCCTGCCCGGCGGCATCATGCTTCCCTCAAAGACAAAAACAGGGTCCGACGCCGGCCCGTCCTCAGGCCGCCAGAAACCGTTGGTGGGGCAATGCGAGCCGGTGCCCGCCTTGAGCTGGATCCTTCGGTCCGAGGACTTCCGGTATTGCAGGCTGGTGATCTTTTTCATGGCTGGGCTCCAAGGAATCATTTGTGCCGGGTAAACGCCTTAGGCGAACCCTTATGGCTTTTATCCTAGAACGCCCGCAATTCCATGGATAAGACTAATGGAGCGTGACCTGATAAGGCCGCCTTATGATGGCTAATTCGAGGCGGCAGGCTTTTCGGCGGAAATCGGCGGGTATTTGCTGCTGAGCATTTCCTGCAGCATTTCCTTCAGGACCAGCAGCACGGCGGACCCGGCCTCGGACAGCGGCTCATGGTCCGGGGTGCACAGGGCGATCTTGCACTGCAGTGCCGGATCCACGATCCGCAGGACCCGGAAGTCCTCCTCATGGAACAGGGCGTCCGCCGCCGACTTCGGCAGGATGGTGGCCCCCAGATCGCTGCGCAGCAGCCGGGTGAGCGATGGAACCGATTCCACCTCGCCCACCAGCCGGAGCGTGAGCCCCTTGCCCTCGATGCCGGCCTGCACCACCTGCCGCAGCGTGTGGATCTGCTCCGGCAGGAAGAGGCCCAGCGTGGCGGCCTGCTCCAGGGTGATGGTGTCCGCCTCCGGCCCCACCGGGAGCTCGCGGCCACCGTTGACGATCAGGTACAGGTCCTCGACGATCAGGGTGGTGAACTGCACGCCCCGGATGGGCCCGGGCTCGTAAATCAGGGCCATGTCCAGCCGGCCGTTCTTGATGGCCTCGCTGAGTACACCGCCGTAAATCTCCGTCAGGTGCAGCACGATATCCGGGTAGCGCCGGTTCACTTCGCTGATGATCCGCGGCGTCAGGCTGGACGCCATGCTGTAGGGAGCGATGGCGATGGAAACCCGGCCCGACGGCGCAGCGCCGGATGCCGCCACATCCAGCCGCGCCTGTTCCACCAGCCTCAGGATGGTCTGTGAGTGGCGGTAGAGGGTGTGGCCGGCGGCGGTGGGTTCCACGCCCTGCTTGCTCCGGATCAGGAGCCGCTGCTTCAGCTCGGTTTCCAGGGATGAAACCTGCTGGCTCAGGGCCGGCTGGGCGACATGGAGGGCGGCGGCTGCCTTGGTGATGCTGCCGGAATCGACGATCTTCACGAAGTACGCCAGCTTGCGGGTGTCCATAGCGTTCCTCTTTCCGGCGGGGACGGCACAGTGCTGCAGGGGGTCATACGTTGGCGCTATGGCGGGACAGGCATTACGTCTTTGTGTGATCCCGGCCTCAGGCATAGGTTAATTGCAGATGACTTCCCAATGACCAGAACATTCTATCCCCGCTCCGGTCATAGCGGCTTCCGATGACGGCATATGCATTTTGCATAAACCGCAGAGGCATCATTTGGCCGCATTGTTTTTACATTTTCGAAACACGCCATAAGTACATTTCCAGGTGTCGGCCACAACGCCGCAAGCGGGGGTCATAACCGTCCCCTATCCCGTGATACCGATTAGGTCTTTGTGTGAGTCAAGTCTCCGGTGCCACACTTTTTTACATCCCCGAACATGCAGCAGAGGAAGGCCCGCAATGCCCACAGTTGATCTCGTAGCGGATCTTGGTGAAGGTTTTGGTGCCTACTCGATCGGCGACGACAAGGCCCTCCTGGATATCGTGTCCAGCGCCAACATCGCCTGCGGATTCCACGCCGGCGATCCGGACATCATGAACGCCACCGTTGCCGAATGCGTCCGCAAGGGAGTGGGCATCGGTGCCCACCCGAGCTTCCCGGACCTCCGCGGCTTCGGCCGCCGCGCCATGGACCTCACCGCGGACGAGGTCCGCAACGACGTCGTGTACCAGCTCGGCGCCCTCACCGCTTTCGCCGCCTACCACGGCGGATCCGTCTCTCACCTGGCACCGCACGGACGCCTCGGCAACCTCGTAGCCACCCGCGCCGACTACGCAGAGGCCGTGGCCGACGCCGCAGCCCGCGTGGACCCCCGCCTGATCGTGCTCGCCCAGGACGGCGAACTGGCCACCGCCGCAGCTGACCGTGGCCTGCAGGTAGCCATCGTGGGCATCGCCGACCGCGCCTACCAGGAGGACGGCACCCTGGTTCCCCGCAGCCAGCCCGGCGCCGTCATCCACGACCCCGCAGCCATCGTCGAACGGACGGTCCGGATGGTCTGCGAAGGCCTGATCACCACGGCGACCGGCAGGGACCTCGCCATCCAGGCAGACACCATCCTGCTGCACGGGGACAACCCCGGCGCCGTCGAACTGGCCCGCCTGGTCCGCAGCGAACTGATCGCCGCCGGCGTCACCGTGGCCCCGCTGGCGCAGGTGCTCGCCGCGAAGCAGAAGGTTTCCTGACCATGCCGGCCCCAACCATCGCCGCCCCCGCGGCACTGGAAATCCACGAGTCGGGTGACGCTGCCCTCCGGGTGGTGGCAACTTCCGGCAACGCCGAGGCCGACTGGGCCACCGTCCACTCCCTGGCAGAGTGGCTGGCGGCGGCCGGCGTGGACGGCGTCCACGGCGCCGTGCCAACCTACGACTCCGTACTGGTGGAATTCGATCCCTACCTCACCTCCGCGCGGCAGGTCCGGGCCTTCGTGCTCCTCGCCATGCGCCAGCTGGACTTCACCGGCGCCACCGTCCGCGAACCCCGCCGCTTCGAAGTGCCGGTGGTGTACGGCGGCAGCTACGGACCGGACCTGGACCGCGTGGCAGCACAGCAGGGCCTGGACGCCGCTGACGTCATTGCCCGGCACACCGAAAAGACCTACGTCATCCGCTGCCTGGGAGCACCCGCGGGCTCTCCCATGATGGACGGGCCGGACTTCCCGTTCCCCGTCCCGAGGCTCAAGGATCCACGGCTCTCCGTCCCGGCAGGGGCAGTCTCCGTGGCCGGACGCCAGGCAGTGATTGCCCCGGCCACGGCACCCGGTGGCTGGTGTGTCATCGGCCAGACGCCGCTGACCGTCCTCGACGCCACCCGTGAACCGCTGGTGCCCTACGTTCCGGGCGACGAACTGCGCTTCTACGCCATCCCGGAAGGGGATTTCGAAAGCCTCGCCGGCCAGTTCCTGGAGGCGCGGCCATGACCGGATCCCTCGTCATCCTGCAGCCCGGGCACTCCGTGGTCACCGACCTCGGCCGCACCAAGGGCCCTGGCTTTGGCCTCCCGGTCAACGGCGCCCTGGACCAGTTCTCGGCCAAGGCCGCCAACATCCTGGCCGGGAACACGGACAACGAACCGCTGCTGGAACTCACCGCACTGGATTTCCGGATGCGCGCCACCACGGACCTGCTGATTGCCGTCACCGGCGCACCGCTGGACCTCACCGTGGGCGGCCGCGACTGCCCGCAGTGGGAGCCGGTCTCGGTCCGGGCCGGCGAAACAGTGGCAGTCCGTGGAATCCGTACCGGGCTCCGGGCCTACATCGCCGTCCACGGATCGTTCACGGTGCCCACCCTGCTGGGCAGCTGCGCCCCGGACACCGTGGTGGGCTTCGGCCTCAAACTCATTGAGGGAACCGAACTCGCCACGCAAAAGACCACCGCCCCCATCACCCAGCCGCATTACGGCCTGCCACTGTTCCGGCTGGGCCTGACCAAACCGGACTTCACCACCCACCCGGTCATCGACGTCACCGACGGTCCGGATGTGGCGGAGTTCGGCGACACCGCAGACCTGCTTTTCATCTCGCAGTACACCGTCAGCCCCAGGAGCAACCACATCGGCCTCCGGCTCGGCGGCGCACTGCCCGAACGCCAGCTCACCTCCGAAGTACTGTCCCGCGGCGTCCCGGTGGGGGCCATCGAGGTCCCGTCCCGGGAGGAACTGCTGGTCCTGCACCGGGGACGCGGCGTGACGGCAGGTTATCCGGTCCTGGCAGTGGTCGCCAGCCGCTCCCTGGACGCCCTGGCGCAGGCCAGGCCCGGACACACCATCACCTTTCGAAAGACAACCGTTGCTGATGCAACGGCCACCCACAGGGCAGCCTGCCTGGAACTGGACAGGCTGCGGAGCACCATCCAAACGGTCTTCGGACTCCTCGGCATCGGAGCCGGCGAGCGCTGGCACGAACTCAGCCCAGCGTCAGGAAGCTGAATCCCGTGAATGCTTTTCCCAAACCCACAAAGGAAAACAAGATGTCAACATCAACGAATGCGGTAGCACCGCAACATGACCGTCTGACTGCGAAGCAGACACGCAAGGTTGTCACCGCCGGATGCGTGGGCATCTTCGTGGAACTGTATGACAACGGCATTTTTGCCTTCATGGCCGGCACCCTGGCCCTGGTCTTCCTGGCTCCGGGCAACCCGGACAACGCCCTGCTGTTCGTCTTCGCGGGCTACGCGGTGTCCTTCTTCGTCCGGCCCCTCGGCGCCATCGTCTGCGGCTACCTGGGTGACCGGATCGGCAGGCAGAAACTGCTGGTCTTCGTCATCATGCTGATCAGCATTGCCACCGCCGGCATCGGCCTGCTGCCGCCGTATGCAGCCATCGGAATTGCCGCGCCCATCCTGCTGGTCCTCCTCCGCCTGGTCCAGGGCTTCTCCGTGGGCGGCGAAGCTGCCGGCGCCATGACCTTCCTCGCCGAGCACGCCCCTGAGGGTAAGCGCGGCGTGATCACCTCCTACGCCCAGATCGCCTCCTTCGCAGCACTGCTGACCGGCACCATGGTTGCGTTCTCCATGTCCCCGTGGCTCACCCAGGCAGCGATCGAGGGCGGCGGCTTCGGTTCCTTCGCATGGCGTATTCCGTTCCTGGTGGCCATCCCCATGGGCATCATCGGCTGGTACATTCGCAAGGCCATCAGCGACACCCCCAACTTCCAGAAGCTGAAGGAAGAGGGCGGCCTTTCCAAGAACCCGCTCAAGGAAGCCCTGGCCAGCCCGGTGCACCGCCGCGCCATGCTCCTGGCGCTGTTCATTCCGCTGATGAACGGTTCCGGCTACTACGTCCTGTTCTCCTACATGCCCACGTTCCTCAAGGGCAAGCAGCTGAACTTCACCATCGGTGAGGCGCTGCTGGTCACCGCCTGCAGCCTGGTGGTCATCTGCATCGCCATCCCGTTCATGGGTGCCCTCTCCGACCGTTTGGGCCGCAAGAAGGTCATTGCCGGTTCGGCTATCGCCATGGCCGTCCTGGGCATCCCGTCCTACGCCCTGATCGCCACCGGCCAGATGGGCCTGGCCATCCTCGGTGCCTGCATCATGGCGGTCGTCTTCGCGGGCCACACGGCAGTCATCCACATCCTGCTCGTGGAACTGTTCCCCACCCGCGTCCGCTACTCCGCCTACGGCGTGGGCTACAACATCTCCTCGGCACTCTTCGGCGGAACCGCTCCGCTGCTGATGACCTGGCTGATCGCGGAAACCAACAACATCTACATGCCCGCCTTCTACGCAGTCATCACGGCACTCGGCACCCTCGCGGCGGTCAGCACCGTCAAGGACCGTGCCCACGAACCGCTGCGGGATGCGTAAGCACCCCTGACCCACAGGCTCCTGCGTCCGGCCCCGCTGCCGGGCGCAGGAGCACTCCCATTCCCCACACCTGGAGAACCACATGTCTTTTTCTGACTACACCACCGCCCTCGTCACCGGAGCCTCCACCGGCATGGGCGCCGCCATCACCGAACGCCTCACCAAGCGCGGCCTCACCGTCCACGCAGTGGCCCGCAATGAAGAACGCCTCGCTGAACTGGCGGACCGGACCGGAGCAGTCCCGCACGTGGTGGACCTGACCGACACAGCCGCTTTGGCCGCCGTCGTCCGCGAACTGAACGTGGACGTCCTGGTCAACTGCGCCGGCGTCTCCCGCCCGGGCAACATCCTGGACTCCTCCGAAGAGGACATCGATGAACTGGTGGACGTCAACCTCCGCGGGCTGCTGCAGCTGACCCGGCTGGTCCTGCCGGGCATGGTGGAGCGCGACCTCGGCCACATCGTCAACATCAGCTCGATCGCCGGAACCTACAATTTCTACGGCCACACGGTCTACCACGCCACCAAGGCCGCCGTGCACCAGATCTCCCGCCAGCTCCGCAACGACACCGTGGGCAAGCGCATCCGGGTCACCGAAATCTGCCCCGGCCGCGTGGAAACCGAGATCTTCGGCCGGAACATGGGCGGCAGTCCCGAAGCCATGGAAGAAGCCTGGAAGACGTACTACGAGGGTTACGAGTCGCTGACCACTGACGACATTGTTAATGCGCTTGATTACGCCATCGAAACCCCGCGCCACGTGAATGTTGGCATGCTTGAACTTATGCCCACGTTCCAGGTTCCCGGCGGCCTCACCTTTGACCGCCGCGAGGACTGACGAACAGCCACTCCGCACTGCCCGGGACCCGGGCAGCCGAATATCCAGCCCGCCAACCCGATAGGCCGCACCGATGCAGTTGATACGTACCGTCAGTTTCCCCGAACCCCAGCTCCTGGCTGACCTTTCCCCGCTTCCCGAAGGACTCAGGGGCGTGGTGTGGGACATGCAGGGCGAACCCGACGCGGCCCACGGCAGCATTGACGGCGTCATCCTTCCGTACATCAACGCCGGGGCCGTCCTGGGGAACCTGGACAAGGTGCAGGACCTGAAGTTCGTGCAGACCCAGTCCACCGGGTTCGACGGCGTCCGCGAGGCAGCAGGGCCCGGCGCCGCGGTGGCAAACGCCTCCGGCGTCCACGCCGCTGCCACGGCGGAACTGGCGGTGGGCCTCATCCTCGCCAAGCTGCGCGGCATCGACCAGGCCGTCCGCGACCAGCAGGCCGAAAACTGGGCACCGCAGCGGCGACAGTCCCTGGCGGACCGGCGCGTCCTGCTGCTGGGCATCGGCGGCATCGGCCAGGAACTGGCCCGCCGGCTGGAACCCTTCGAGGTCACCGTCACGCGCGTGGGCAGCACGGCCCGCACGGATGAGCACGGCCAGGTCCATTCCTCCACTGACCTGGAATCGCTCGCCCGGGACCACGACATCCTGGTGTCGGTCCTCCCGCTGAACGATCACACCCACCACCTGGTCAACGCACGGGTCCTGGCCGCCCTGCCCGACGGCGCCCTGGTGGTCAACGTGGGCCGCGGCCCCGTCATCGACACTGACGCGCTCACCGCCGAGGTTGTCTCCGGCCGGCTGCAGTGCGCCCTGGACGTGGTGGACCCCGAGCCGCTGCCGAAGGGCCACCCCCTGTGGTCCACGGACAACGCCCTCATCACCCCGCACGTGGGCGGCAACGCCTCGGCGTTCGAACCCAGGATCCTCAAGCTCCTGAAGCGCCAGCTCGAAGCGCTCGCCTCCGGCGAGACCCCTGCGAACCTCGTGCAGCAGGGGCCGTTCCAGCAGGTCCCTTCCCAGCCGGGCTCTTCCAAGCAGGGAGCGTCCGCGTGAGCGCACTGTTCGACCTGACCGGCCGCGTTGCCCTGGTCACCGGCTCCAGCCGCGGCATCGGTTCCTCACTCGCCCGGGCACTGGCCGACGCCGGTGCCACAGTGGTGCTCAACGGCGTCAACCCGGAGCGGCTCAAGGAAGCCGAAACGGCGCTCGCCGCCGACTTCCCGCCCGGGCGCATCACCAGCATCGCCTTCGACGTCACCGACGGCGACGCCGCCGCCCGCAGCATCGCCTGGATCGAGGAGAACGTGGGCCCGCTGGACATCCTGGTCAACAACGCCGGCATCCAGCACCGAGTGCCCATGCTGGACCTGGACGTTGCCGACTGGGAGCGGGTGATCTCCACCGACCTCACCAGCGCGTTCCTGGTGGGCCGCGAAGCGGCACGGCACATGATCCCGCGCGGCCGCGGCAAGATCGTTAACATCTGCTCGGTCCAGACAGATCTCGCCCGGCCCACCATCGCCCCGTACGTGGCGGCAAAAGGCGGCCTGCGGAACCTGACCCGCGCCATGACGGCCGAGTGGGCCGCCTCCGGCCTGCAGATCAACGGCATCGCCCCCGGGTACATCCACACGGAAATGACGCAGAACCTGGTGGACGATGAGCAGTTCAACTCCTGGATCCTGGGCCGCACGCCGGCCCACCGCTGGGGCACCCCGCAGGACCTCGCAGGACCGGTGGTCTGGCTTGCCTCCAGCGGATCCGACTTCGTGAACGGCCAAACAATCTTTATCGACGGTGGAATGACGGTGGTGGTCTGATGCCAGGGAACACTTTCCAGGACACTGCGGCTGAAAAGCTGCCCGCCTCCGGCCCGGCCCTGGTGGCCCACGCCGCGGGCGACCTGCGCATCGATGACGTCCCGCTGGCCGACCCGGCCGAAGACCAGGCCGTGGTGGAGGTGCTGTACGGCGGCATCTGCGGCTCGGACCTGCACTACTGGCTGCACGGCGCCGCGGGGGAGTCCATCCTGAAGGACCCGCTGGTCCTGGGCCACGAGATCTCCGGCGTGGTGGTCCGCGCCGCGGCCAACGGTGAGGGACCGCAGGCGGGGTCCGCCGTCGCCGTCCACCCGGCCACTCCCGGACCCGGCGCGGCGAAGTACCCTGCCGACCGGCCCAACCTCTCGCCCGGCTGCACCTACCTGGGCAGTGCGGCCCGCTACCCGCACACGGACGGCGCGTTCAGCCGGTACGTCAACCTTCCCGTGCGGATGCTGCGGCCCCTGCCCGAGGGTATCGACCTGCGCACGGCAGCCCTGATCGAACCCGCGTCCGTCGCCTGGCACGCCGTGTCCCGGGCCGGAGATGTCCGCGGCAAGACGGCCCTGGTGATCGGCTCCGGACCCATCGGCGCGCTGGCCGTCGCCGTGCTCAAGCGGGCCGGCGCCGCGCACATCACCGCGGTGGACCTGCACCCCAAACCGCTGGAGATTGCCACCGCCGCCGGCGCGAACCAGGTCATCAACGCCGCGGACACGGCTGCCATTGAGGCCGTCGAATCGGACGTGGTGATCGAGTCCTCCGGCAACCACCACGGCCTCGCCTCGGCCATCCGCGGCGCGGTCCGCGGCGGCACCGTGGTGATGGTGGGGCTGCTGCCAACCGGGATGCAGCCGGTCCCCATCTCGCTGGCTATCACCCGCGAGCTGGATTTGAAGGGCTCATTCCGCTTCAACGACGAGATCGACGAGGTCATCGCCGCGCTGGCCGACGGCAGCCTGCACATCGAGCCCGTCATCACCCACGAGTTCCCGCTGTCCGAGGCCCTGCATGCGTTCGAGGTCGCCAAGGACTCCACCAGCTCCGGCAAGGTCCTGCTGAGCTTCAACGGCGGCGGTTCCGCGCAGGCGGCAGGCGGGCAGTGACCACGCCGGTTCCGCCGCTGGTGGTGATGGGTGTGTCCGGGTGCGGCAAGTCGACAGTGGGTGCCCTGCTGGCCGGGCGCCTCGGCGTCACCTTCCTGGACGGCGATGATTACCACCCCGCCGCCAACAAGGAGAAGATGGCCGCGGGCATCCCGCTCACTGACGCCGACAGGGGGCCCTGGCTCGCCCGCATCGGCCAGTTGCTGGCCGGGCAGGATCTTGCAGGGACGGATCTGGCTGCGCACCAACCGGCAGGGCATAAGTCCGCAGGCCAGGATCCTGCAGGGGCCGTCGCCGGGACCACGGGAAGCCACGACGGCGGCACACCGGTTGCACCCATCGTCGCCTGTTCCGCGCTCAAGCGCAGCTACCGGGACCTTCTGCGGGCGGCCGCACCGGACGTCGTTTTCGTGCACCTCTCCGGCAGCGCTGCAACCATCGCCGCGCGCATGGAAGCCCGGGCCCACGAGTTCATGCCCCGCACCCTGCTCGAGTCGCAGCTGGCAACTCTTGAAGCCCTTGAACCTGATGAGGCGTATGTCGTCGGCGATATCACGCTGGACCCCGGCGCCCTCGTGGACGCTGTGGTGCTCCAGCTGCGGTCACGCGCGGGCTCGGTCGCGGCATAGCCAGCGGATCTGGTGCAACCCCTCCTTGGGTAGGTAGACTGGTCTACCTACCCAAGGAGTCGCACCATGCCCGCCGACGCATCAGCCCCCTCCGCTGCAGCCCTGCCTGCTGCTTCGTCCGCCGCGATGCTGTCCGCTGCTGCTTCCGCTTCCGCTGCGCAGCTGCCCGCCCGTCGGCCTGCCCGGCAACTGCTGCTTGAAGCCGCCGCCCGGCTGTTCTATGCCCAGGGCGTGGGCGCCACGGGGATCGACACCATCACAACCGCGGCCGGCGTCGCGAAGAAAAGCCTCTACAACAACTTCGCGTCCAAAGCCGATCTGGTGGCCGCCTACCTCGAAGCCCGCCATGAGGAATGGCTGGAACTGTACCGCGACCGGGTGGCAATTGCCGCCACCCCTGCCGAACGGGTCCTCGCCGTGTTCGACGCCTACCTGGACCACGCCAATTTCGCTTACGAGCACGGCTTCCGCGGCTGCGGCCTGCTGAATGCGGCGGCCGAACTGCCCGTCGGCCATCCCGGGCGGCTGGCGGTCCGGCAGCATAAGGAAGAGGTGGAGCACCTGCTGGCCACGCATTTGGCTGACCACCTGGCCGGTCGTTCCGCGGCCGCCGCGTTTTCTGCCCGTGCTGAACGGACTACAGGGCTCGCGGAGCACCGTCCTGAGCCCGCCGATTCCTCGGATCAGGCTGAACGGGCTGCGGTGCTCGCGCAGCACCTCTCCTTCCTCCTCGAGGGGGCGATGGCGAGGGCCGGCCTCGAAGGCAACGACGCCAGCCTCCGGGACGCCAAACGCATTGCTCAACAGATGCTGGCAGGACTGTGACAGGCAGCCACCGGCCAGACAACGGCGCAGCTGGATTCCCTGGGAAAAGCACCCCTGCAACCCGGATGCACGGCATCGGGAGCCCCACAACCGTGAGCACGGGGACAGATTCCCCAGGGACAGGCAGCCCCGCTTCAGGCGTCGCTGTGCATGCCGGGCACGGCAACGCGCCGCTCTGGGGTGCCCTGTTCGTCGTCGCGGCTTCGATCCTGTGGGGCACCACCGGGACAGCCGCCACGCTCGCCCCCGGGGTGAGCCCGTTGGCCATCGGCGCCGTGGCGATGGGGGTGGGCGGGCTGCTCCAGGCGATGTCCGCGGCCCGGGCCATCAGGCGGCAGGGGCCCGGCATCCTGCGGCGGTGGCGGCTTGTGGCAGTCGGAGCGGCCGCGGTGGCCGTATATCCCCTGGCGTTCTACAGTTCCATGCACCTGTCCGGAGTGGCCGTGGGAACTGTGGTTTCCATCGGCTCGGCGCCCGTAGCTGCGGCCCTGATCGAACGGTTTACCGACCGGAAGCCGCTGACCCGACGCTGGATCATTGGTGCGTTCCTTGGCGTGGGCGGAGCGGCGCTGCTCTCGTTCGCCGGCCACAGTCCCGGGACCGCCGCCGGTACAGACGGCGAGGCCTGGGATTCCACGGCTGGAATTTTCCTGGGCCTGCTGGCCGGCGGCACGTATGCCCTCTACTCGTGGGCGGCGCACCGGCTCATCGGCGGTGGCATCCCGTCCCGGGCGGCGATGGGCAGCATCTTCGGGCTGGGCGGGCTGTTGCTGATGCCCGTCCTGGCCGTCACGGGTGCACCGCTGCTGGACTCCTGGACCAACTTCTCGGTGGGCGCTTACATGGCGTTGGTACCGATGTTTGCCGGCTACATCCTGTTCGGCTGGGGCCTGGCGCGGGTCCGGGCCAGCACGGCCACCAGCATCTCGCTGCTGGAAACGGTAGTGGCAGCTGTCCTGGCCGTCCTGGTAGTGGGGGAGCGGCTCCCGGCACTTGGCTGGCTTGGCGCCGCCGTCGTCCTCGGCAGCCTCTTCATCCTGACGCCGCGGACCCAGCGCACCCGGCTGCCTGCCGCCCCGGCGGAAACCATGCCGTCAGCGCCGGAGGCCGCAGGGACTCAGCCTGCAAGCGTCGGCCACCAGGACATCAGCCGGTAACCCGGCCACCAGGACATCAGCCGGTAGCCCGGCCCCGGGTACGTCAGCCGGTAGCCCTGTAGCGAGAACGGCAGCCGGTTGCCCGGTCCCGGAGACGGTAGCCGGTTGACCGCCACAGGAACGTCAGCCGTAACCCGGCCACCAGGACATCAGCCGGCAGCCCTGCCGCGGAAAGTCAGCCGGTAGCCTTGCCACGCTGCGTGCCGCGCCCGGTGGCCGGACGGTTCAGCAGGAGGCAGCCACCCAGCACCAGCAGCATAGCGCCCACCACCACGGCGGCCAGCTCCTGGCTGCCAATGCCTGCGGCGACGATCGCGAAAGCGAGCAGGCACACCAGACAGCCAGGCACGAGGCCCGGCGGAATGCGGCGGGACGGGTAACCGGAGAGCAGCTCCATGGCCAGATGGGGATCGTCGGCGATCAGTCCGAGCTCCAGCTCCTTGAGCAGCCTCCGCTCCTCTTCGGACATTGGCATCGGATGCCCCTGGGTTCCATGAGACGCGGGTATCGCTTATGACGCTAAGAGCCTTCCACCATCGAGTCAAGGGTTCGCGTTGCCCACCGCCACAATCCCGGGTTACTCCGTGCCGGGGACGTCGTAAACCAGCGAGCCTGTACCGATCCGGACACCGCGGGTGGGCACGTGCGGCGTCAGCTTGGCGGGTGGCATCAGGTGTTCCACGGGCCGTCCGGCAAGCAGGACGCAGTAATCGGCGATGAGGCGGCGGTGGCAGCGCCACCACACGGTTTCGCTGCACATGATCGCAGTCTGTTCGTCCTGCGCCGCAGCCAGCAGCTCGCCGACGGCGGCCCCGAAATCAGGCGACCGCATGTAGGCGGCGTAGGCGCGGAAGGAGTCGTTGCGCAGGGCGGTGTCGGGGGAATCCGGAGGCAGCTTGCGGAATCCGCCCAGCCGCCGCTCCCAGCGGTAGCTGATCCCCGCGTCGGGCAGCCACGTGGACATCAGGTCCTTGCCGAACTGCGGGTGCTTGCGGCTGCCCGGGCCGATCCGCACGTCCACCAGGGAGGTCACGCCCGCTGATGCCAGCAGCGCGGCGAAGTCCTCCTGCGCGGCGGTGCCGTGCCCAACAGTGAATAGCGCCTTCATCCAAGCCATGATAGGCAGGCCCGCGAAGCGGGGTTAGGGCACCGGTTTGGCACGCGGCTCAGGACGCGTTCCAGGCACGCGCCTCAGCACCGGTTTAGGGCAGCGCACGACGGCGGGACCGCGGCCCGCGCGGTCGGCGCACCGTCGGCGCACCCAAGGCGAAATCGGCGCTACACCGGAAAGCCGCCTACCGTCGTCGTAATTCTGCGAACTCGATGGACGGAACGATGGCTCCCGCGTCCCGCTCCACGAAGTTGGTGCCCGGCGGCACGAGGTCGTCGATGGCGTCCAGGACCGGCTCGCTGAGCCGGACACCCGCCGCGCCGAGATAGGCCTGAAGATGTTCCTCATTGCGGGGCCCGATGATCACGCTGCTGATGGCCGGGTGGGTCAGGGCGAACCCGATGGACAGGTCCACCAGCGAAAGTTCCAGCTTGTCCGCCAGCCGGGCCAGCGCATCCGCGGCAAGGAGCTTGCGCTCGCTGGCGGGCCCCGAAATGTCATACCGGCCCGGGAGTGAGTGCACCCGGGTGGGGGCCTTGCCGGCCTCGAAGGTGAAGCTTCCGGAGAGCCATCCGCCCGCCAGCGGACCGTAGGCCAGGACACCGAGCCCGTACTGCTGGGCGATGGGCAGGACATCGCGTTCATTCCCGCGGACCAGCATGGAATACGGCACCTGGTTGCCCAGCGGAGGAATGAGGTGGTTGGTGTTGGCCAGCCACTGGGCCTCCACCAGCTGCGCCGGTGTAAAGACGGACGTGCCGTAATACAGGATCTTGCCCTGCCGGATCAGGTCGTTGAGCGTGGTGATGGTTTCCAGCACATCGGTGTTGTAGTCCGGCCGGTGCGCCTGGTAGAGGTCGATCCGGTCCGTCTGCAGCCTGCGCAGGCTGCCCTCCACGGCTTGGGTGATCCAGCGGCGGGAGTTGCCGGAATGGGCCGGGTTGGCGCTCATCTGGCCGTGGAACTTAGTGGCCAGGAAAACGTCGTCGCGCCGGCCGCGCAGGGCCCGCCCCACTACCTGCTCGGATTCGCCTTGGGAGTAGACGTCAGCCGTGTCGATGGCGGTGATGCCCGAGTCAAGGGCGGCGTGGATGATGCGGATGCTTTCGTCCGCGCCGGTGGGGGCCCCGTGCGGACCGCCGGCGCCTTCGCCGAAGTTCATGGTGCCAAGGGTGAGTTGGCTGATTGGGGTGCCCGAACGTCCGAACACCCTCAGTTCGCTGAGGCTCATCCCCGGTTCCCTCCTGTTGGCTGCGTGCCAGTTGCGTATATACCTGAATGCCTGTTGCTGTCTGCCTGGTCCCGGCGCGTCGTCGAGTGATTTATACGTGCCGCCGGTCGTCACGAGGCTACACAGATTCACTTCCACCCGGCGGAATCCCGCCTTGTTCCTTCTCTTTTCGACGCGGGAGGTAACGCAGGGAAGCGGGCGTGACGTTTTGTGGCGGGCAGGCCGGTTCCGGTCCGCAGTTTCGTCCCGCGGCAGCACTGCAATAATCTGAATCAACGGTTGTGCGCGGGGGTGCAAACGCCCGGTGCAACGTGCAGCACGTAAGTTCAGGCCCATCACACCAGACGAGGCGGACACGCATGACGGCATCAGACCAGCAACACGTAATACGGCGGAACGCGCCCGCGGAACCACCGGCCGTGGATGCCCACCTGCTGCAGCAGCTCGCGGACGCCCATGGGGTGGGCACTTCCTTCCAGGGCTGGGACGGGTTGCCGCACGCAGTTTCCCTGGAGACCCTGTCGAAGGTCCTGGGCGCTTTGGGCGTGCCGGCCCATACCGATGAACAAATCCGGGCCGGGCTGGCCGAAGCGGAACTGGCACCCTGGCGCAAAACGCTGCCTCCCGCCGTCGTAATCCAGCAAGGCGAGCCGGCCCAGGTACCGGTCCACATCCCCGACGGCGTCCCGGTGAGCCTCCGCATCAGCCTTGAAGGCGGTGCCGGGAGCGTGGACGCGGCCCAGCAGGACGTGTGGGTGCAGCCGCGGGACGTGGACGGCGTGGCCATGGGCCGGGCCACCTTCGCCCTGCCGCAGGACCTTCCGCTCGGCTGGCACACGCTGCACGCGGAGGCCGGGAGCGTCACCGCCACCGCAACCCTCGTGGTGACGCCGGCCCGGCTGGATACTGCCCGGGACCTTGAGGAGCGGCGTGGCTGGGGGCTCGCCACCCAGCTGTACTCCGTGCGTTCGAAGCGTTCCTGGGGAATCGGGGATTTCTCCGACCTTGCCGACCTCGCCGCACTCAGTGGAGCCCGCGGCGCCGATTACGTGCTCGTCAACCCCCTGCACGCCGCAGAACCGGTTCCGCCGGTGCAGCCCTCACCGTATTCGCCGTCCACCCGGCGGTTCTTCAACCCGATCTATATCCGGATCGAGGCCATTCCGGAGCTTGCCTATCTGCGCCCCCGCAAGCGCGCCGCGCTGGAGAAGCTGCGCGAGGAAGTGGCAGGGCTCAACAAGGACGCCGAACGGCTGGACCGGGACGCGGTCTACGCCGCGAAACTGCAGGCCCTGGAGCTGCTGTACCACACGCGCCGGTCGCCGTCCCGGCAGGCGGCCTTCGACGAGTTCTGCCGCATTTCCGGCAGCGGCCTGGATGACTTTGCCCTCTGGTCAGCCATCCGCGAGGACGCTACGCCGGACGACCCCATGTGGACGGACCCCGCGTTCTCGCTGGATTCGCAGGAGGCGCAGGCGCTGCGGGGAAGGCTTGAGGACCGGATTGGCTTCCATCGGTGGCTGCAGTGGATCTGCGACGAGCAGCTGGAGAGCGCGCAGCAGGCAGCGCTGCGTTCGGGGATGCGGCTGGGCGTGGTGCATGACCTCGCAGTCGGCGTGGACCACAGCAGCGCGGACGCGTGGACGCTGAAGGGCGTCCTCACCCCCGCCACCAGTGTTGGCGCGCCGCCGGACATGTACAACCAGCAGGGCCAGGACTGGGGCCAGCCGCCGTGGCATCCGGTCCGGCTGGCCGAAGCGGGTTACCAGCCGTTCCGTAACATGCTGGCCACCGTGCTTCGGCATGCCGGCGGCATCCGGGTGGACCACATCCTGGGACTGTTCCGGCTGTGGTGGATCCCCAGCGGCAACGCCCCCGGCGACGGCGCCTACGTGAAGTACGACCATGAGGCACTGATCGGCATCCTGGCCCTGGAAGCGCACCGGGCAGGGGCCGTGGTGATTGGCGAGGACCTGGGCACCTTCGAACCGTGGGTGCGGGACTACCTTGCCGCGCGCGGCATTCTGGGTACATCCATTCTTTGGTTTGAGTACGACGGCGATTCCCCCCTTGCGCCCGAAAAGTACCGTACGCAGGCGCTTTCCAGCGTCAACACCCACGATCTACCGCCCACGGCCGGTTACCTGGCCGGGGACCACGTGGCATTGCGCAGCCACTTGGGTCTGCTGGAACGGTCCGAGGCCGAAGAGCGTGCCCAGCACAACGCGTCCCTGGAAAAGATGTTCGCGCTGCTCCGCGAACGCGGCTACCTGCCCGGAGCCGGCACCGGCGGTGACGCAGAGGAGCAGACCATCGAGGCCCTGCACCTGCTGCTGAGCCAGACGCCGTCCGTGCTGCTGGGCGTGGCGCTGGTGGATGCGGTGGGGGAGCGGCGGGTGCAGAACCAGCCCGGAACCACCGAGGAGCTCTACCCCAATTGGCAGGTGCCGCTGGCCGGCCCGGACGGTAAGCCGGTATTCCTTGACGACCTCCCCGCCAACGCGCGGTTCAACTCGCTGCTAGCGGCGGTGGAGGAGGCCCTGCACGGCTAGTCAATTGTGAGGAGAACGCGATGAACGGCGAACCAGTACTGGTGGTCGGCGGTACCGGCATGCTCGGCGGCCAGGTGGTCACCGCGCTGCTGGACCGGGGTAAGGAAGTCCGCGCCCTGGTGCGGCCCGGATCGGATGCATCGCGGCTCGAAGCCCGGGGAGTGCAGATTGCCCGGGGCGACATGATGGACCCCCAATCCCTGGACCAGGCCATGGCGGGGGCGGACGCCGTGATCACCACAGCTGCCGGCTACACAAAGCACCGCAAGGGCGACAGCCCCGCAACCGACACCACGGGCAACGCGAACCTTGCGGAAGCGGCCGCCCGGGCAGGTGTCCGGCGCTTTGTCCTCACCAGCATCCTGACCTGCGACGAAACCCCGCAGGTGCCGCACTTCTGGCACAAGAAGCTCATGGAGGACAAGCTCGAAGGGCTCGGCGTACCGTTCGTTGCGCTGCGGCCGGGCGCCTTCCTGGACCAGGTCACGCGGTTCGGCGGTGACCCCGTGGCCAAGGGCAAACTGATGTGGTTCGGTTCGCCCAACGTTCCGCTGACCTTTGTGCTCACCCCTGACCTTGCCGGTTACCTGGCAGATGCCGTAGATGCTCCGGGGGTCGACGGGGAACGGATCGACATCGGCTGGGACCGGCCGGTCCGCATGAAGGACGTGGCGGACATGATGGGCCGGCTCAGCGGATCGAGGGTAGGGGTCCGCTCTGTGCCCTTGAGGGTGTTGAAGACTGCGGGAGTGGTGCTGGGGCGGGTGAACCCGACGGTGCCGGATATGGCGTCCATGATGGGCTGGTTCCAGACCGGCCGCTACGTCGCAAACACCACCCGGCAGCGGGCCGTCTTCGGGCCGCCGCCCACGGCCGAGGATGCCATCCGGCGGCTGCTCGGCATCCTCGGCCATCCGGCCGACAGGTAGGTCAGCCCCGCTATCCGGCGGTGATCACGTGGGTGAAGTGGTCGTACCGGAAGGTGACCGGGCCGCCGTCGTGCTCCAACGCGATGTTGGCGCCGGGGGAAGCTCCGCCGGCCCCGTAGCTCACGTTCCAGGACCGGTCCAGGGCGGCTTTGAACTCGTAGCTGCCGGCCGGGAGGTCCGGAAAGGTCAGTTTCCAGATGAGGCTGGCAGGGTCCAGGGTGAGCTGAGCCTGGTCGCACGCGGGATCCCAGTCCGCTGTGCAGCCGAGTTCACTGTCCATGCTGCCTGCGGCGGCAACGGCCCCGGGCTGCTGCGCGGCATAGGTGGCGCTCAGCAGGTGTGTGCTGCTGTCGTAGCGGAAGGTGACCGGGCCGCCCGGGTGGTCCAGGAGGATGTTCTGTCCTGCAGGTTGGCCGTCGGCACCGTAGTTCGCATCCCAGTTGCCGTTGAGGGCCGCCTTGTACTCGTAGGTGCCGGCCGGCAGGTTTGCGGTCAACCGCCAGATCCGGTCCGCCGGGTCCAGGACCAGCTGCGCCTGGGCGCAGGCAGGGTCCCAGTCCGCCGCGCAGCCCATCGCCTTGTTCATTGATCCGGCCACCGCCACCGAATCCGGCTGCGGCGCCTCACCCACAGTGACCGTCCGGGTCCCGCTGGCAACGCTGAACCCGGGCCTGGACAGGAGAGCGCGGTACTGCACCGTGGTGCCGTCGGCCAAGGCGGAGATGTCATCGGTGGCCGAGTACACGGGGGAGGAATCGTCAGTTCCCACGGCCGTCCACTCTCCGCCGCTGATGCTCCGCTGGAAGGACACCACGTTGCTGGACTTTTCGGGATCGGCTGTGGCGCTGAGCTCGACTGCACCCTGGACGTTGCTGCCCTCTGCGGGCTGCTGCAGTGTCAGGACCGGGGCGGGAACGCTTGCATTGCGTGCCTGGCTGGTGGAGGTATGCCCGCCGTTATCGAGCACTGTGGCGCGGTACTCCACGGAGGTCCCGGCGTCCAAGGCGGCGACGTCGTGGAACACCTGGTATGGCGCGGCGTCGTCCGTGCCGATCGGGGTCCAGTTTCCGCCCGCCTGCTTCGCCTCGAAGGTGACCTCGTAGAACGAAGTACCGCCGACGTCGGCCGTCACCTGAAGCCGCCCGTTGTCGCCGGCGGCCGGCGCCGGTTGTTGAAGGACGACGGCGGGAGCGGACTTGGAGTGCGGGATGCGGCCGGAGGACTGGTAGACCACTGTTGAAAGCGGCGGCACGGTGACCGTCAGGGTGCCGGCGTCGGAGGTCTTGGCCTTGGCTGGTGCGTCGCCGTAGATGCGGGTGTAGTTTCGCTTGGCGATGTAGGTGGGAACTTCGGCGGTCTGGGGCTGCCCGCTGTTGTTCAGTGCCACCACGTATTCGCGCTGGTCCTTGGCATCGGTACGGGAGAAAGCGTAGATGCCGGGGCCGTCGGAGGCGTAGCGGCCTTGCTGGGCGCCGTTCCGCAAGGTCGGATGTTCCTTGGTGAGGGCGGCCAGTTCGCTGATTCCGGTGTAGAGCGGATGGGCGGTGTTGAAGTTGTCCGTGGCGTGGGTGGCGTCCGTGCCCAGCAGATCGTCGTCCAGGTATTCCGGCACTTGGCTGGCGAACAGCGTTTGCCGGGCGTCCTGGTCTCCACCCGGCCCCGTGAAGCCCTGCTCGTCCCCGTAGTAGACCACGGGGTTGCCGCGGGAGAAGTACATGAGTTCGTGGGCAAGCCGGTCGCGGGCCACCTTCTCGGCGTCCGTCGCTCGGGGATTGTCGGCAGCGATGAAGCTGCCGATGCGGCCCATGTCATGGTTGCCCAGGAACGTGGGGAGTTGGTAGGCGTTTGAGTCAGCGTCGGTGTACCAGTCATCGCCTGCGAAGAAATCCTGCAGCGTGCTGGCGTCCTGGCCTTTGGACGCGAAGTTCCGCGCTGCGTCCTGAAACGGAAAGTCGAGGACGGCCTGCATCCGGTTCCTCGTAGTGAACTGCGAGGTGAAGCTCTTGGAGGTGTCGAAGACCTCGCCGAACATGAAGAACTCGTCCTTGCCCTGTTCCTTGGCGTAATTGAGCACGTCCGGACCGAAGTCCTGCCAGAACTCGTCGTTAACGTGCTTCATAGTGTCGATCCGGAAACCGTCAACCCCGAAGTCGCGGATCCAGTTCTTGTAGATGTCCTTCATGCCGGTGACCACCGTGGGGTGTTCCGTGAACAGGTCGTCCAGGCCGAAGAAGTCCCCGTAGAACGAGTCCTCTCCGGTGAAGGTGGTGTCACCCCTGTTGTGATACAGCGTGGGATCGTTGAGCCACGCCGGGACCTTGAGGTCCTCTTCGCCGGGTTCCAAGACCGGTTTGTAAGGGAATGAGGTGGCTGCATCCAGTTTCGGGAAGGCGTCCGTCCCCGCGTAGTCGCGGTCATCGAAGGTCTGCCCGTCGGCAGTTTTGTAGGGGACGGCGTCCTTGGGGACGTAGCCTTTCCGTTCATTCTTGTCGCCGTAGCCGATGACGTCCGCCGTGTGGTTGGTGATGATGTCGAAGTAGACCTTCATTCCGCGGGCGTGGGCTTCGTCGATGAGTGCCTTGAGTTCGGCGTTGGTGCCCAAATGGGGATCGATTTGGGTAAAGTCGGTGACCCAGTAGCCGTGGTAGCCGGCCGATTTGTCCTCTGGCTGTACCGCCTTGTTCTTGAAGCTTGGCGTGAGCCAGATGGACGTGGTGCCGAGGCCCTGGATGTAGTCGATCTTGTTTCGGAGCCCGGCCAGGTCGCCGCCGTTGTAAAAGCCCTTCTTGGTGGGGTCGAAGCCGGACACCATGGGGTCGGAGCCCAGGCCTCCCTGGTCATTGGCGGTGCTGCCGTTGCTGAACCTGTCTGCCATGACGAAGTAGAAGTTCTCGTCGGTCACAGGGGCGCGGAGCGAGTGTTGGGCCGCCGACGCCGGGTCCTTCGGGGCAGGGGCGGCCTGTGCCGGGAGCGACGCAGCAGAGATGGCGACGGTTGCCGCGAGGAGTCCCACGGAGGCCCGCCGGGCGGCAGCGCTGGTACGAGTGCGGGAACGGGATGACGTTGGTGACGTGGCGCGTGGGGGCGCGCCGGTGGGGGTGCGGAGTATCAAGGGTGAGACCTTCCTGGTAGCGGCGCTGCTTTACAGGCTTGCTGTCGGCAAGGGTTGGTGCGGCAAGGGCGCCGCCGGGTCCGAAGGAAAGCATGCTTCCTGTGAACCACATCACAACCGTAGGCGCTGGCGCAGGATTACTCCAGTGTTGAGGAAACTGCCCGTCGGAGGCAGCCGGAAGGCCCTCTCACGCGGATTTGAGCCGCTTCATGCCGGGACCTCGCAACGCGCGGCCGTGTCAGCCGTTTGGCACCAGGGCGGTAGGCGAAGGAGTTTCGACGTTATGGACCACCGGTCCGGGAAGGCCTGTCCCTGGGTCCAGGGCGAAGGTGGCCACGTTGTCAGAGCGCTCGTGGGCGACGTGCAGCCAGGGCCCCCGGACCAGGTGGTGCCGGGGCCAGTCCCCGCCGCTGTCCAGGTCCTGCACGGGCAGCAGTTCACTGCCGTTGCTGCCCACCTCAAGCACGCTGATCCGGTTGGATCCGCGGACGCCTGCGTAGGCAAAGGTGCCTTCGGGGCCGAGGCAGATTTCGGCGGCCGAGTCGCCGTCCTTGGCACCTCCCAGTGTTGCGGGACCGCGGAACACCAGCTCGAAGATGCCGGCGTCCGGCCGGACAACAAAGACCTCGATGGAGTATTCGGAGACGACGAACACGTTACCGCCGGAGTGCAGTGTCAGATGCCGGGGGCCGCTGCCGAAGGGCAGGACAACCTCATGGTCGGCCACCAACCCGGTCCCGGGTTTGTAGGTCCAGATTCGGAGTGTGTCGTGGCCCAGGTCTGTGGTCATGACCCGCCCGTCGTGCAGCATAAGGCTGGTGTGCGCCCTGCTCTGCCGGCGCTCATCGGGGGAGTGGGCCGCATGCGGATCAACCGACGGCGAGGCCGGAAACCGCTCCGTGATCCCGCCGTCGGCATCCAGTTCATAGAGCAGGACCTGGCCGTCTCCCCAGCAGGTTGCGGTGACGAAGCGGCCCTGCGGGTCTACGGCAACGTGGCAGGTGGCCTCGCCTGCCGGCCAGGGTGTGCCCATCGGTTCCAGCCTGTGGTTATCAACGTGCCGGTAGGCCTGGACCATCCTGCGCTGCTCGGCCACGGCGTACACCACGGGAAGGGTCGGGTGGACGGCAACGAACGACGGCGACTGGGCCGCCACTGCCGTGCCGAGCCATTCCAGGCTCCCGTCCGCGTTGGCTCGGAGGGCGCCGATGCCCTCTGCGCGTCCGCCGCCGTCCGGGGTGTAGGCGCCAGTCCAGATGATGGCGGTGTGAGGAACTTGGCCCTCTGTGGCAGGTGTCCCGGAGGCAGGTGTCATGGCTCCATCCTGCCAATAAACACTGCCACTGCCGCGGCGGCGTGGCGTCAATTACGATGAAATTTCCAGCCAGGCAGATGGAGGGTGATCCGGTGGGTGATCTTGTTGTCTCGGGTTCACTCCCTCGCCGGCCGGTCTCCCAGCGCCGGGCAACCACTAGCGCCCGCACTCATTCCGAAGGGGAGCACGTTGCATCCTGTCCCGTCCTCCGGAACTCCGAAACAGTTGGGCATGCGTGTGGTTGAAGTAGCCGACGCTCTGCGGGCCGCCGGCTGCGTGTTTGCCGAGGAGGAAGCCCAGCTTCTCCTTGAGCAGGCGGCCAGCCCCGCCGAGCTGGCAGACTGCGTGCGGCGCCGGGTGGCAGGTGTTCCGCTGGAGTACATCCTGGGCTGGGCAGAGTTCGATGGCCACCGCATGGCGGTCCGGCCCGGTGTTTTCGTTCCCCGGCGCCGGACCGAGCTGTTGGTTCGGCTTGCCGCTGAGCTGATATCAGCAGAGGACGGTATGTCACGCGGCGCCGTTTCAGGTGCCTCCCCGTCCGGCAGCGCCACGGCGGTCCAAGGCCCACGGGGAAATGCTTTCTTCGATGGTGTGGTGGTGGACTTATGTTGCGGTTCCGGAGCCGTTGTGGCGGCCCTTGCGCGACGATTCCCACGAGCAGAACTGCACGCCGCGGATATTGATCCCGTGGCTGTGGAGTGTGCGCGGAGCAATCTCGAGGCCATGGGTGGCCAGGTCCACATCGGTGATCTGTTCGATGCGCTCCCTCACAGGCTTAGAGGCAGGGTCGACATCCTCGCCGTCAACGCACCATACGTTCCCACCGATGCCATCAAAACCATGCCGCCCGAGGCGCGCGTTCACGAACCGCTCATTTCCCTCGATGGCGGACCTGACGGGCTCGACTTCCACCGCCGTGTGGCGGCGGGCGCCAAGGACTGGCTCGCGCCGCACGGCTGCGTGCTCATTGAAACCAGCGGGCAACAGGCCGACGGCACAGCCGCGCTCGTGGCCGCCACAGGACTTTCTGTGACCACCGTTCATTCAGAGGAACTCGATGGCACGGTCGTGGTGGGGAGCGTCCACAAGTAGGGGCGCCCCCGGCGGTGCGGGTGCAACCACGCGCCTGTAGCTGTCCTGTCAACGTGTTGGGGGCAACCCCAAATGTGTTGGGCGTGGGTCATGGCCAGGGGGTGTTGGCTGCGGTGGGCGCTGGTTGTGGTGGTTGGGGTGGTGGTTTGAAGTAGTGGTTTTGTTGGGGTGTTTGGGTGGGGTCGATGTGGGGTGGGGGGATGAAGGTTGGGGTGCCGTTGGTGGTGGTGATGGTCCAGTTTTCTTTGTGGATGAGGTGGTGGTGATGGGTGCAGAGGAGTGTGCCGTTACTGACGCTTTGTTAGTCTGACCCCATGCAAAAGCCCGGCTCGGCCGCGATCTACGCCCGCATCTCCTCCGACCAGTCAGGGGAGGCCCTCGGCGTGACACGTCAGTTGGAGGATTGCCGGAAGCTCGCCGCCGATCACGGCTGGACCGTGGGCGAAGAATACGTCGACAACGACATCAGCGCTTTCAAAGGAAAGCCGCGGCCGCAGTACCAGCGGATGCTCGATGACCTCGCCGGAGGCTACCGGGACGCCGTCATCGTCTACAACATGGACAGGCTGACCCGACAGCCGATGGAGCTGGAGCAGTTCACCAGGCTTTGTGAACAAGCCGGGGTGACACAGGTCAAATCCGTGACAGCGGACATTGATCTCGGCAACGATGACGGCCTCTTCATGGCCCGCATCCTGGCAGCGATTGCCTCCAAAGAATCCGGCCGGAAGTCCCAGCGACTCCAGCGCAAGGCGCGTCAGACCGCAGAACAAGGACTACCGAACGGCGGACACCACCGGCCCTTCGGATATGAGCAGGACCGCATGACGGTCAACGAGGCCGAGGCGGAAATTCTTCGGCAGGCCGTGGCCCGGTTCCTCGCCGGGGAATCCTCGCGTTCCATCTGTGTATGGCTGAACGAGGAAGGCGTACAGACCACTGCTGGTGGTCAGTGGCAGACGATGACGCTGAACGCGATACTCAAATCCGGGCGCATCGCAGGACTTAGGGAACACAAGGGAATCGTCGTTGCGGACGCCCAGTGGCCCGCCATCATCACACGTGAACAGCGACAGCAGATTCTTGGCCACTTCGAAACCAAAAGGCGCACGAACACCCGCGCCCCGCGCCGCTACGTCCTCTCCGGGCTCCTACGCTGCGGCAAATGCGGAAACAAACTGTTCTCCGCCATTCGCGTCGACACCCGCCGCTACGTCTGCCTGTCTGGGCCCGACCACGGCGGTTGCGGTGGCATCGCGATCGTCGCCGCCCCACTGGAAGAGTTCCTTGCCGCAGGCGTTCTTATGCGCTTGGACACCATCGAGTTGTCCGAAACGCTGAAAGGCCGCCGCGCAGCCGACGACCGACAAAGCACCCTGCTTGAGTCGCTGGAAGATGACCGTAACCAGATGAAGGAGCTTTCTGAACTATGGGCAGCGAAAGACATCTCGAGCGCGGAGTGGAAGGCCGCGCGCGGCCCCATCGAAGCCAGAATCAAAGCCACCGAACGGCAACTGGCGCAGGCCTCAAACTCCACAGCACTTGATGGGCTGATCGGCACCGGCAGCCAGCTCAAGGAACAATGGGAAACGCTGAACCTTGACCGGCAGGCCGCGATCATCAAGGCCGTCTTGGACTATGCGACCATCATGCCCGGAACGCCTGGGGCACGGTCACTGGACCCGGCCCGGATTCAGCCCGTGTGGCAGCTATGACGCCGCGGCGGTACTCCGGCCGCTGCCGCGTCCGTCCGTTCCCTGCGCGGCACCCATAAGCACGCCAACCCGGGCAAGAACACCGGGATCAGTCACGCGAACCGGAACACCCTGGGCAGCGCACGTGGCCTCCACCCACTCAGCAAGCACCCGCTGGTCGACCATCACGCACCCCACTGCGCCCAGATAGCAGGGGCACCCGCCCAGTCCTCCACTGAGGCCGACGACCATTGCGTCACCGGAGGGCCATTCAAGTAGTCGGAGGCCTGCGCAAGGACATCTCCGGGGGAGTCGCCGCTGAGGGCAAGTCTGACCGGTTGGAAGCCCTGCGCCACGTCGTAACGGTGCAGCCCGAACACCCGCGACTCCGGATCAGTGAATGTCTTGGTCACGTATTTGGACAGATACCCGGCTGCCTTGCGTGCTTCGGACAAAGCCCCGGAACCGACCGGCAAATCACCCAGCAGCTTGATATGGACATGCCCGCGGCCCCACACTTCTCTGATCAGGCGCTGCCGGACGTATTGGCCGACAGCGAAGTGGGCATGCAGGCCGTGATCCGTCTTGTGCCACTCTGGAACCCAGGCGTATGGCAGTGGATAACCGCCGAGACCTGACCGGAGGTCCCGGAAAAATGCGCCAAGATGGGAGCGCAGCTCCTGCGGATCACGGCAGGGCTTTGCGTACGTGAGGGTGCCAAGACGGTTGAGCCGGTTTGCTGCACAATAGCGGCGAAGTTTTGACCGTGCCCGCCTCCCGGCCTCCGCAGCTGCACGCTCTGGATCGGCAGCAGAGCCTTTTGCCACGAAGGCGCGGTTCGGTTTGTACGACGACCGGAACCCACCGCCGCCCTCGCCGGCATCCGGATACAGAGAGAAGAACCAGCCGGCATCCGCGGCGATGAGCCGACCAAGGGAAGCGCTGACAGGTGACGTAGACATAGGACCCCAAGAGAACGAAACCGACAAGGAATCGCCAAGGTCCACTGACAAAAATGGTTGATGATTGACAGGGGCCTTAGCATCCGGTCTCGCTCCGGTGGGCCCAACTCTGTCATTTAACCGTGAGCATTCTCTTGGACGCGGGCCTACCACGCTGCTCGGCCCCCCAGGAAGGCCACCTGCTAAGTATCTATTCCGGCCCTGAGTTGGTTCTGCCGGTCCTGCAATGCGCCCATCTTGCCACACGAATTACACGGCTGTCACTAGCTGCCGCGGGACGTTCGTCCTCGGACGCGGAGCGTCCTGCGGGCGCTGCGTCCCTTGCCACCGTCTGCCCGCTACTCTGAGCGCATGAATACGAGCCACGAGCGCAGCGGCGAACACGGACCCGACATCTTGATTGTCGACACCCCGGGCGGCACGCGACCTCACCTTGCGCTGCTCGATGACCCCTACATCTCGTTCTGCGGCGTAGAGACTTCCGGACCATCGCGAACATGGTTCGCACTTACAGGATGCAAGCGCTGCGCAGCGGCAGCACGTAAAAAGGGCATCGCCGCCGTAACCGACGTCGACGGCGACATGTGCCTGATGTAGTCCCCGAGTTATGTTGCTATTTCAAGTAAAGACCGCCGCTGCCGCGGCGGCTTCCCAGACGGCTGCGCCGCCTGCCGTATTCTCGTGAGTAGATATCAGCCTATGGAGGAATTGTGGCCGAACTTAAGAGCATGCCCATCAGAACGCTTCTCGCCCAGGTGCATAGCGGACAGATCCGAATCCCCGCATTTCAGCGAGCGTTCGTGTGGGATTCCGAGAGAATTGCTCACTTCATGGATTCCATTTACAAGGGATACCCATATGGCTCGCTTCTGTTTTGGACAACCCAGCAGCAGTTGGACGCCGACCGCCAAATCGGCCCTTACTCCTTGCCTGAGCCTGAAGGCAAGCACCCAGTGACATATGTCTTGGATGGTCAACAGCGAGTTACATCGCTCTTTATGACTTTTCAGACAGAGCTCACCAGGCCGGCCGGGAACGAGTATCCGGATGTGTATTTTGACCTCACAGCCGAATCTAGCGCTCAGCAGTCGCAGTTCCTCGCCTTGGCCGAAAGCGAGGTCGACCCCAATGCCCACTTCCCGCTGAGGGCACTGTTCGACTCGGCAGAGTATCGTCGTGCGACTGACCCATTCAGTGCGGACGCGGACAAGCTAAATCTCCTAGATGACCTGCACAGTCGCTTCAAGGAAGCGATGATTCCCGTTCAGGCGATCGAGACCGAAGACCGGGCTACGGTCGCAATCGTGTTCGAACGAATTAACCGGCTCGGCGTGGAACTGAGTCCGCTTGAGCTGCTGTCAGCTTGGACGTGGAGCGAAGACTTCGACCTTCGGCAGAAATTCTTGGATTTGGAAGACGAATTGGAACTCTTTGCCTTCGGCGACGCGGTCACCGGCGGAGACCTGGTGTTGCGGGCCTGTGCCGCCGTACTCAAGGGCGACCCCACCGTCGAGGCCCTGATGAGTGCCGACGGCGACGAAATACGGGATGCATACGAGCGAGTGGTGAATGGCATCAAGGGGGCCGTCGAATTCCTCAGCAAACAACTCAACGTTGAAACGGTGAAGACGCTCCCTTACCCGCTGATGCTTGTTCCCCTAGCTGTGTTCTTTGCTGTCAATTCCGGCCAGCTTCCCCGACACACCAATGCCCAAACAAAGGAACTGAAGAAGTGGTTCTGGAGAGCTTGCTTCTCGGAGCGTTACAGCGGCCAAACTATTCGCGCGGCTAAAGCAGACATCATAGAAATGGCGGCGCTGAGGGAAGGGTCCGCAACCGAGATCGCTAAATTCTCGGTTGCCGTATCCGAAGATTTCTTCCTTACCAGCAATTTCCGAATGAACTCAGCGCGAACAGCGACGTTCGTCAACATGCTCGCGAGCAAAGGGCCTCGCAGCTTCCTTTCCGGCAACAAAGTAGACCTCAAGGCAGTTCTTCAGGCTTACAACAAGAGCGAATTTCACCATATCTTCCCCAAGGCGCACCTCGAAGAGCTAGGGGTCGACCCCTACGAGATCAACAGCTTCGCCAACTTCTGCTTCCTCTCGCGAGACGACAACAACAAGATTCGCCGCAAGGCTCCCGACGTTTACAGGCAGCTCATGCCTGACGACGAGGACAGCCTGGAGGAAATCCTGACGTCGGCGTTCCTGGAAGACGAGGACTTCGCATCGGATTTCGAGACATTTCGCAAGGCTCGAGCGTCAAGGCTGGCAACCTACGCCCGCACGCTATGCGGAATAGCCGAACCTAAAGGAGATGCCTCGTAACCGGCTGAAGGGGTCAGATTAGCAACTTGTGCCGTTGGTGGTGTTGGTGTGGCCTCCGTGTGACCAGTAGGTGATGTGGTGGGCTTCGCACCAGGGGGCGGGGATGGTGCAGTTGGGGAAGGTGCAGCCTTGGTCGCGGGCGGTGAGGGCTACGCGTTGGGTTGGGGTGAAGAGTCTGGTTTTGCGTCCGAGGTCGAGGATTTCGCTGGTGGTGCCCAGGAGTGCGGGGATGATGTCGGCGTCGCAGGCGATTTTGCGGAGGGTGGTGGCGGCGACGGGGCCGGTGAAGGCGAAGGTTCCGGCGGCCGGTGTGTGGGGTGTTGTGGGTGTGGGGGTGGGGAAGAGGTCGTGGTGGTTGATGGTGGCGATGATTTGGGGTCTGTTGCCGCCGGTGGTGGGGAGGTGGTTGGTGGTGAGGGCGGTTTTGACGGCGGTGATGATGCCGTCGAGTTGTTGTTGGGGGCGGGTGCGGCGTTCCAGGTCCGGGGCGGGGGATGCCTGATTGCCTGAGCGGGCGCCTTCTTGAAGCACGGTGTTGTCGCCATTGCCCCCGTCGTCGGCGTCTGTGGCTGCCCGGTTGGTGGTGGTGTTGGGGGTGGTGGTGCGGGGGTTGGTGGCGATGTTCATGGCGGTGAGGAGGTGTTCGTATTGGTCGGTGGTGGCGAAGATTTCGACGTGGTGGAGGCCGTGGCGGGGTTTGCGGATGAAGGCGCCTTGGGTGTGGCGGAGTGCTTCTTCGGTGGGTTCGGTGCCGTCGGCGTCGATGGTTTCGGTGAGGCGTTGGGCCAGGCGGGTGAGGAAGTCGGGGTCTGCGGTGGTGGCGGCGTGGGTGAGGTGGTGTTCGATGCCGTGCAGGATTTCGGGGGTGGTGTGGTGTTGTAGCCGGTCGAGGGTGGCGGTGATGATGGTGGCCGCCTGGGAGGACACGGCGGGTGCGGTGATGGTGTGTGGTGGTGTGGCTGGGGTGGCGGGCTGGCCGGTGCTGGCGTCGGATGGTGCGAGGGTGGTGGCGAGGTGTTCGTGTGGTGGCGGTGTGGGTGTGCCGGTGAGGGTGGTGCCGGGCAGGGTTTGCTGGGCGAGGGTGAGGCGGCGGCGGGCTTCGCGGATGGGGATGCGGAGCCTGAGCCGGAGGAACTCGGCGGTGTTCCGGCAGCCGTCATCGGCCGGGGACCTCACCACCGTGGGTGCCCCGGCGGGTGTGGGCCAGTTGGTGTCGGTTTCGTTGAGGGTTTCGGTGCCGTTGGCGTCCCAGGAACTGACCCCGGCGGTAGTGCGGCGTGCGGTCCGGTGGGTGGCAGCCCGGGTGGCGGCGTCGGTGATCGCGTGGGTGCGGGTGTGGTCCACGGCCCCGGCAGCGATGAGTTGGAGATACTCCACGCAGCGGGAGAGCTCTTCGACGTCGGCGGCGAACGTGGCCGCGCTGGTGTAGCCGGTTGTGGGCAGGGCTTCGCGGGCTGTGACAGCCGCGGCGGCCACCCGTGCGGTCAGGGCAGACACATCCAAAGGCAGGTCCAGTGGCTGCTCTGATGCGTGGTCTGGTGCGGGGGAGCCGGGGACGGGCCGAAGGTGGCCTGCCGTGCGGAGGTTCGGCCCGTCGTCGGGCGTGGCGGAAGGGCGGCTGCTGGAGCGGCCCAGAGGCAGCAAGCCCGAAGAGTCCCCGCTCTCCGACACCTGCTCCCCAATGGCTTCCATGACCCCACTCTGCCAAAGGGCACTGACAATCAGGACCCCCACAAACCCCTATGTGGAAAACCTGACCCCAACCGGCCCCTGACCAGGTCACGCGACCCGGTCACGTCACCCGCAGTCGGAGCGGACGCGCAGCTGTACCTCGAGGAAATTTGCCATTTTCTTGATGGTTTCCAGCGGTTTCGGCGTTCGCCCGGGACTAGGGTTGCCGTAGTGGTTCATGCAGACGGGCCTTCGTCAACAATGGGCCGGGAGTGGCAAATGGCTGGCAGGGAACGCGGCAAGACGGTCCGGGAGGACCCTGAGGATTCGGGTAATGACGCTGCCGTAAACGCGGATTCCGTTGCCCCTGAGCATGCGGAAGACGTGGATAGCCTCCAGCCAGCACGACGTGTACCGGGGATCAACGGTTACGACCCCAACCAATGGCCCGACGCCAGGTCTTAGGTTTTGGCAGCGCATGGATGCTCGGTTCGATTCCCTGCACCGGCAGCACGGAATAGGCAGGAGCCAGCGGGCAGAGCTTAAACACGCTGCCGGCCGGCGCGTCCCCCAAGGATCGCGACGGCCGGCAAGGCGAATCAGTTGTAGCACACGGAAGGCAGGAGCCCCTTGTCAATCGGGGGTTCACCCCAAGGCGGCTGTCTCCGCGGAGCGGTTAGCTCTTGGAGTTGCCCTCGCTGGTGGTGCCGAGGTTCGTGGTTTCGGGATGCGTGCTGTGGGCTGGAATGTGGTCTCCGCCGAGCCCGCCCGCCGAACCGGCGGAAGGTGAAGTATCGGCGCTGGATGGCGCTGACTTCCCGGAGGAGTCATCGCGGTGTATAGCCGAACCCAACACAGTTCCGGCGCGCCGGGCTGCTTCTGTGAGCTGGTCGGCTACATCCGGGGCTTTCTCCTTGATGGCCTCGGTAGCAACTGCCACTTTGTCCTGAACGGGCTTGCTGTCCCAGACTCCGGCGGCGCGGGCCTTCAGCTTGTCGTATGCAGCGCGTCCTGACCGTGATCCAAGGACGTAACCGACGGCAACTCCAACACCCAAAAGAAGCTTGTTTTTCATGGTGAACTCCTGCTCCGAAAGAAGGTTTCCAGGTCCGGCCCGGCTGCAACGCCGTGACCGGAAATGTGAAAACCGGCCTGGGGATGTACTCCCCAGGCCGGCTTCCTGGCTGTGGGCGCTGCGTTAGCGGCGCGCACCGCGCTTAGTGACCATGCCGTAGATCGCAAGGACGATCAGCGATCCGAGGATCGCCAGCAGCCAGGTCTGCAGCGAGAAGAACTCCTGCAGTCCGCCGCCGAACAGCGCGCCGCCGATCCATCCGCCAAGGAGGGCACCTACGACGCCCAGCACCATGGTGATGATCCAGCCGCCGCCCTGGCGTCCCGGAAGGATCGCCTTTGCAATCGCACCGGCAATAAGTCCGAGAATCAGAAATGCAATGAAACCCATTTTTTCGCTCCTCTTCCTAAGTAAGGACGCCCCCGGATTCCGGAGGCAATTCATCCTCTGCCCTAATAGTAATCATGCTTACTATCGATTTGCCAACCCCGGAGAGGAGGAAAGAGGCTGCTCAGGGCCGCCTCAGTGTCCGGTTACGTCCGAATCGTTTCCGGCGCCGGGGCCCTCGTCGAGGGCAGCCAATTCCGCGAGATCCTGCGGATCCAGGACGAAATCGAAGACATCCAGGTTCTCACGCATCCGGTCCGGATTGGCAGTCTTCGGAATCGTTACCAATCCGTTTTGAACGTGCCAGCGCAGCACCACCTGGCCCGGCGTCTTGCCGTGCTTTTCGGCCAGCCGGCCCACGACCGGTGCGCCCAGGATGCCGGCCCCGGAACCACCCAAAGGGCTGTAGGACTCGGTGGCAATGCCATGTTTTGCATGGAATTCCCTTGCGGCCACCCGGGTCACGGCAGGGGTCAGCTGGACCTGGTTGACGGCGGGAACAATATCCGTTTCAGCCATCAACCGCTCGAGGTGCTCGGGCTTGAAGTTGGACACGCCGATGGAGCGCACCTTTCCCTCTGCCTGAAGGCGCTCGAACGTTTTCCATGTGGAGATGAACTGATCCCGGCCGGGCAAGGGCCAGTGGATCAGCAGCAGGTCCACATAGTCGAGGCCAAGGCGCTGCAGCGACCCCTTCAGCCCCTCCACAGCCTTGTCATTCCCTTGGAACTCGCCATCCAGTTTGGTGGTGATGAAGAGGTCGCCGCGATCAGCGCCGCTGGCCTTGATGCCGTTGCCCACGCCGCGTTCGTTGCCGTACTTCACTGCCGTATCGATGTGCCGGTAGCCGGCTTCTACGGCATGGACGACGGCGGCCGCCGCCTGGTCGTCGTCCAGCGGCCACGTGCCAAGACCGATCTGGGGAATCGAGTATCCGTCGTTGAGTGCGATAACCGGTGCAAGTGTCATATCAACAGTCTGCCGTTAATCCGGCGGTCCTTTCCCTGGGGACATCATGCGGCGAAGCCCTATTTCTCGAAAGCGCGGAGGACGTTGCCTGCGTTATGGTTCAGCACCGCCCTGGCTGTGTCGGATACCTTGTCCGGGTTCTTCTGCTGGGCCAGGAATTTTACGAAACGCTGGATGGCCTGCCCTGCCTTGGCGGCGTCGCGGTCCTCCACGGCCTTCTGCGCTTGCTGGGTAGCCGCGGTGAGCTGGCTGGCCACCGGGCCCGCGATCTCGCCCGATTCCACGAGGTCCTCCACCGCATTCTGCAGTGCCTTCACGCTGCCCGGAAGCCACGCGGCGCGCAGCGGGACGTTGCCGAACTTCATGTCCGAGGCGAGGTAGAAGTCCGTATAGGACGGCTGGTTGTACGTGGTGTTCTGGCGGGCCACCTCGGCACGGTACTGGGGATCGTGCATCAGGGTGTAGAGCTTGTGGCCCGTCACCTCGGTGCTTAGGTAGATCCGCAATGCGGAGCTGTCGGCGGTGCGGACCACCAGTTCTTCGCGCCAGTCGCCCAGGATGTCCGCCACCAGGCTGGGGGTGCCCTTGGTGCCGTTGTTGGTGCGCGTGCCGTCCGCGGTCAGCAGGCGGCCCCGCGTCCAGTCGTCGATGGTGGGAGTCTGGTCGCCGGATCCGTTGACGATCTGGGTTGTCATGTTTGCGGCCCACCTGATGCTCATGTTGGTGCCTGGGCTTGTGCTGGAAAGCTTGCGGCCGTCGGCGGACTGCATGCCGATCGCCCAGTTCTCCAGGCCGGGGACGGAGGGATCGACGTCGCCGATCATGCCGCGTCCCGTGTCCTTGCCGGAGTAGGCACCGAACAGCACCTCACCCGTCGCGGCGTCGCGCATGGCGTAACCGTACGGCGCGTAAGTAGCGCCCTCGTGGACGGTGAAGATCTCCTTGCCGGGGCGGTTGGGGTCGATGTCCGCCACGTGCATGGCATCGCCGTGGCCCAGGCGTGCCTCCTCGCCCGGCGTGGCACTGCCAGCCGGCAGGGTGTCGAATGAGCTGTACAGAAGCGACCCGTCGTCGTCGAGCGTTGCCGAACCGTAGACGATCTCCTGCTTGCCGTCGCCGTCAACGTCGGCGGCGCTCAGGGAGTGGAAGCCCTGGGTGGTGAGCTTGCCGTAGGTCGGGTCCGTGCCGTCCCGGCCGTGCGGGGAGTCGTTGAACGGGTTGGTCATGGGGGTCCAGCCCGAGTCCACGTTCCATACGGGGGAGAGGTTGGCGCCGTCCCAGGTGTAGGTGGCCAGGGTGGTGCGGGTGTAGTAGCCGCGGGCGAACACCGCAGCGGGCTTCTTGCCGTCCAGGTAGGCGACGCCGGCGAGGAACCGGTCCACGCGGTTGCCCGGTTCGATGCGGGCCATGGCGTAGTCGCCCCACATCATGCCGTCGTCGGTCCGGCCCGGCTGGTAGGCGACGGTCTTCAGTTCCTTACCCGTGGCACCTTCGAAGACGGTCAGGTATTCCGGGCCGGACACGATGAATCCTTCGAACGCGCGAAGGTTGTTCCGGGCGCTGCGCGAGGGGGCGTAGACGTCCATGAAGTAGTCGGTCAGCGCCTCGGCATCGGCCTGGGACAGCGGGTACTTGTACTTCGGCGCGATGCCGAAGGCTTCTTCGAGGGTGGCCGGCCAGTTCCCGGCCTTGACCTCGGGGTGCTCCGTCCAGCCCTGGAAGGCCTTCACCATGTGCTGGTAGTAGTCCGCCGCGCTCATCCGGTAGTCGTCGCTGTTCGAGTACCCGGCATTGATATCGGACCGGAGCATGGTGATGAACGATTCCGCGGCCACGCTGCCGTCCGCGTTGTAGTTGGTGGTCTTGGTGCCCGGCGCGGTCTTCATCATCAGCTCGGCCCGGCCGTCGCCGTCGAAATCGTTGACCAGCATCTGGGTGTAGTGGGCACCGGAGCGGATGTTGACGCCCAGGTCGATCCGGTGGAGGAGCGTGCCGTCGGCCTTGTAGGTGTCCACATACGTATTGCCGGTGTAGCCCACCTGCGAGACGTCCTTGGAGTTGTTGGGGTCCCACTTGACGATGAACTCGTACTGGCCATCGCCGTCCACATCGCCCACGGAGGTGTCGTTGGCCGAGTAGGTGTAGGCCTGGCCGGTGGGCGTGGTGCCGTCGGCCGGCTTCTTCAGCGGGATGTCCTTGAAGTTGCCGCCCCAGGAGGTTGCGGTGGCGCTTTCGTCCAGTTCGACGCCGCCGACGACGGCCCTCACCTGGTACTTCGACGCGGCGGTCCCGGCGGGGTCCTGGTAGTTGGTGCTGTCCGTGACCGTCGCCAGCTTCTGCCCGTCCCGGTACACGTTGAAGTCAGTGCCCGTGAGGCCCGTCGCGGAGGACCCGGTGGCCTCGTTGCCGAGCAGGCGCCAGCTGAGGAACACCCCTTCGGACGTCCCCGCAGCCACCAGGCCGCGGTCCAGGTAGTCGAGCTGGATTCCCGGATTGCCGGGCTTGGAGGGGGAAGGCCCGACGGCGGCAGCAGGGGCTGCGAGGCAGCCAACGGTGAGTGCCAGCCCGAGAGTGGCGACCGACAGGAGGCGTGCGGGAGCCTTGGAGGGATTCATCAGTGAATCCTTTCAATTTTGAAATGGGAAAACGCTTCCCCAGCAATCTAGACGGCGGGGTGGGCCAAAACAAGCCTTGTCTTTGGAACCCGCCGCAGGGTATTTAGAACGTTGTAGAAATCAGGGGCCGTCAGGCCGACTCCCGTACCACCAGTTCGGTGGGAATGGTGATGGCGGCATGGTTTTTCCCGGCGATGACGTCCAGCAGCAACCGCACCATTTCCTCGCTGATCCGGTCGAACGGCTGCCGCACCGTGGTCAGGGCCGGCGTGGCGGCGGACGCGGCCGAAATGTCGTCGAACCCGGCTACCGCAACGTCCTCTGGAACCCGCCGGCCGGCGTCGTGCAATACCTCCAGGGCGCCGAGCGCCATGAGGTCGTTGGCGGCGAAGACGGCGTCCACGTCGGGGACCCGGGCGAGGAGCTCGCGCATGGCCCTGGCGCCGCTCTCGCGGCTGTAATCACCCGGCGCCACCAGCGCCTCGTCGAAGGCCTCGCCCTGGTGTGCCCGGTAGGCTTCCAGCCGCCGGATGCCGCCGGAGGTGTCCTGCGGGCCGGTGATGGTGGCGATCCGCTTCCGGCCGCCGTTGTCCAGGAACTCCAGCAACTCCAGGGCGCCCTGGTAGTCGTCGGCTGCAACGTAGCCCATCTTTTTTTCGAAGCCCAGCGGAACGCCACAGGCGATGGCAGGCACGCCGGCGGCGATGATGTCGGCGATGACGCCCTTCCTGCTGCCGTGCGAGGAGACCAGCAGGACCCCGTCCACATGGCCGGCGGTGAGGAAATCGGTGGCCCGGCGCTGCTCGTCGTCCGTGCCGGCCATGATCAGCACCAGGGGAATGTCGTGCTCGGCCAGGGCGTCGGCGGCGCCGCGCATCAGGACGGCGAAGTTGGGGTCGGCGAACAGGCGGTCGTGCGTTTCGGTGAGCAGGAAGGCCACCGAGTTGGCCTTGTTCGTGGCCAGGTTCCGGGCGTGGGGGTTGACGCGGTACCCGGTCTTTTTGATGGCGGCGTTGACGGCGGCCAACGCGGGCGGGCTGACCCAGTGCCCGCCATTGAGCACCCGCGAAACTGTCCCTCGCGAGACGCCTGCCTCCCTGGCCACATCGTCAATCTTGGGCCGGGGCCGGCCTTGCGGTTGCATCATGATCCGAGCCTATCCAGCCCTAGGCCTTTACGGCGCCGGCGGCGAGGTCAACGCGCCAGTAACGCTGCAGGAACAGGAACATGATGACCAGCGGCACGATGGACAGCAGGGCTCCGGCCAGCACCAGCGTGTACAGCGCCGGGGCGGTGGCGCCCTGGTTGAGCAGTCCGTTCAGGCCCACCGTCAACGGGAACAGCTTGTCATCGCCCAGCATGATGTACGGCAGCATGAAGTTGTTCCAGATGGCCACGAACTGGAACAGGAAGATGGTCACCAGGCCGGGGAGCATCATGGGCAACGCAATGCGGTTGAAGATGTACATGTCCTTGGCGCCCTCCGTCCGGGCAGCCTCGATCACGTCTCCGGGAACCGACGCCGCGGCATAGATGCGGGCCAGGTAGATCCCATAGGGGCTGATGATCTGCGGCAGGAGAACGGACCAGTACGTGTTGGTCAGGCCCAGCTGGGCCAGCATCAGGTACTGCGGGATGGCCAGGATGACGCCCGGAACCAGCACGCCCATGAGGAGGACCTTGAACACGCCGTTCTTGCCGGGAAAGTCGTACTTGGCCAGGACGTAGCCGGAGAGGGCGGACACCCAGGTGGAGAGCAGGGCTCCCACGCCGGCGTAGAGGGCGGTGTTGAGCATCCATCGCCAGAACACGCCGTCCCGGTAGGCGGTCAGCTCCACGATGTTGTCCCACAAGTGGATGCTGGGCGCAAAAGTAAAGGTTGAGAAGAGCTCGTCGCTGCTCTTGCTGGCCGCGGCCACCACCCAGATGACCGGGAACAGGCAGTACAGCGCCCCGAGGATCAGGATGCCGGTGGAAAGGAAGCTCGGCTTCTCGCGGATCTCAGTGGGAGTGGACACGGTCAGTTCTCCTGTCCGAAGGCCCGCTTCTGCACAATGCGCAGGAAGAGGAAGGAAATGGCGAAGGTGGCGAGGGCGATGATGATGCTGGTGGCGGCCGCGGAGTAAATGTCATTGCGGGTGAAGGCGTCCCGGTAGACGAGCATCAGCGGGGACCAGCTCGTGGAGAGGCTGTTTGCCAGCGGGCGGAGCGTGGTGGGTTCGGCGAAGACCTGCAGGGTGGCGATCATGGAAAACAGGGCCGTCATGACCACTGAGGGGGCAATGATGGGGATCTTGATGCGGAGTGCGGTCTGGATCTCCGAGGCGCCGTCCAGTTTGGCGGCCTCATAGATTTCCTGGGGCACGGCCTTGAGTGAGGTGTACATGACGATCATGTTGAAGCCCACGCCTCCCCACAGGGCGATGTTGGCGATGGCAAAGGTGATCAGGTCCGGGTTCAGCAGCGAAGGCAACGCGATTCCCAGCCTGTCCGCCACGAAGTGGAAGGGGCTGACGCCGGGCAGGTACAGGAAGCCCCAGAGAAGCGAGCTGATGACGGCCGGCACGGCATAGGGCAGGAAGATGGCGGTGCGGGAAAAGTTGCCGGCACGGGTGCGCCGCGAGTCCAGGAGGAGGGCGAAGAGCAGGGCGAAGCCGAGCATCAGCGGGATCAGGATGGCGCCGTAGGTGAGGACACGGAGGACGCTGGCGGTGAACTCGGGGTCGGTCAGGGAGCGGATGTAGTTGTCGAACCCGGCAAACACTGTGCTTTGTGCGCCCTTGCCGAGCCCCAGCCCGCTGACCTTCTTCTGTTGGAAGCTCAACACCAGGGTGTAGGCGATCGGTGCCGCCATGAACACCAGGAACAGGACAATGCCAGGCGCCAGCATCGCGTACGGGGTCAGGGCGCGCTGCCTGAAGCTCCGGGCCTTTCGGGGAGTCCCGGGCCCGGCAGTTGCGGTCTTCTCCGCCGTGGTTGGCGCGGTCGCTGTCGCTGCCATGTTGCACTTCCTTGGGTGGGTGGTGGGGAACGAACCGGGAGGGCGCCGCGGCACCCTCCCGGCAGGCGGGACTACTTGACTGTGAAGCCGGTCTTCTTCAGGTCGTCAACGGTGACCTGCTGCATGCCGGCCACGGCGTCCAGGAACGCACTCTTGGTTTTGGCCTGGGCAGCTTTGGCGAACTGATCGTTGTAAGCGTTGTAGGCAACGTTGACGTTGGGGCCGTAGCTGAACGATGTGACGCTCTGCGCAGCTTTGCCCACCACATCGTAGAAGTCGGGCTGGTTGCTGAAGAACTCCGGTGCCTTGGTCAGTGCCGTCTTGGCGCCTTCGGTGTCGGCCGGGTAGATGCCGGCCACGTCCACCAGGGCCTTGACGGCCTCAGGATCGGTATTCAGCCACGAAGCGAACTTGGAAGCCGCGGCGACGTTCTTGGACTGCGATGTCACTGCGGTGGAGGAGCCACCCCAGTTGCCGGTGGCGGGCTTGGCGGAATCCCACTGCGGCATGGGGGCAACTTTCCACTTGCCGGCAGTTGCGCCGGCGTTGCCGGAGAGCACGCCGGGGGCCCAGGCAGCGCTGAGCCAGCCCACCTGCTTGCCGTTATTCAGTGCGGCGTTCCATTCGGGGGTGTACATGGGCTTGTTGTCGATGGTGCCCTGCTCCACCAGGCCTCCCCAGTAGCCGGCCACCTTTTCTGTGGGGTCCTCGGCGATCTTGACGCTCCACGCGTCACCGTCGATGGCCCACCATGACGCGCCGGCCTGCTGGGCCATGCCCGTGAACCAGCCGGCGTCGTTGGAGGAGAAAGTGCCCAGGTAAGCCTCGGGGTCAGCGTCGTGAACGGTCTTGGCCGCCGCGGCGTATTCCTCCCAGGTGGTGGGGACGGCGAGGCCCAGGCGCTCGAAAATGTCCGCACGGTAGTAGAACGCCATGGGGCCGGTGTCCTGCGGAACGGCGTAGAGGGCGTCGCCACCGAGGGTGACGGAATTCCAGACGGCCTCGGGGAACGTGTCCTTGGTGTCGTTGGCTTCGGTTCCGGAGAGGTCTGCCAGCGCGTCCGCCGCCACGAGGGTGGGGATCTTCTGGTACTCCGCCTGGATCAGGTCCGGCGCGCCGGAACCGGCGTTGACGGCCGTCAGCAGTTTGGTGATGGCGGGATCGCCGCCGTCCTGCTTGTTGACCGTGACGTGGATGTTGGGGTTCTTCTCGTTCCAGATTTCCACCACCTTGTCCAGGTTGGGGGCCCAGGCCCAGTAGGTCAGTTCCACCTTCTGGTTGGGATCGGTGTTCTGTTCCACGGCGTTGGTGCCCGAACCTGTGGAACATCCTGCGGTAAGCAGGGCCGCTGCGGCCATCATTGCCACTGCGCCTGCACGAAATGAGCTGCGCATTCCGTCCTCCTTGTCGAAAAAGCTGGCTGTGTAAGAGCTGGTGGGACCCCGGTGCGGGATCCGTTGTGCTGCGGCGGAGGCGGACACACTGCGTCAACCAAGTCCTGTGAGCGGTTCCAGTAATTCACACAGTTGTGATCTATGTCAACAGAATATTGCCTGTATCACTTCAACTAGGAGCTGTGATACTACTGGGAGCGCACACAGTTCTAAGGAGATCACCCGATGACAGACGTCCTGCAGGCCCCAGCACCCGGACTCGCGCCGGCGCCGTGGGTCCAGCGCCCGGCGGGCCTTTGCTACGGCGGGGACTACAACCCGGAGCAGTGGCCCCGCGAGGTGTGGGTTGAGGACATCGCCCTGATGCGCGAGGCCGGCATCAACCTGGTCAGCGTCGGGATCTTCTCCTGGGTCCTGCTGGAACCGCGGGAAGGGGAGTACGACTTCGAGTGGCTGGACCACCTTGTTGGCCTGCTCACCGATGCCGGCATCAGCATCGACCTGGGCACCCCCACCGCAGCCCCGCCGGCATGGTTCTGGAAGAAGTACCCCCAGGCCCATCCCGTGACGCGGGACGGAGTCACCCTGGGCCATGGTTCCCGCGGAATGGCCGCGCCCAGCTCGCCGGACTACCGCCGGGCTGCGGCGAACATCACCGAACAGCTGGCGCGGCGCTATGGTTCCCACCCCGGCGTCGTCCTCTGGCACGTCCACAACGAGTACGGCGCCCCCGTCAGCGAGTCCTACGACGGCGCCTCCGTGGCGGCGTTCCGGACCTGGCTGCAGGCCCGCTACGGCAGCCTCGACGCCCTAAACGCGGCCTGGGGCACCCTCTTCTGGGGCCAGAAGTACAACGCCTGGGACGAGATCGACGCCCCGCGGATCTCCGCGAGCGTCAGCAACCAGGGCCAGCGGCTGGACTTCGCCCGGTTCACCTCCAACGCCATGCTGGAGTGCTTCATCGCAGAACGCGACGTCATCCGCCGCTACGCCCCCCACATCCCGGTGACCACCAACTTCATGGCCACCAACTGCTTGTCCCCGGACTATTGGGCCTGGAGCCGGGAGGTGGACATCGTGGCCAATGACCACTACCTCGTGGCGCAGCGGACGGACAACCACATCCTCCTGTCCATGGATGCCGACCTCACCCGCTCGCTGGCCGGGAACAAGCCGTGGATGCTCATGGAGCACTCCACCAGCGCCGTGAACTGGCAGGGCCGTAATATCGCCAAGCGTCCGGGGGAGCTGGCCCGCAACAGCCTGGCCCACGTGGCCCGCGGCGCCGATGCCGTGATGTTCTTCCAGTTCCGCGCCTCCCGCTTCGGGGCGGAAAAGTTCCACTCGGCCATGCTTCCGCACGCCGGAACGGGAACCCGGATCTGGCGGGAAGTCCTGGACCTGGGCGACGACCTGAAGAAGCTCACGGCCGTGAAGGGCTCCACCGTCAGCGCCAAGGTGGCCATCCTGTGGGACGTTGAATCCTTCTGGGCCCAGGACCTGGAGTGGCGGCCCAGCAACGAGCTGACCCACCGCGAGCGGATCGAGGCCTACTACTCGGTGCTGTGGAACCGTGGCGTCGCCGTGGACTTCGCCCACCCGGAATCGGATCTTTCCGGCTACGACCTGGTGCTGGCCCCTGCCCTGTACCTCGTGGGCGAACCTGCGGCGGCCAACCTGCGCAACTATGTGCGGGGCGGCGGGCACCTGGTGGTGTCCTACTTCTCGGGCATCGTGGACGCCACGGACACCGTTCCCCCGGGGGCTTCGCCCGGTCCGCTGCGTGACCTGCTGGGGTTGGAAATCCACGAGTTCCTGCCCCTGCGCGAACACCAGGCAGTCCAGCTCAGCTCCGGCCGGGGGACCGGCACCATCTGGTCCGAGGAAATCCACCCCACCACCGCGGACGTGGTGGCCCGTTACCAGGACGGTCCGGCCGCACCGGGACCGGCCATCACCCGCAACGCTTTCGGCAGCGGCACGGCCTGGTACGTCTCCACAGACCTGGACGACGCCGGCCTGGCCGCCATCCTGGCGGAAGCACTGGCCCACGCAGGGCTGTCCACGGGAGACGGGCACCCGTCAGGCCTGGAGGTGTCCGTGCGCAGCAACGGCGCCGACCACTTCACGTTCCTGATCAACCACACCGAGGCTGACGCGTCATTCGCAGTCTCGGGACTGGACATGGTCTCCGGTGAAAGGGTGGACGGCGTCGCCGCCATTCCGGCCGGAACCGTGCGGGTCATCCGCAACCCGGAAGGTTCCAGCCAGCCCTAAAGACCGCCGGCCGGGGCCGCCCAGGCCCCGGCCGGTTTCCACGCCTGGGTTCCACACCAAAGGCTGCAAGGTTCAACGTCAAGGAGGACGCCCCCAGTGATAAATCCCCGCACGACGCACACTCCCAGCAATCGACAGTCTGGCCGCATACGACTTTCCGGCCGGACGTTGCCCTCCGGCCGGACCCTGGCCGCCGTCACCGCGCTGGCCCTGGCAGGAACGTTGCTGGCTGCCGGTCCAGCCGCTGCGGCCCCGGGCAAGCCATCTAGCGTTGGACCGGCGTCCGTAGCCAATCCGGGCTTCGAAGCGGGAACCGCGGGCTGGTCCGTTTCCGGCCCGGACGGCGCGGCCACGGTGGAGTCCGGGGGAGCCGACTCGGCGCACCGGCTCACCCACTACCTGGCCTCGGACAACACGGTGACCACATCGCAGACCGTCACGGGCCTGAAGAAGGGGTGGTGGACCCTCCGCGCCTCGATCAAGTCCGGCGGCCCGGTGGATTCCTCGCGCCTGGTCCTCTCCGGATGCGGCAGCGACGGTTCCACGGTCCTGCCCTCCACGGAAACCGATGACCAGTGGCTGACCCTCGCCGTCAGCGCCAATGTGGCCGGCAAATGCACCCTCTCCCTTACAACCACTGGGGCCGGGGCCTGGGCCAGCATGGACAACGTGACTTTCGCCGAAGGCCGCGTGGAGCGCACCTTCCGCGGCGCCGACCTCTCCGGCGTTCCCAAGAACGAGGACCACGGCGCCGTGTACGCCACGGCGGACGGCACCCGGGTGGACCCGGTGGAGGCTTTTGCCGATGCCGGCGCCAACCTGGTCCGCCTGAAGGTCTGGGTCAATCCGGCCGATGGCTACAACACCCGGCAGCAGGTGGTGGAGATGGCCAAACGCGCCCAGGCCCAAGGCATGAAGGTGCTGGTGGACTTCCACTACTCCGACCGCTGGACCGATCCCGGGGCCCAGGGCGTTCCCGCAGCCTGGAAGGGCATGTCCGCGGCAGCCATGGCCGACGCCGTGTACGCACACACCAAGGACGTCATGGCTGCACTGAAGGCCGCCGGCATCACGCCGTACGCCGCGCAGGTGGGCAACGAAATCAACCCCGGCATGCTCTGGCCGCTGGGCCAGACCTGGGACGTTGATCCTGCGGACGGTGTGGACGGCGCCCAGTGGGACAACCTTGCCACCTTCCTCAAAGCCGGAACCCGTGCCGTCAAGGACGTCAGCCCGGACACCAGGACGGTGCTCCACCTGACCAACATCAACAACGGCATCGGCGGGCTGACCTGGTGGTTCGATGAAGTCACCAAGCGCGGCGTGCCCATGGACGTCATCGGCCTGTCCTATTACGGGTACTGGCACGGCACCCTGGCGGACCTGCAGAACGCCGTGACCACCCTGTCCCAGCGGTACGGCAAGGACGTGCTGGTGGTGGAGACCTCGTACCCGTTCACCCTCGAGGACAACCCCAACGCCCCGTGGGAAAACGTGATCGCCAACGGGTCCCAGCTCGTCAAGGGCTACCCGGCAACACCGGCGGGCCAGGCCGCCAATTTCCGGGCGGTCCAGGACGTGGTGGCATCCGCTCCAGGCGGACGCGGCATCGGCGCCGTCTACTGGGAGCCCGCCTGGACGTCGGTTCCCGGCAACGGCTGGGATCCGGCCGACCCCGCGTCAGGCAATGCCTGGGAAAACCAGGCAGTCTTCGATTTTGCCGGCCGCGCGCTGCCGGCGCTGGATGCGTTCGCCGCGGACGACGCCGGCACCTGGCACCGGAAGTAGGCCTCCGCGCCACGGGGCGCGGCAGGAAAAGGACGCCGACGGCGGGAGCCCACCTCCCGCCGTCGGCGTCCTGCCAATTCCTGCGTGTTCCTCTTGGTCCCTGCGTGGCGCTAGGGCGCGCCGCCCACGGCCCATTTTGTGAGGGTGTCGCTGAGGTCCATGTAGGACTGGTCCACCTGCTGCAGCTCCGGGTTGGCGTCGTACCACTGGACGATTTCCCGGGCACCATCGGCGAACGGGATGGTGGCGGTGTACTCCGGCACCAGGGACTTGATCTTGGTGTTGTCGAACACCACCGAGTGCGACCTGTCGCCCAGCAGGTTGGGCCCGAGTTCCGGGCTGTGGGCCGCTATGGTTTCCGAGGCCACGTGCACCAGTTCCGGCTCAGCCACCCCGGCAGCCCGGGCGAACAGCCGGTAGATCTGGTTCCACGGCAGGTACTCGTCAGAGGTGATCGTGTAGCTTTCACCCACCGCCTGCGGCCTGCCGAGCAGACCCACGAAGGCCTTGGCAAAGTCCTTGCTGTGGGTCAGCGTCCACAGCGAAGTCCCGTCGCCGTGGACCATAACGGGGAGGCCGGCGCGCATCCGGTGGATGTCCGTCCAGCCGCCCACCATGGCGATTTTGGTCCGGTCATAGGTGTGGGAGGGGCGCACCACAGTGAGCGGGAAATCCTCGTCCCGGTAGGCGCGGAACAGCAGCTCCTCACAGGCGATCTTGTCCCGTGAGTACTGCCAGGACGGGTTCTTCAGCGGCGTTGATTCCAGGATGGGCAACCGGGTGGGTGGCTTCTGGTACGCCGACGCGGAACTGATGAACACGTACTGTCCGGTCCGGCCGCGGAACAGCTCGAGCCCGGCCTGGGCCTGGTCCGGGGTGTACGAGATAAAGTCCGCAACGGCGTCGAACTCCCGGCCGCCCAGCACCTTCCTAACCGACGCCGGGTGCCGGACGTCCGCGTGCAGGACCTCCGCTCCGTCCGGGACCGGGCGGTTGGACCGGCCCCGGTTCAGGATGGTGAGCCGGTGGCCCAGCGCGACGGCGTGTTCAGCCGCCGCCGCGCTGATGACACCGGTACCGCCGATGAAGAGGATGCTCCGCGGCGCTACCGTCCGTTCGGGTGTCCCGGCAACTGGTCTCCCGGCAACTGGCGGCGGGGTTACCACGCGTAGTCTTCCGGAGCGGTCTTGTGCCCCGGGAAGATGTGGTCCAGCCGCTTGAGCGCGTCCTCGTCGAGGGTGACGTCCAGGGCACGGATGGCGGCGTCCAGCTGTTCCTGCGTCCTGGGCCCCACGATCGGAGCCGTGACGGCGGGCTGGTGCAGGAGCCAGGCCAGCGCGACGTCCCCGGGTTCGTGCCCCAGGTCATCGGCAAGGTCCTCGTACTGGCGGATCTGGTCCTCGTGCTTCTTCAGGGTTTCCAGGGCCCGTCCCTCGCTGCGCCGGACGCCGTCGCGCTCCTTCTTCAGTACCCCGCCCAGGAGCCCGCCCTGCAGCGGCGACCAGGGGATAAGCCCCAGGCCGTACTGCTGCGCCGCCGGGATGACCTCAAGCTCCAGTTCACGGCGGAACAGGTTGTAGATGGACTGCTCGCTGACGAGGCCCGTGTAATTGCGCCGGTGCGCTGCCTCCTGGGCCTGGGCGATGTGCCAGCCGGCAAAGTTGCTGCTGCCCGAGTACAGGATCTTGCCCTGCTGGACTGCCACCTCGATGGCCTGCCAGATCTCGTCCCACGGGGTGTTTCTGTCGATGTGGTGGAACTGGTAGACGTCGATGTAGTCCGTCTGCAGCCGCTTGAGGCTGGCATCCAGGGCGCGCCGGATGTTCAGCGCGGAGAGCTTGGATTCGTTGGGACGGTCCGTCATGGTCCCGTAGAGCTTGGTGGCCAGCACCGTGTGTTCCCGGCGCTCGCCGCCCTTGGCGAACCAGCGTCCGATGATCTCTTCGGTCCAGCCGCGGTGGCCGGCGCCGCCATACACGTTGGCGGTGTCGAAGAAGTTGATGCCGTTCTCCCGCGCGGAGTCCATGATGCTGTGCGCATCGGCCTCCTCGGTCTGGGGGCCGAAGTTCATGGTGCCAAGGCAAAGGCGGGAGACCTGCAGGCCTGAGCGGCCAAGGTGGGTGTACTGCATTGGAGAGACCTTTCTACATCTGGGTAAAGGACGCGACGGCGGGATCCGAGCCAATGCGGGCGCCCGACTCCAGGGCGGTGATGCTGGCCAGTTCGTCGTCGGAAAGCGTGAGGGAGGACGCGGCAAAGTTCTCGCGCATGCGCTCGGGGTTCACGGTTTTGGGGATCACGATGTTGCCTGAGGCGAGGTGCCAGGCGAGCACCACCTGCGCCGTGGTGGCTCCATGGGCGTCTGCAATGGCCGTGACGGCGTTGCCGTTCAGGTCCCCGCCCTGCCCCAGCGGGCTGTAGGCCTCCACCTCGATGCCCAGGCTCCGGCACTTGGCTGCGAGGTCCGCCTGCTGGTAGCTGGGGTGCAGTTCGATCTGGTTCACGGCGGGGACGATTTCGGACGATTCCAGCAGGGTGTCCAGGTGGTCTGAGAGGAAGTTGGAGACGCCGATGGCCCGGATCTGCTTGTTGTCGTAGAGCCGTTCCAGTTCCTTCCAGGCCTGGACGAACACTCCCTGCGACGGGACGGGCCAGTGGATGAGGTAGAGGTCGACGAAGTCGACTCCCAGCGCCTTGCGGCTGTTCTGGAATGCCTCCTGGGCCTTGCCCTGCTCGCCGTTCCGGAGCTTGGTTGTGACGAAGATGTCCTCGCGCGGGAGGCCCGTCGCCGCGATGGCGGCGCCAACACCTGCCTCGTTTCGGTACCCGGCAGCCGTATCGATGTGCCGGTAACCTGCCTCGAATGCGTCCTCAACGATCCGCTGGGTATCTTCCGGCGGGACCTGGAAAACGCCGAGGCCAAGCTGGGGGATGGTGACGCCGTTGTTCAGTGTCAGCTCTGACATGGTGCTCCTTGAATGATGCTGGGATCGGTGCCGTTGGCTCGACGGGGGAGAAAGCGGTTTCCGCTGGCTCAGTACTGAGCCTATGCACTTTTGCCCGCCACGTCAGCAGGTAACCGTGATCCTGTTTTTCCTAGGACTGGCAGTCCTACCTTCGGTGTAGGAGGAGTGCCGGACGGGCGGGCAGAATGGTCAGCATGGGTCAAAGTGCCGAGTTCGGAAAATTCCTCAAAGCCATGCGCTCGCGCCTGACACCCGAGGACGCCGGCGCCGGGCCCACCACGGGTGCCCGCCGAGTGCCGGGGCTGCGGCGCGAGGAAGTAGCCCGCCTGGCGGGAGTCAGCACGGACTACTATGTCCGGCTCGAACAGGGCCGCAACATCCATCCTTCCCGGAACGTCCTTGACGCAGTGTCGCGGGCATTGCGGCTGGACAGCAGCGAGCATGCGCACATGATGGACCTGCTGGAGAACTGCGCCGCCAACCCGCGGACGCCCGGCCCGGCAGCCCAGGGGGTGCGGCCGGGGCTGCGGCAACTGCTCGAGGCTGTGGGCGATGTGCCCGCGCTGCTGCTGGGCCGCCGCAACGACGTCCTCGCCGGCAACAGGATGGCGTACCTGCTGTTCACCGATTTCCCCTCGCTGCCCGCGGCCGAGCGGAACCTCACCCGCTGGCTCATTCTTGATCCGGCGGCCCGGGAACTGTTCCGCGACTGGAAGACGTTGGCGGCCGAGGCTGCCGGTGCGCTGCGGCTCGATGTGGGCCGCCACCCGAACGATCCACAGGCCAACCAGCTGGTGGGGGAGCTCGCGGTGAACAGCGAACAGTTCCGGCAGTGGTGGGCCGGGCACCGGGTGGCCAGCCGGTCCGCGGGGATCGTGCGCCTGCATCACCCCACCGTGGGAGACCTCGAACTGAACTTTGAAAGCCTCGCCCTCCCCGACGACCCCGACCAGGTGCTGAGGGTTTATTCAGCGAAACCGGGCTCGCCGTCGTCGGACGCGTTGGCCCTGCTGGGCAGCCTGGGCGCGGGCGAGGCGCCGTCCGAACGGGAGCGGGCAGCCGAGGTTCCGCCGACCGACGTCGCAGAGCCCTAAAAGCCTTGTGCGTTTGGCCACACAGAAACGCCTTGTTTGGCCAGAGATCCATTTTGGCGGCCCGCGGGGTTTCGTAGGCTTGGGGAACACACTTCTTCCCAAGGATGGTCTCAACGATGAAACGCATCGCGCTGCTGAAAGAACGCCAGGCCGCTCCCGCCGGCACCGCCTCGACGTCCACCGGCTCGCACTGCCCGGTATCCGGACTGTGGAGCCCGGACCACGACCCACACACCGTGCTGTCCTTCTTCGAGGGCCACGTTTTTCCCGCGTTCGACGGCGTTCCCACAGTATGGCGGCGCCGGTCGCTGGGACAGTCCTACTAAAGCGAAGCCCACGCAGTACCGGCACAAGGGCTGTGCCGCATGAAGAAGGCCGTGACCCCCGGGGTCACGGCCTTCTTCATCTGCTTAAGGGCTGGTCCAACTATTCTTCGAGGCGGAAACCGATCTTGATGGTCACCTGCCAGTCCGCCACCTTGCCGTCTTCGAGGTGGCCCCGGACTTCCTTGACCTCGAACCAGTCAAGGTTGCGGAGGGTCTGGGAAGCCTTGGCGATCCCGTTTCGAACGGCGTCGTCCACACCTTCCGTGGAGGTACCGACAATTTCAGAAATGCTGTACGTGTGATTGGACAACTTCGCTCCTCGTGATCATCGTTGCTCCCGGTTGCGGGCCGTTCCTGAAGACTAGTAGGACTTTAAGAGCCTTGGCCAGACCCTGCTTCACGCCCCACCCTTTCCCGGGCTGCCGGAGCCGGTTCGATTCGCAGGTGCGGTCCGGTGGTGCCGCTGACTGCAGGGGACAGCGCAGAATCCGGGTTGGCAGCGTTATAGGCGTCCAGGACGTTGATCTTCCGGCCGTTGACCCAGGTGCCTGCCTCGTCGATTCCCGTGCCGCCAAAACTCCGGATGATCTGTGCGGCCGGGATACCGTCCGCGAGTTCGAAGGTGTTGTTACGGGCGATGATGCTGGACTCCACGCCCGCACCCCACGAGTACTGGTACTGTGCCGGATCCGTCACGCGGTACACGTTGTTGTACACGTGTGCCTGCCCGAACCGGACCCGGGGCGCACGCTGCCCAACGTCCACGAATTCGTTGTGGTGGAGGGTGACCCGCAGCTTGCCGCGGTCCGCCGTGGCACCGTCTCCGTTGCCCCACAGCATGGATTTGTCGTGGCCCGAGAGCCGGCTCCAGGAAATGGTGACCAGGTCTGCCTGCCGGACAACGTCGAGGAGGCCGTCGTGGCGCAGGAACCGCTCACCGAAATACCGGGGCTGGATGGCATCGGCTGTTTCGCCGTCGTCCAGCGTCAGGTGGTCCAGCCACACATGGGTGGAGCCGGAGACCACCAGGTTGTCCCACTCGGTTTTCCAGGTGTCCCCGTTCCAGCCCGGGAAGCAGTCGTAGGCGTCGGAGAGATGGAGGTTGCGGACAATCACGTTATCCACATTGTCGATGTTCAACGTGAAGCCCGTGAGCTGGACGTCACCTACGCCCACGATGGTGGTGTTGGCGCCGATATTGACCCGGACCCGCTCGCGCTGCTTCGCACTTGAGGCTTTGCGGGCGTCTTCGAGGGGCCCCGCGGCCGGCCCCGTCCAGTGAGCCGGGTCGAAAGCCGCGAGGTAGGCCTCAAGTGAGTAGCCGCCGGTTGCGTAGTCCCCGCACGTGATGGCGGCGCCATCCGGGCCGGTGTTTGCGTTGAAGCCCTGCTTCACGTACACGATCTTGGGCTCGTTTCCCGCCACCGCGGCGGCGAGTTCATCCCTCGTTGAAACTTCGTGGACGTTGGCGGGCGCCGCACTGGACCCGCCGGTGGTGCCGCCGTCAGCGGAGGCCCAGCCATCGCCCGCGGCGAGGACTTGCCGGCCCAGGTCCGGGGTGCTTTGCGAACGCTCGGCGCCGGATGGTGCCGCTGACGGAAGTGGCCCGGCGAGGGCAACAGCGGTGGCCAGTACAACGGATCCAGCCAGGGACATCATCTGTGGTTCTCCTCGAAATGGTGGCGGCCGGCCATGTCAACCATGTCCTGCCGGGTTCCAGTCGCCGAGGAACGCGTCCACGGTGAATTTGGCGGCATCCGCTTCGGACAGCTGCGCGTGGAACTCGTTCACGTAGGCACCGGGGCCGGTGTTTCTGTACTCAGCGAACCGGCCCTCGGTCCACGCGTGGCCGCTCATGTCCGCCCAACCTTGGACTGCGATGTGGTTGCCCAGGACTGAGTCCCGGATGACCGCCATGGGGTGGGCGTCCGGATCGCTGCTGGCAAACCAGGGACGGCCCAGGCTGACGGTGCCCGGAGCGGCATCGGAGGTGAGCGTGCTGTTGACGATCAGGAAGCCGTACGGGTTGGAGTTCTTGGTGCTCGGGGCCACGATGTAGCCGTTGTTCGTGTCGTTTCCCCGGTCCAGGGAATGGATGGTGCAGCCGTCAAAGACGGCGGTGCCGCGGCCGTAGAGGAAGTCCACGTCGCCTTCGATGTAGCAGTTCTTCAGGTAGGTCCTGGCGGTGGCGTCCCGGCCTGTGGTGTCGGCGAGGTAGGTGTCCTGGTTGCCCAGGAAGCGGGTGCCGTCAAACACCACTTTGTCTGCGACGCTGCGGACGGCCAGCGCCTGGCTTCCACCGTTGGCTGCTTCGTCGTAGGCGTTTTCCACTGTCAGGTTCCGGACGGTGGTGCCCGGGGCTGCCACGGTCAGCGTGGCGCTGCCCACGGCTCCCCAGGTTCCGCCGAAGAACTTGGCACTGTTCGCCGGCAGGTCGTAGGTGATGACGACGTCGGCCGGGTTGGCTGTTGCGCCCTGGATGGTGAGGTTGGGGCGGTCCGCCCAGACGTTCACCACTTCGCGGTAGGTGCCGGGTTTGACTGTGATGGTCCGCGGCTGGGTGCTGCCGGCAGGGATGGATCCAATGGCCGCCTGCAGGCTGCCGAAGTCTCCCGTCCCGTCCAGAGCCACGGTGATGTTTGTGGTCTTGTTCGGTGCATTGTTTTCGCGGGGGCCGGCGCCGGCGCTGACGATGCCCGGCACTGCCGCGGCGCTGTCCAGGGTGTAGGAGTAGTACGCGGCGGGGTCGAATGCGGCTCCCACGTTGTCCTTGCGGCCCCGGGTGGAGTCGAAGATGTTGTCGCGGTTGACCACCTGGGTGGCGGGGTCCTTGGCCACAATCGGGTCCTGGACGGCGGTGAAGTAGTTTCCTTCCAGCACCACCTTGGCGTTGTTGCGGCCCATCATGCCGTACTGGCCCACGTCCTGGAGGTAGTTGTTGTAGACATGCGCGGCGGCAGTGTTGTCCAGGCTGAAGTTCCGCTGGGTGGTGTTGCGGATCCAGTTGTGGTGGATGGTCATCTTGGTGACGGCGTTGGCGGTCCAGCCCACGCCCAGGGCTTTGTTGTTGTCCGCGAACACGTTCCAGGAATAGGTCAGGTAGTCCGAGTCCTTGCGGGTATCGATCAGGCCGTCGCCCATCCGCTCGAACTTCATATGGTCCACCCAGACGTGGTGGCTGGTATCGAGCTGGATGCCGTCACGGTCGTTGTCCGGCCGCTTGCCGTCCCAGTCACCCGGGATGTACGAATCCCGGACCGTGAAGTTCCGGAAGATCACGTTGGAGACGTTGATCAGCTTGAAGCCGGCGTTGACCACCTCGGCCCCTGCCCCCGTGCCGATGAAGCTCTTGTTGGCCGCCACCGGAATCTTGACGTACTGATCAGCAGTGAGCGAGCCGCTGATGAAGATCACCAGTGGCTCTGCAGCGGAGGCATACTCCTGGAGCTGGGCGATGGTGGAAGCCGTGACAATCCGTCCCGCCTGCCCGCCGGTGGTGCCCGCCAGCCCGTTCCCGGGAAGCGATGCGAAGCCGTCGGGCGTCTGCTTCCACAGCGGCCCGTTCCCCTCGGACAGCGAAAAGGGGGCAAGAACCGCGGGTGCCAGGACTGAAGCTGCCTGGACTGCTGGTGCCTGAACCGGCGAGGTCGCGGCACCTGATGCCTGCAGCGGCGGTGCCGCCGTCGCCGGGGCGCTCGCCAGGCTGGACAGAAGGACGACGGCGGTTGCCGCACCTAAGAACCGACGCAAACTCATGCAAAACTCCTTTGTTCCGGAACCCGGGCAGCCTCCAGCCCGGGCTCCGTGCACTGTGTTGTTGAGTGGGTGATGCGTGGAGAGACGTTGGCTACTTCAGGCCTGTGGTGGCGATGCCGTTGATGAGGTACTTCTGGCCGGCAATGAAGAAGCCGATGATGGGTGCGATGGACACCACGGACATGGCGAACATGGGTCCCCACATGCTCTGGCCCTCAGAGTCCATGAAGGCCCGGAGTGCCAGCGGGACGGTGTAGAGGTCCTGGTTCTGGATGTAGAGCAGGGGGCCGAAGAACTCGTTCCACGTTGAAATGAACGTGAAGATGGCTGTGGTGGCCATGGCGGGAACGCAGAGCGGCAGGATGACCCGCAGGAACGTGCGGAACGGTCCGCAGCCATCGATCTGCGCGGCGTCGTCCAGTTCCTTGGGCAGCGCCTTCATGAACTGCACCATCAGGAAAATGAAGAAAGCGTTGGTGGCCATGAAGTTGGGCACGATCAGCGGCAGGTAGGTGTCCAGCCAGCCGAGCTGCGAAAAGATGATGTACTGCGGCACCAGGAGCACGTGCCCCGGGAGCATCAGCGTGCCCAGCATCAGGGCGAAAAACAGCTTCCGGCCCGTGAACTCCATCCGGGCAAAGGCGTACGCCGCCAAGGCACAGGAGAAGATGTTGCCGATGATGGAGAAGACCACCACGATCATCGAGTTGATCAGGTAGACGTGGAAGGGCTGGTTGAGCGCGGTCCAGCCCTCGGCGTAGTTGTTGAAATCCCAGTTGTCCGGCCACAGCCCCAGCTGCCGGAAAATGTCGTTGCTGGGCTTGAAGGAGCTGGAGATCAGCCACAGCAGCGGGTACATCATCACCAGCCCCACCAGGCAAAGGATCAGATGCCGGGAAAACCGGGTGCCCCGCGTCCCGGTGAGGGCGTCTTCCGGATCCGCCTGCTTGGGCTGCTTCGCAGGTTTCCCGGGTTTGGTGGCTGATGTGCGGGGTGATTCGAGGAGTGCCATGGGGGTTGCCTTAATTGTCGTAGAAGACCCAGAACTTGGATGCGATGAAGTTGATGGCGGTGAAGATCGCAATGATCATCAGCAGCAGCCAGGCCATCGCCGAGGCGTACCCCATCTCGAATTCGGTGAAGCCCTTTTGGTACAGGTAGAGGTTGTAGAACAGCGTCGAATCAGCCGGACCGCCGGTGCCGCCGCTCATGACGTAGCCCTGGGTGAAGGTCTGGAAGGACCCGATGAGCTGCATGATGAGGTTGAAGAAGATGATCGGGCTGATCAGCGGGATGGTGATGTTGCGGAACTGCCGCCACCGGGACGCCCCGTCGATGGAAGCCGCTTCGTAATACATGGTGGGGACCTGCCGCAGTCCTGCCAGGAAGATCACCATGGGGGAGCCGAAGGTCCAGACGTTCAGGACGATCAGGGTGCTCAGGGAGAAATCCGGATCCGTCACCCAGGCCGGGCCGGCGATCCCGAACAGTCCCAGGAAGCTGTTGACGATTCCTTCGTTGCCGAAGATGTAGCGCCATAGCATCACGATGGCCACGCTGCCGCCCAACAGGGAGGGCAGGTAGTACACGGACCTGTAGATGGCCAGGCCCTGCAGCCCCCGGTTGAGCACCAGGGCGATCAGCAGTGCGACGGCCAGCGAAATGGGCACCGAAACGAACGTGTAAATGAAGGTGACCTTTAGGGACTGCCACAGCCGGGGGTCCTCGGTCATCGCCTGGAAGTTCGCCAGCCCCACGAAGTTGGGTTCGGTGAACAGGTTGTAGTCAGTGAATGCCAGGTACAGGGAGGCGAAGAACGGGATGATGGTGAAGAGCATGCCCAGGAACCAGGGCAGCAGGAACAGGTAGCCCGAACGCTGGTTCCTCCGCCGCGCGGTGCCCCGCTTCCGGCGGCCCGGAGGTCCTGCCGCAAGCGAGGCCGCCGCGCCGGGGGCTTGTTTGGTCAGCACCGACATGCGTCAGGCTCCTTTCTGCTGTGGGCGGGTGCTACTTGTTGATGGCTGCATTGCTCTTCTCAAGGAATGTCTTGGCGGCGTCAGCCGGGGTGATCCTGCCGAACTCCACCTCGGTGGCCAGCTGCTTGAGGGTGTCAGCCACCACGCTGGCGCCCTTGGGGTAGACGTAGGCCGGGGGAAGGTCGTCTTCCTGGATGGCGGCCACCATCTCCACGAATTTTGTGTCATCGGTACCGAGCTTTGGCTTGATGGCCTCGGCAACCTTGGGATTAATGGGCACACCACGTTGGGTCAGTGTTTCTGCAGCCCCGTCGGCGTCGTTGATGAGGAAGTTTACGAACTTGGCCGCTTCCTTGGGGTGCTTGGACTTTGCGGCGACGGACCAGAGCATGCTGGGATCGGCGGAGTAACCGCGCCGTTTCTCCGTAGTCTCGCCGGGCATCCTCAACAGAACGACGTTGCCGCCGGCGGCCTCGTTGTAAGCCTTGAAATTGTTGATGGGAATGATCTGGGAGGCCACAGTGCCCTTCGCCAGGTAGGACTGCGCAGGAGAACCACCGATCTGCTCAAAGAATCCCGCGGGCGGGTAGCCCCCCGCGTTGCGCAGGTCAACGCTGTACTGGAACCACTCGCGGATGGTGTCTTCGCTGACGCCGAGCTTGTTGTCCTCGGTATAGAAGTCCTCGCCGCGCTGCCGGGCGAACAGGATGGGGCCGGTCTCGGTCGAGACGTCGTAGCCTGCGCCGTAAACCTTTCCGCCGGTCTTCTGGCTCACCTCGGTGGCAAACTTTGCGTAGTCTTCCCAGCTCCAGGTCTTGTCGTCGGGGATGGTGACGCCGGCCTGGTCCGTGATGGTCTTGTTCACCACCATGCCAATCAGGTTGACGCCGGTGGCCAGCCCGTACAGTTTGCCGTCCACTTCCCCGCGGCTCTGGATGGTCTGGGGAATGTCCCCAAGTTCGATTTCCGGCAGGGACTTGAGATCGGCCAAGGTGCCGCGCTGGGCATACTCAAGCAGGGTTCTGTTGGCCATATTGAGAACGTCCGGCGGGTTGCCGCCGGCAAACCGGGTGGCCAGCTTGTCCGCGTAGGGACCGCTGTCCTGGTATTCGCTCTTGATGGTGATGCCGGGATTCTTCTCCTCAAAGACCTTGATGGCCGCATCCGTCATCTTGGCCCGGTTGGCGTCGCCCCAGTAGACGAAGTTGAGTTCAACGTTGCCGCCTGCTGCCGGGGAACCACCTCCAGCGCAGCCGCTCAGGCCCAGGCCCGCTGCCGTGACTGCCGCTCCCAGGAAGATCCTGCGGGAGAACCCGGTGGTTGCTGTCTTCTTCATTGAATGACGCCTTTCTGTGGCTGCCCCGGTAGGAGCGTTAGCCTGCTGAATTATCCAGAAACTTTCTGCTGCCTCTGCCATCGACCTTCGCTGCCAACGAGTCAAAAGCAAACCCTGGGCAGGGTTACGAAAGAAGTGAGTAAACGATTTCTAGCAAGCAGCGGCTGTGACTGTCAACACCTTTTCTAAAACTGATGCACATCTGAAAACAGAAAGTTTCTGTAACTCTTGCCGAATCTTTTCTGCATGCCTATGCTGTTCTCCATCGCCATGGATGCGATGCATTTCCCACCGGAAGGAGGCGCCGTTGCCCATCCCAGCCCTTGAGCCCGCCCGGCTCATTGCCCTGGTTCCCGGCTCGGGCGTTGCGCCGGCCAGTGCACCGAGGCCGTACTTCCACCCGGTGCGCTCCCTGTCCGGAACCGTATTGACGGACGTCGCACCGGCTGACCACATCCACCACCTGGGATTGTCCGTGGCCTTTTCGGACCTGAACGGCACCAACTTCTGGGGCGGGTCCACCTACACGCAGGACCTCGGACCCGTGGTCCTGCCCAACCACGGCAGCCAGGCCCTGGACAGCTGGACCGAAGAGGAAGGCCGTGCCTCCGGTACCGTGCTGTGGACTTCCCGGCACGGAACCCTCCTGGCAGAGGAACGCCGCACGGTGGAGGTTTCCGCGCACCCCGCCCCGGGAACCTGGAGCCTGTCCCTGACCTCGGTGATGGTCCCGGCAGCCGGCGTCCCCGCCCTGGAGGTGTCGTCGTCGGCCGTCAAAGGCCGCAGCGGCGCCGGATACGGCGGCATCTTCTGGCGCTTCCCCGCGGACTGCTCCGGAACCCGCGTCTTCTCCGCTGCCGGTGCGGGCGCGGATCCGGCGCACGGATCCCGCTCGCCCTGGCTTGCCATCAGCACCGTCACCGGCGGCGCGCCCGTCACGGTGGTGCTTGCCCAGGACGCTCCCGCCCGCCCCTGGTTCATCCGCTCCGAGGGCTACCTGGGCGTGGGTCCCGCCGTCGCCTGGTCCGAAAAAGCGGTGGCCGACGCCGCCCGCCCGCTGGTCCAGTCGCTGCACGCCGTCATCCACGACGGCGCGGTGGCATCACCGGACCAGGCGCTCCACCTGCTTGAACACCATCCCGCCGTACGCACGCCCAGCCATCCCGACAGGACACCATGACCTCGCGCAACGCCGTCCCCGTGTACGCCAATCCCATCCTCAACGCCGACTGGCCGGACCCCGATGCCGTCCAGGTCCGCGGCACCTATTACATGGTCGCGTCCAGCTTCAACCGCGTTCCCGGGTTGCCCATCCTCAAGTCCCGAAACCTCGTGGACTGGGAGCACGCCGGCCACGCCCTGCTGCAGCTGCCGCAGGGCAGCCACTTCTCCCTGGTCCGCCATGGTGGCGGGGTCTGGGCGCCCGCGCTGCGGTACCACGACGGACGGTTCTGGATTTTCTACCCCGATCCGGACCACGGCATCTTCGTGCTGAGCGCCGAGAAGGCTGAGGGCCCCTGGACCGCGCCGCACCTGCTGTATGCAGGGCGCGGACTCATCGATCCCTGCCCGCTGTGGGATGACGATGGCCAGGCCTATCTGGTGCACGGGTGGGCGAAAAGCCGGATCGGGATCAAGAACCGGCTCACCGTGCACCGCATGAGCCCGGACGCCGGAAAGTTGCTGGACCACGGCACCACGGTCATCGACGGCGAGGACCTCCCCGGCTACACCACACTGGAGGGGCCCAAGTTCTACAAGCGGGACGGCTGGTACTGGATCTTCGCCCCCGCTGGCGGCGTGGCTACCGGTTGGCAGGCGGTCTTCCGTTCCAGGTCCCCGTTCGGTCCGTACGAGGAGCGCCGCGTCCTGGAGCAGGGGAACAGTCCGGTGAACGGGCCGCACCAGGGTGCCTGGGTGACCTCGCCGCGGGGGGAGGACTGGTTCCTGCACTTCCAGGACCGCGGGCCCTACGGGCGGGTGGTCCACCTCCAGCCCATGGGCTGGGACGAGGACGGCTGGCCCTGGATGGGGGAGAAGGCGTCCGACGGCGGCCCGGGAACCCCCGTGGCCAGCCACCCCTACCCGCGGGGTACTTCGCCGCAGGACGTGGCGCCGCCGGCCAGTGACGACTTCGCCTCACCGTGGCTGGGCCCGCAGTGGCACTGGCAAGCCAACCCCCGGCACTCCTGGTCTTTCCAGCCGGGCGGGGGCCGGCTGATCCTCCGGCCGCAGGCCAACGATCCCGTCAACCTCCGGGAATTGCCCAATGTCCTGGCGCAGATCCTTCCCGGCACGCCGTCCACTTTCACCACGTCGCTGGAACTGCAGGACGTCCCGGTGGGGACCCGCGCCGGCGTGGTGGTGCTGGGGCAGGAATACGCCTGGCTGGGCATCATCCGGACCGCCGATGGATTCGTCCTGGGTAGCGGGACCGGGGGAGAGGGGCCGTCGGAGCAGGCGCCCGGCCGCAGCATTCCCCTACCGGCTTCCCGCTTGGAGCTGCAGATCCGCACCGACGGCACGCCCCGGTCCACCTTTGCCTGGCGCCTGGGTCCCGGGGAGCCGTGGGAGGTCCAGGGCTGGAACTTCGGTGTTGTGCAGGGGAAATGGATCGGCGCGGAACTGGGGATTTTTGCCACGTCGCCGCTGGGATCGCAGGAGGGCGGCAGTGTTATCGTGGGACCCGTGCGCGTGGACACGGCGCCCGTTCGCCGGGCTACTGCCCCGCAGCTCGCCGCCGCAACCACATGACCCCAAGGACTGCCCCGTTGACCGCCACCCCGCGTCCCAAGATTGCAGACGTTGCGGCCGCCGCAGGGGTATCCGTGCCCACCGTCTCCAAGGTCCTCAACGGCCGCACCCATGTTTCGGACGCCACCCGCGCCAAAGTGCAGCAGGCCCTGGACGAGCTGGACTACTCCAAGCGGAACGCCGCCGCGGCCCAGCCCGGCATGCTGCAACTGGTGGTCAACAACTTCGATTCGCCCTGGGTCCTGGCCACCATGGAAGGCGTGGAGGCCGCCGCGGACCGGTTGGGATATGCGGTGGCGTACGTCCGGGCCGAGCATGTCAGTGCAGACCGCTGGCGCAAGCTGCGTGAACCCTCGGCGAACCGCCTGGACGGGGTCATGCTGCTGGCGCCGCGCAGCGGCTCACGCCTGGTCACCCTGGTGCGGTCGCTGAAGATCCCGGCCGTCGCCATCGACCCCGAGGGGACCGAAGGCCTGGATATCCCCAGCGTCAGCCCGGCGTCGTTCTCCGGGGCGCTCGCCGCCGTCGGGCATCTCCTGTCCCAGGGGCATCGCCGGATCGGAATCATCACCGGACGCAAGCACAGCCCGGGGCACGGCCGGGCGCGGTACGCGGCATACGCGGCCGCCCTGCACGAGGCCGGCCTGCCGGTCCTGCCGGAGCTTGTCCGGGACGGTGACTTCAGTATCGAGTCAGGCATGCGCCTCGGCGCCGACCTCCTCGATCTGCCAGAGCGGCCCACGGCCATCTTCACTGGCAGTGACCTGCAGGCCCTGGGTGTGATGAATGCGGCGGCGCAGCGCTGGCTGCAGGTACCCGGGGACCTCAGCATCGTGGGGTTTGACGACATCGCCCAGGCCGCGCTGACTTCGCCGCCGCTCACCACCGTCAGGCAGCCCCTGGCCCAGCTGGCCACCATGGCCGTGGGAATGCTCATCGAGCAGCAGGACGGCCATGGGGCGGTGCCTGCAGCTTTGGAGGTGGCCACCGAACTGGTGGTCCGCGGAACAACGGCCCCGCCGGCAAGCTAGTCGCCGGGGAAATGCAGTCCGGCCCGGCAAGCCGCTCCCGCCCGGCCATCCAGCCCCGACCGGCCGTTGCAATCCCTAAGTGGCCGGCTATTTGGCCGGGAGCACCAGGTTCTTCAGGTCGTCCAGCGTCTGCTGCATGTGGGCATCCATGGCCAGCCGGGAGCGGGTGGCGTCGCCTGACTGCAGGGCCTCCGCGATGTTCTGGTGGTGGCCGATGGCGTGCTCCTGGATGGCCGGAACGGCAGATGTTTCGGCGCGGCGCTTTTCCAAGACACGGTGCAGCGGCTCAAAGAGCACGGAGACGAACACGTTGCCGGACGCGCGCAGGATGACGTCGTGGAAGGCGAGGTCGGCTTCGACGAAGGACGTAACGTCGTTGATGGCGTGGGCGGCCTTCATCGCCGCAATGTAGGCGAACAGGGATTCGGTGTCCACCTCGGAGATCCGGCCCGCAGCCAGCTCGCAGGCTCCGGTTTCCAGCATGCGGCGGAGTTCGATGAGCTGTACCGAAGCCTCGGCTTCGTTCTTGCCCTCCGACGCCGCGCGGAGCACGGCCTCAAGTGACGTCCACCGGTTCAGCGGGTTCACGAAGGTGCCCCGGCCACGCTCAACGCTGAGGATCTGCTGCGCCTGGAGCGTCTTCATTGCCTCACGGACCGTCATCCGGCTTACCTCATGCCGGGCACTGAGTTCGTGCTCGCCGGGGACCGTTGATCCCGGCGGAAATTCGCCGTCGATGATGCGGTCCAGCAGTTCGTCGGCCACAACGCCAACCAACGACTTCCTTGCCATGGTTCCCCCGATTCCTGCCGTGGGCGTCTACCCGGCGGATATGTCTGACAAGTCTACTTGCGCGTCTTTTATGTCGTGTGCCACACTAGCATTCAAATGCAAGATGTCAGACATCTTACAGATTCATTTACACCTTGATCCGGCCCCCGGATCGCAACACAACGGAGTGCACTGTGACGCTTGAAGCAGACGTCCTGGCCGCCTATCCCGCGGACTTCCCCATCCCCGCAGCCCTGGTTGCCAGCACCCTGGCCGCTTCCAACGCGGAGACTCCCCGCGTCCTGGTAGTGCTCGACGACGACCCCACCGGAACGCAGTCCGTGGCAGACCTGCCCGTGCTCACCCAGTGGGACGTCGAGGATTTCGCCTGGGCCTTCAGCCAGTCCAAGCCGGCGGTCTACGTCCTGACCAACACCCGCAGCCTGGACCCGGCCGAAGCCGCCGCCCGTAACGAGGAAGTGGTCCGCAACGCCCTCACCGCCGCCGGTTCCAGCGCCGATTCAGGCCTGCGGCTCGCATTCGTCAGCCGCAGCGACTCCACCCTCCGCGGCCACTACCCGCTGGAGCCGGACGTCATCGCCGCCACGGTCAGCGAGGTAAGCGGTGAAGCCACCGACGGCGTCGTGCTGGTTCCCGCGTTCCCCGACGCCGGCCGCCTCACCATCGGCGGCGTCCACTACATGCGCGGCACGGGTGAAACCGCCGGCACCCTGGTCCCGGTCTCGGAGACCGAGTTCGCCAAGGACGCCAGCTTCGGCTTCAGCACATCCGTCATGGCGGCGTATGTGGAGGAAAAGTCCAGGGGCCGGTTCACCGCTGACTCCGTCATCGTCCTGGACCTGAACACCATCCGCGCCGGCTCCGCCGCCCAGGACCCCGCCATCTCCGCCAAGGCCATCGCCGACGCCATCGAGGGCGCCACCAACTCCACCCCGATCGTGGCGGACATCGTCACCGAGAACGACTTCCGCGCACTGGCACTCGGCCTGGAAGAAGCCGAGCGCCGCGGCAAGAAACTCCTCTACCGCGTCGGCCCGCCGTTCGTCCGCGGCCGCATCGGCCAGGAAGTCCGCACGGCCCTGACTGCCGAGGAAGCTTACGAAGGCAACACGCCCTCCACCGCCGGCGGCCTGATCGTGGTGGGCTCGCACGTGGGCGTCACCACCCGCCAGTTGAACGTCCTCACGGCCGAACACAGCTCCGCAAGCATCATCGAGATCGACGTCGAGAAGCTTCTTGCAGCCGAAACCGAAGCCGTGGCCCACCTGGACCAGACCGTGGACGCCGTGGTCGAGGCCCTCCGCGGCGGCGACGTCATCGTGCACACCAGCCGGCTCCTGATCAAGACCGACGACGCCGCCGAAAGCCTGCGGATCGCACGCACCGTGTCCGCCGCCGTCGTCGCCGTGGTCAACCGCACCCTGAAGACCTTCCCGCCGCGGTTCGTCATCGCCAAGGGCGGCATCACCTCCTCGGACGTCGCAGCCCACGGCCTGGAAATCCGCCACGGCATTGTCCGCGGACCCATGCTGCCGGGCATCGTCTCCCTCTGGGAACCAGTGGACGGGCCCGCCAAGGGCATCCCCTACATCGTCTTCGCCGGCAACGTGGGCGACGACGACTCCCTGGCCCAGGTCACCCGAAAACTCAGCAACACCTTCTAATCCCCACCAGCGCCGCAAAAATTCAACGGAGAAACACCATGACCAGCAATTACACCGTTACCGTCCTGGGCCTTGGCGCCATGGGCCTGCCCATGGCCACCCGCCTCGCCTCGCAGCTGACCGTGCACGGCTTCGACATCGCCGAACCCCGCCTGAAGCTCGCTGAGGAAGCCGGCATCGCCACGTTCGGCACCGCCCGCGAGGCAGCCAAGGGTGCCGACGCGGTGCTCCTCGCCGTCCGCAACGGCGAACAGCTCAACGACGTCCTCTTCGGCGAAAACGGCGTGGCCTCCGTCCTGGAGCCCGGCGCCGTCGTCATCCTCGGCAGCACCGTGGGTACCGAAGCCATCCCCGCCACCGTCGAAAAGCTGGCGGCCTACGGCGTCGAGCTCGTTGACGCGCCGCTCTCCGGTGGACCCAAGCGTGCCGGCGAAGGCGACCTGCTGATCGTCGTCGGTGCTTCCCCCGAAGCCCGCGAAAAGGCGGCTCCCGCGCTCGAACTGCTGGCCTCCACCCTCACTGTGGTGGGCGACAAGCCCGGCGACGGCCAGGCCCTGAAGACCGTCAACCAGCTCCTCTGCGGCGTCCACATCGCGGCCGCCGCCGAGGCCCTGGCCCTGGCGGACGCGCTCGGCCTGGACCAGGCCAAGACCCTCGCCGCCCTCGAAGCCGGCGCGGCAGGTTCCTTCATGCTCTCCAACCGCGGCCCGCGCATCCTTGAGGCCTACAACGAGGAAGGCGCCGAGGTCCTCTCCCGCCTGGACATCTTCGTCAAGGACATGGGCATCGTGGGCAAGGCCACCCGCGCCGCCGGCCTGGCAGCCCCGGTTGCCGCCGCAGCGGAACAGCTCTACCTGCTGGGCCAGGCCCAGGGCCTCGCCGCCGCCGATGACTCCGCAGTCATCAAGGTGGTAGCCCCCGCCAAGCGCACCAACTAAGTACCAACCGGCAGCACCCTCCCCAAAACGTACGACGGCGGCGGTCCCCCCTCCGCCGCCGTCGTACCTCTCGCGTTACTCCCCTTAGAAACAACCGGCGCCTTATTGCCCGTCTTCTGGAAGACTGGCACGTCAAAGGAGACACCCATCGTGAACCACCTCATTAGCCCGCTGATGGTGCGGGCGGCCGACGCCCCGGCCATCAAACCCGCAGTTGAGCTCGGCACCCCGCTGCTGCTGATCATCGCAGCGCTTGGCATCGCCCTGCTGCTGGTGATGATCATCCGCTTCAAGATCCAGGCCTTCGTGGCCCTGCTGACCGTCAGCATCCTGGTGGCCGTGGCCTCCCAGATCCCGCTCAAGGATGTGTTCACCGTTGTGGCCAACGGCGTGGGCAGCACCATGGGCAAGGTGGCTCTGCTGATCGCCCTCGGCGCCGTGCTGGGCCGGATGATTGAGGTCTCCGGCGGCGTGCAGTCGCTGGCCGCACACTTCACCGAGAAGCTCGGTGCCAAGCGCGTCGCAGTGGCCCTCACCGCCGTCGGCTTCCTCGTGGCCATCCCCGTGTTCTTCGAGGTGGGCGTCATCGTCCTGGTGCCGATCGTCTACGCCTTCGCCAAGATCGCCAAAGTCCACCCGGTCAAGTTCGGCCTGCCGATGGCCGGCATCATGCTCTCCATCCACGTTGCCGTCCCGCCGCACCCCGGCATCGTTGCCGGCGCAGGCGTCTTTGGCGCGGACATCGGACTGATCACGCTGATCTCGCTGGCCATCTGCATTCCCCTCGGCTTCCTGTCCTACTGGGTTGCCAGCATCATGAACCGCAAGGAATACGAACTCCTGCCTTCGGTCAAGGCCCAGGTTGAGGAGTTCGGCTCCGACTCGCTGGTCAAGGTGGGCCACGACGGCCCCGGCGCGTCCGCCATCGCTCCGCCCCGTCCCGGCCTGATCATCTTCCTCATCGCCGCCCCCATCGTGCAGATCCTCCTCGGCACCCTGGGCACGCTCACCATCCCCAAGGACAACTCCTGGTACGGCCTGGCTGCCTTCATCGGCAACCCGTTCTTCGCCCTCCTGGTGGCCGTGGCGCTCTCCTTCTTCCTGCTGGCCGTCCGCCGCAACTGGTCGCTGAAGGAAACCGGTGAGATCTTCGAAGGCGCACTGCCTCCCATCGCGTCCATCCTGATGGTGGTTGCCGCCGGCGGCGTGTTCGGTGAAGTGCTCCGGACCTCCGGCATCGGTGCAGCGCTGTCCCAGACCCTGGACCACCTCGGCCTGCCCGTCATTGCACTCGGCTTCGTGATCTCGCTGGCACTGCGTGCCGCCCAGGGTTCGGCCACCGTGGCTATCGTGACCACCACCGGCCTGCTGACCTCCGCCGTCATGGAGGGCGGTTACAGCCCGGCACAGATCGCCGTCATCGTGATCGCCATCGGCTTCGGCGCACTGGGCCTGTCCCACGTCACTGATGCCGGCTTCTGGACCGTGGTGCGCTACTACGGCCTCACCGTCTCCGACGGCCTCAAGACCTGGACCGTGCTCACCACGGTCCTGGGCCTGGCCGGCTTCGCCCTGACCTTCGTGGCCTGGATCCTGGTGGGAGGCCTGGGCGTCTGATGCGCACCCGACTCGACCACCTGGTCACCTCCGCGCTGCAGCAGGGCTCCGCTGTTCCCGCCTTCACCTGCTACGACTTCACCACCGCCCTGGCTGTGGTGGGCGCGGCCGAGGAATCCGGCCGCGGCGTCATCCTGCTGGTGGCCCCCAAGACGGCCGCCACCCCCAACGGGCTCCGGCTCATCGCGGCCCTCCGGGGACTGGCGGATGCGGCCTCCGTGCCGGTCGCGGTGCAGCTTGACCACGCCACGGACCTGGCAGTGATGGCCGACGCAGTTGCGGCGGGGGCGGATTCGGTGCTCGCCGACGGTTCCTCCTTGCCTTACGAGGAGAACATCGCCCTGGTGGTGGCCGCCCGGGAAATGCTGGCAGCCAACGGGCACCCCGATGTGGTGCTGGAAGCCGAGCTCGGCGGCCTGGCGGGCGACGAGGACCGCGCGTTCTCGGCCGACGAGCCTGAAGACCAGTCCGGCTTTGCCGTGGCCGGGCTGACGGACTCCGCACAGGTGGAGGACTTCGTGACCCGTACCGGTGCCCAGCTCCTCGCCGTCGCCGTGGGCAATGTCCATGGCAAATACAAGGGCGAGCCGTTGCTGCGCTGGGACGTGCTGCAGGACATCGCCGTGCGGACCCACCTTCCGCTGGTCCTGCACGGCGCGTCCGGTATTCCGGCCGAAGAGCTGGTGAAGGCCGCGGCCATGAATGTTGGCAAGGTCAACTTCAACACGGAGCTGCGCACCGGGGTGCTGGCCACCCTGCAGGAGCAACTCCCGGTTCACCGCGCCGACGGTGAAAACCTGCAGTCGCTCCTGGGCCACTGGAACCGGTCCGCCGGAGAGTTCGCCGGCGCCACGCTGGCCACGCTGAGCCGCTAGGTCCCAGACGCGAAGAAACACAGGGGAGGGAGGCTAGGATCGAGCCATGATCCTGGCCTCCCTCCTTTTCGCGTTCCTTGCTGCCGCGCTGCACGTCTTCATCTTCACGATGGAATCCGTGACCTGGACCAAACCGGCAACGTGGAAGCGTTTCAGCATCGAGTCCCAGGAAAACGCGGAGATCACCAAGTCACTGGCCTACAACCAGGGCTTCTATAACCTGTTCCTGGCCGTTGGAGCCCTCATTGGCATAGGCCTGGTGGCTGTCGGCGCCGACGGCTCGGCGCAGGACGTTGCCGGCTGGACCCTCATCTTCGCCAGCTGCGGCTCAATGCTGCTGGCGGCGCTGGTCCTGGCCCTGTCCGGGCGCAAGTACCTCCGGGCGGCCGCAACCCAGGGCGCCACGCCGCTGCTCGCCGTCGTCCTCGGCGTACTGGCTGTGGCTCTCTAGCTGCTTGCCACTCCAATTGCGCGGCACTTTTACACCTGCCGCGCCGCTCAATCCTTCTCCGCCCCTGCTGGCGGGCGCACAATAGTGCTGTGAACAGGGCCGGAACGCTCCGGGGTGCACGGTGGGTACCGCCGGCGGCCTGAACGGAAGCCTCCGGGCGGGGACGGCGGGCGCGGCGGGCCGTGATCCGGTGATCGACCTTGTCCGGTTCGCCTGCCTGGCCCTGGTGGTGGTGGGCCATTGCATGATGGTCAGCCCCGTGCTGCACGCCGACGGGACGGTGACCACGCAAAACACCCTCGCTGAGCAGCACTGGTTCGAACCCGTCATCTGGATCTTCATGGTGATGCCGCTGTTCTTCGTGACCGGCGGGATGACAGGCCTGGAGTCCTGGCGGCGGCTGTCGGCAAACGGTGGCACGGCTGCCCTGTTCATCCGGGCACGCCTGCTGCGGCTGGTCAGGCCCGCCACGGCCCTGCTGGCCGTGATGTTCCTGGGGCTCGGCGCGGCCCAACTGCTCGGTGTGCATCCCCAGGTCATCGAGCTGATGGCAGCCGGGGCAGGAATGCCGCTGTGGTTCCTGGCCGCATACCTCGCCGCGCAGCTGAACATTCCCCTGCTTGCCGCGTTCCACGCCCGTGCCCCCTGGCGGACCTTCCTCCTGCTCACTGCGCTGGTGGTGGCCGTCGATTGCCTGCGCGGCACCCTGCCACTCCTGGCCAACATCAACCTGCTCTTCCTGTGGTGCGCCGTCCAGCAGCTGGGCTTCCTCGTCGCCGACGGCAAACTGGCAGGGCTCTCACGCTCCGGTCTGGCAGCGGTGGCCTTGGCAGCGAATGTCCTCCTGGGCGCCGTGACGGGCCTGGGGCTCTACCCCGGGAACATGCTGGTGAACCTCAACCCGCCCAACCTGGCCCTCCTGCTGCTGGGCGTGTCCCAGGCGGCCCTGATGGAGGCGGCGCGGCCGGTCCTGGCAGGGGTGGCGTCGTGGCCGTGGCTCAGCAGGGTGCTGCAGATCGCGGGTTCCCGGTCCCTCACGGTGTACCTCTGGCACCTGCCCCTGCTGGCGGCCATGTCCGGCCTGCTGCTGCTTGCGCCCGTCCCGAAACCGGAGTCGGGAACGCCCGGGTGGTGGTGGGCGCGCGCCGTGGTCCTGCCGGCACTGCTGCTCCTGCTGCTGCCCGTCATCGCCGCCTTCGGGCGCCTCGAGGACACCCCGACGGCGGCTCCGGGCTCCGGCACCAAGCCCGCCGCGGTGGGCGCCGCCGTCGTGGTGGTCTTCCTTCCGGTGGCGGATGCAGCGCTGGGCGGCCTCACCCTCGCCCTGCTGGGAACCGGGGCTGCCTTCTTTGCCCTCACCCAGCTGATCCTCGGTGCGGTGCCCTGGCGGAGTCCTGTCCCTGGGCGCAAAACGGCCGCCGCTGGTACGCGCGGGCGTGCCGGGCGCAGGAGGGGGCGGAAGGGCATTGCCACGGGGGTGAAGTAGTGCCAGTGTCGAACCATGACCGAGAACACGTTGTCCACCGAGGATAGGTTCGCCCCCGATGTCACGCTGCGGCGCAACGACGCGGAGCACCGGTATGAACTGCTGGTGGGCGGCAGGCTCGCCGTGCAGTCCTTCTTCCGGGACCTGCCGGGCCACATCGACTTCACCCACACCGAGACAGGCCAGGACTTCGAAGGCCGGGGCCTCGGTAAGGTGCTGGCGCATTTCGCCCTGGACGACGTTGTGGCGACCGGCAAACGCGTCATCCCGCACTGCCCCTTCATCTCCAGCTACCTCCGCAAGCACGAAGGGTACGAGCAGTTCGTCGACTGGCCGGAGGGATAGTGCGGCAGTTCTTCAGCTGCCGCCACGGGAGCCGCGTGGGCGGGAGCGGCCTGGGTTCGCCGTAGCGCTACAGCTGGTGGGAGCCGGTCCCGCTGCATGGCGGGACTGCGGTCATTCCTGCGTCAGCTGGCCAGGGCCTGGTCGCTGACCGTGGCGCTGAAGGCGGGATCGTCGAGGGTGAAGCCGCAGGCGCAGCGGTACGTGACGACGGTTTCGGCCGGTGAGGCCGGGTCGGCGGGCAGCACCCCGCTTTCGTCGACGTAAACAGGCTGCCCGACGGGCAGGTCCAGCGGATCGAGCCGCTGCATCGGCGTGCGGCAATGCATGCGCGAATTGAGGGTGACCAGGAGCCCCAGGTCCAGTGGCTGGGCTGTGCTGCCGGCTGGCTCTGTGCGTTCCCCGGACGCGGCCAGACGGTGTTCCGTTGCGGAGGTCATGCGATGTTCATCCTTGGGCTTCTTCACGAGGCTGCTCTTCCAGCCCCGCCGCGAACTGCTTGCGGAGGTCATTTATCCCCACAAGCAAAGCATGCTTACTAAAGGTGTGACAAGCCGGACATTCCCGTCCGCGGCCGCCCCCGCGTTGCTGGCGGGGCGTGAATTGTGCACCATGGGCCCGCTTCGGCGCCAGTCAATGACCTTCTGCACATCCTGGAAACCCTGTCATTCCGGGGCGAAAGAGAAATAGGGCACAAAAGTTTGATTAAAAGGGCATCCTAAGTAAGGCTTACCTACGCAACGCCCCCAAATTGCTGACCGAAGGAAGACCCGTGCCGCTGATGCCCCGACTCGATGAGACGCAAGTGGACCACTCCACCCGCCCCGATGTGCCCCGCCAGGACCTGGACAACACAGTTCCTCCGGGGCAGGATTTCGGCTCGCGCGTGGAACTGGCCCTCGGGGCAACCAACCACCTCTTCAATGCCCGGAACTCACCCCGGTACGTTTCGCAGGTGCTGCAGGGCGTCACTACCGTGGCAACCAAGCTGGAGCGGACCACCCGGCCGTTCACCGGCGTCGGGCCCGCGGAAATGCGGAACCGCGTAGGCGCAGTGGACCTGGACACCCCCCTGCCGGACACCGCCGCGGCGCTGCAGGAACTTGAGGACGTCTACCTGCGTGACGCCGTCTATTTCCACGATCCCAAGTACGCCGCCCACCTCAACTGCCCCGTGGTGATTCCGGCGCTGGTGGGTGAGGCCATCCTGTCCGCGGTGAACTCCTCGCTGGACACCTGGGACCAGAGCGCGGGTGCCACCATGATCGAACGGCGCCTCATCGACTGGGCCGCCGAACGGCTGCACCTGGGCGTCGCGGCGGACGGCATCTTCACGTCCGGCGGCAGCCAGTCCAACCTCCAGGCCCTGCTCATCGCACGGAACCACGCCGTGGCTGGCCTCCGCCAGGACCCTGCACGGGCATCCCTCCGCCTCCCGGCACTGCTGGATACCCTGCGCATCTTCACGTCCGAGGACAGCCACTTCAGCGTCCAGAAGTCCGCCTCCATGCTGGGCCTCGGGTTTGACGCCGTCATCACCGTCCCGTGCTCCGCGGACCACCGGATGGACCCGGCGGCACTTGCCGCAGCCATGGCGGAAGTCCACGACGCCGGCCTGACCGCCATGGCCGTAGTGGCAACGGCCGGGACAACGGACTTCGGCGCGGTGGACCCGCTCGCAGAGCTCGCCGCCCTGGCCCGTGCTTACGGTGCCTGGTTCCACATCGACGCTGCGTACGGCGGCGGCCTGATGGTCTCCGGCCGGTACCGGCACCTGCTGGACGGCACAGGCCTCGCGGACTCGGTCACCGTCGATTTCCACAAGACCTTTTTCCAGCCCGTCAGCTCCAGCGCCCTGCTGGTCCGGGAAGCGGCGATGCTGCGCCACATCACCTACTACGCCGATTACCTGAACCCGGAGAGCGCCGCCCTGGCGGACATCCCCAACCAGGTGGACAAGAGCATCCAGACCACCCGCCGCTTCGACGCCCTGAAGCTCTGGCTTACCCTGCGCATCATGGGGGCGGATGCCATCGGCGCGCTCTTCGACGAGGCCATCGACCTCGCCGCCCGCGTGGGTTCGGTCCTCGAAGCCGACCACGATTTCGAGCTTGCTGCCGCACCGCAGCTGAGCACCCTGGTGTTCCGCTACCGCCCTGTGCTGGAATCCGGTGCCCGCCTCTCCGATGAGGACGCCGATGCCCTTAACCCCGCCATCCGGGCGGCCGTCTTCGCCTCCGGAAAAGCCGTGGTGGCCGGCACCAAGGTGGGCGGACGCCACTACCTCAAGTTCACCCTCCTCAACGCCGAGGCCACCCTCGAGGACATCACGGACATCATCACCCTCCTGCGCAGCACCGGCGCCGGACTCCTGCAGAAGGAAACCACCGCATGAGCACCCCCACCAACAGCACCATCTTCGACTTCGCCGCGATCGGCGTCGGGCCCTTCAACCTGGGCCTCGCCGCCCTCACAGAACCCGTGGAAGGCCTCAACGGCATCTTCCTCGAACAGCGCGATTCCTTCGACTGGCACCCCGGCATGATGCTCGAACCCGCACACCTGCAGGTTCCGTTCATGGCTGACCTGGTGACCATGGCTGACCCCACATCGCCCTACTCATTCCTGAACTTCCTGAAGCAGACCGGCCGGCTCTACCGCTTCTACATCAGGGAAAACTTCTACCCGCTGCGTGCCGAGTTCAACGAGTACTGCCAGTGGGTTGCCGGGCAGTTGCCGTCGGTGCGTTTCGGCACGGCAGTGCAGGAGTTGGCGTACGACGACGGCGTATACCGGCTCTCCGTATCAGGTCCGGACGGGCCGGAGGTGCTTTACGCGCGGCGGCTGGTGCTGGGCACCGGCACCTCCGCGTACGTTCCGGCGGCCGCCCAAGGCATCGTGGCGGGTGCGGCCGCCGGAAACGGGGGAGTGGCCTTCCACAACGCCGAGTACCTGGCCCGGAAAGTCGAACTGCAGCGGCAGCGCAGCATCACCATTCTGGGGAGCGGCCAAAGCGCGGCGGAGATCTATTACGAGCTGCTGCAGGAAGCGGACGCCTACGGATACCAGCTGAACTGGTTGACCCGTTCGGGCAGGTTCTTCCCGCTGGAGTACACCAAGTTGACCCTGGAGATGACCTCGCCGGAATACGTGGACTACTTCCATGGCCTCCCGCTGGAGCAGCGCGACCACCTGAACAAAACCCAGAAGAACCTCTACAAGGGCATCAACTCGGACCTGATCGATGCCATCTACGACCTCCTCTACACCAGGAGCCTGTCCGGCATGGTGGACACCCAGTTGCTCACCCACTCCACGCTGACGGCCGCCGAATGGGACGCGGCCGCCGGGACCCACCGGCTGCACCTGGAGCACGGCGAACAGGGCACCTCCTACGCCCTGGACAGCGAGGCCGTGGTGCTGGCCACCGGGTACGGCTACAGCGAACCGGCGTTCCTTAACGGAGTGCAGGACCGGATCGCCCGGGACGGTTCCGGCCGCTTCGCCGTGGACCGGAACTACAGCACCGGCGTTGAACCGGGCGAGATTTTCGTCCAGAACGCCGAACTGCACACCCACGGGTTCGTCACCCCGGACCTGGGCATGGGCGCCTACCGCAACTCCTGCATCCTCCGGGAAATGACCGGCCGCGAGATATACCCGGTGGAACGCAGCATCGCCTTCCAGCAGTTCGGGGCGCCGCTCACCGTCCCGGTCGGGCAGCCGGACCCGGCAGCGGGGAACGTATCCGTGGAGGTGCCGGCATGAGGTTCACGTTCCGGTGCGTGGACCCGGTGGCGGACGCACCCCTCCTGCACAGCTGGGTCACCCAGCCGTACGCCTCGTTCTGGGGAATGCTGTCCGCCACCGAGGCCGGCGTCATTGACGAATACGCGAAGATCCAGGCGAGCGGCCACCACCACGCCCTCCTGGGGCTCGACGGCGGGGTCCCCGCCTTCCTGATGGAGGAGTACCTTCCGGCGTCCTCACCGCTGGCCGACGCCTACCCCGTCCTTCCCGGCGACGCGGGGATGCACCTGCTGGTGGCCCCGCCGTCGGGCGTTCCGGAGCCGGGCTACACCACCGCAGTCATGGATGCCGTCCTGGCCCGGCTCTTCGCCAAGCCCGAGGTGGAGCGCATCGTGGTGGAGCCGGACGCCCGCAACACGAAAATCCACGCCCTCAACGAGCGGTTCGGGTTCCGGCCCGCGGGCGTGGTGGGGCTGCCGGACAAGGATGCGCTGCTCAGCTTCTGCACCCGGGACGGCTACCTCGCCGCCCGCGCAACCCTTCCCACCCTGGAACCCTCCGCCCGCATGGAATCCACCCGCCCCGAAGCCCTGCAGGGAGCCGCAGCACTATGACCGTCCAGCTCGAATCAACCGCCACCGCCGCCGCAGCGCCACACCTCGAAGCGGGCCGGTGGGATGCCGCCAACCGGCACCTGCTTCGCAAGGCGCTCGCCGAGTTCTCGCACGAACGGATCCTCACACCCGAGCCCGTGCCTGGCGCCCCGGAGGCCAACACCTACCGCGTGGCCAGCGCCGACGGCACCCACGAGTACCTGTTTACCGCCAGGATCCTGGAGCTGGAGCACTGGTCCATCAGCGCCGATTCCATCCGGCACATCCAGGACGGCACCGAAGCGCCGCTGGACGTGCTGGAGTTCATCACCGTGTTCCACGAGACCCTCGGCATCAACCTGCAGATGCTCCCGGTCTACCTGGAGGAGGTCAGCAGTACCCTGGCCAGCCATGCCTACAAGCAGTGGGCCGGCCAGCCCTCCGCCGGGGAACTGGCCGCCGGGGTGACGGGCGGGCAGGACATCGCCGCCGACTTCCAATCGATCGAGCGGAGCATGACCGAAGGCCACCCCTGCTTCGTGGCCAACAACGGCCGGCTGGGGTTCGGCGTCAGCGACTACCTGGCCTTCGCACCGGAAACCGGGGCGCCGGTGCTGCTGGAATGGATCGCCGTGCACCGCAGCCACGCCGTGGTCAGCACCAGCAGCGGGCTGGACTACGCCGCGCACCTCGACGCCGAGCTGGGACCGCTGGCCGGCAGCTTCACCAGCGAACTGCTGCTGCAGGGCCTGGACCCGGACCAGTACTTCTTCATGCCGGTCCACCCCTGGCAGTGGGAGAACAAGCTCACGGTCACCTTCGCGGCTGAAATCGCCCGGCAGCGCATCGTCTACCTGGGAACCGGAACCGATTCCTACCAGGCCCAGCAGTCCATCAGGACGTTCTTCAACACCAGCGCCCCGGCCCGGACGTACGTGAAGACCGCCATGTCCGTGCTGAACATGGGGTTCATGCGCGGCCTCTCACCCCAGTACATGAAGGCCACGCCGGCCATCAACGACTGGCTGCGGAAGCTGATCACCGCCGACTCCGCACTGCAACAGCGCGGGTTCACCATGATCGGCGAAATCGCGGCCATCGGCTACCACAACAGGACCTACGAGGCCGCGTCAGCCAGCGGTTCGCCGTACCGGAAGATGCTCTCCGCCCTGTGGCGGGAAAGTCCGCTGCCGCTTCTGGAATACGGGCAGCAACTGACCACCATGGCCGCGCTGCTGCACGTGGATTCGGCCGGAAATCCCATGGTCTCCGCCCTGATCGAGCGCTCCGGCCTGGCCCCGGAGGACTGGCTGCGCCGCTATTTCGAGGCGTACCTGGTGCCGCTGGTGCACTGCCTCTACAACTACGAGCTCGCCTTCATGCCGCACGGCGAGAACGTCATCCTGGTCCTTGAGGACGGTGTTCCGGTGCGGGCCATCATGAAGGACATCGCCGAAGAGATCGTGGTGATGGGCGACCGGCTAAAACTCCCGGAGGAGGTTTCCCGGATCCGGGCGGACATCCCCGACGGCGAAAAGGTGCTGGCCATCTTCACCGACATTTTCGACTGCATCTTCCGCTTCCTCGCGGCACTGCTCGACGACGATGGGACGCTTCCGCAGGAAACCTTCTGGCGTACCGCCGCCGACGCCGTGCGGGACTACCAGGCACAGCACCCCGGCCTGGCCGGACAGTTCGCCCGGCACAACCTGTTCGCTGCCGACTTTGAGCTGTCCTGCCTGAACCGCCTGCAGTTGCGGAACAACCAGCAGATGCTGGACCTCACGGATCCGTCCGGAGGCCTGCAGATGGCCGGCCGCCTGGCCAACCCGCTTGCACGCTTCGCCGGTGAAACCACAGGCGAAGCCGAGGGGATGACGGAGCCAAGCAGGGGCAGCGGTGGCTAGGCTGGCTGTATGACGCAGACCACTTTACGGACCACTGCCCTGGTTACCGGCGCCAGCGCAGGACTGGGCGCCGAGTTTGCCCGCCAACTCGCTGCCGAGGGCTGCCACCTGGTGCTGGTGGCCCGCAACAGGAGCCGCCTCGAGGAAGCTGCCGCGGAGCTGGAACGGCGGTACGGAACAACCGCTGAGGTGCTCCCCGCCGACCTGACGGACGACGCCGACGTGGCCGCCGTCGTCGAACGCCTCTCCGATCCGCAGCGCCCGGTTGGCATCCTGGTCAACAACGCGGGCATCGGGCTGCTGCACAACTTCGAGGACAACCCCGTGGAGGAGGAGAAGAGGCACCTGAAGCTGCACGCCGAAACCGCCCTGGTGCTCTCGCACGCCGCGCTCAAGGGCATGCTGGACCGTGGCGAAGGCCGGATCATCAACGTGGCCAGCATCGCCGCCTTCCTTCCACGCGGAACCTACTCGGCGGCCAAGGCGTGGCTGCTGAGCTTCAGCCGCTGGGCCAACCTGGCCTACCGGACCCGCGGCATCAAAGTGACGGCGGTGTGCCCGGGTTTTACGCACACCGAGTTCCACGACCGGATGGGGATGGACAAGTCCGTGGCACCGAAGTGGACCTGGTTGACGGCCGAGCGAGTGGTGCGGGAGGGGCTGGCGGACAACGCCAAGGGCAAAGCCGTCTCCATCCCGTCCAAGCGCTACAAGGTGGTGGCAGCCCTGGCCCGGATCGCTCCGCCCAGGCTAATGGCGGGGCCGCCGCGCAAGCCCCAGGAGGAGCGCGGGGGAGCGTGAACCCCGCCGGCGGACGGCCACCACAACGGCGATGCCCACCAGCGCGCCCACCAGGGTCTCGATGGCACGCTCCAGGATCAGGACGCCGGGATCCGCGGGTGCCGCGAGCTGGGTCATCAACAGGATCACCGGCGTGAAGGACACCATGGCCAGGCCGTAGTGCCGCGTCATGAACAGCTCGGTGGTGAACTGGAACAGGATCACCAGCAGTGCCAGGACCACTGCCTGCTGCCCGGGGAACAGTCCGGGCAGCGTCCAGGGGGCGGGAATAATCACGACGGCGGTCACGGCCAGCCCCACGAACGTCCCCACGATGCGGTGGATGCCGCGGCGGACGCTGCTGGGGAGGTCCGCACCGGCCAGCGGAACAGCCGCGGCAGCCATGGCCCAGTGCGGGTGGCCGCTTCCGGTGAGGACGCCGATGGTTCCGGCGGCACCGACGGCCAGCACGTAGCGGGCGGCGTGGATCAGCATGGCGCGGCGGTCCACCGGCTGCGACGCGGCGGGGATGCGGACGGCCCCGCGCTGCCACCGGCGCCGACGGACCCACCCGGCGAATCCCACCAGGACCGCGAACGCCGCTGACCCCAGGGCGATCAGCAGTGCGGTGTACCAAGGGACCGCCATGGGCACCGACGCGCAGGCGCCCAAGGCCAGGATGCCGAAGAACGGGCCGTTGGGCTTGAGCCGCACGCGGTCCGAGTAGAGCGAGCCCAGTCCCGCCAGTGCGGCTTCGATGCCCACCAGCGCCCACGAATGGATGTGGTTGACGGACAGGAGCACGCCCACCGAGACGCCGCCCAGGAGCACCAGGGCTGCCTGGGACTGGTGGAGGACCCGCAGCTGGTGCGGTTCTGACCGGCCGTACATCCCGGTCAGGGCGCCGAAGACCGCGTAGATGATGAGGTCCGCCCGGCCCGTGGCAAGCAGGAGCAGGGACGGGACAGCGACGCTGAGGGCAACCCGCAGCGCAGCGAGGTGGTCCGCGTTCGCTGGCTCCAGCCGGTGGAGGGCGCGCACGTGGTGCAGGACGCGTTCCATGCCGTGCCACCTCCTCCGTGCTTCCGGCCGCTTTGCGGACGACTCAACCTTAAACGCTCGGACCGCCGCACCCGGTATGGGTGCGGCGGTCCGTGTAACGGAGCGGAACAGTTGGCCGGTTAGGCGTTGACCGGGGCCTTGCCGCCGTCCTGCGGGTGGGTGTCGAACGGAAGTTCGTCAACGTTGATCAGCGGGTTCTCGTCCTGGGTCTTGACGAGTTCGCGGGCCTCCGCCTCGGTGTCCACGCTGGGCATGGATCCCGGAAGCGGGCGGTTGGCCGATTCCTTGAGGAAGTAGATTGCCACAGCGCCCACCAGGGAGGTGGCCATCAGGTAGTAAGCAGGCATCATGTCGTTGCCGGTCGATTTGATCAGCGCCTCAACGATGAAAGGAGTGGTGCCGCCAAAGATGGCCACCGCGAAGTTGTAGGCAATGCCCATCGCTCCGTACCGGCTGGACGTGGGGAACTGTGCTGGAAGGGCGGAGGCCAGGTTGGCCACATAGAAGGTCACCGGGAAGGCGACCAGCGCGAGTCCGGCCAGCGTGGACCATACCTCGCCGACGCCGATCAGCAGGAATGCGGGGATGGCCAGGACGATGGTGCTCACGGCGCCGATCCAGAGCACGGGACGGCGGCCGATCCGGTCGGACAGCTTGCCAGTGAGCGGAATGCAGAGGCTCATCACAACCAGGACGGGGATGGTCAGCAGCGTGCCGTGGACCTCGTCGTAGCCCTTGGAGGCGGTCAGGTACGTGGGCATGTAGGACGTCAGGGCGTAGCCGGCGGTGTTGGCTGCAGCCACCACCACCATGGCCACCAGGATGGGGCGCCAGTAGGCCTTGACGATGCCGACGGGTCCCTTGGCGGCGGAGGTGTCGCCGTCCGTGGCGTTCTTGGCGTTCTCCTCCTGGGCGTCCAGGGTGGCCTGGAACTGCGGGGATTCCTCGATCTTGCTACGGAAATAGACAGCAATCAGGCCCAGCGGACCGGCAACGAGGAACGGGATGCGCCAGCCCCAGTCCTCCATGGTGTCCTGGCCCAGGGTCAGCTGTAGTACAGAGACCAAGGCGGCGCCGATGGCGAAGCCCATGTAGCTGCCCAGGTCGAGGAAGCTGGCGAAGAAGCCGCGGCGCTTGTCGGCGGCATATTCGCTGACGAACGTGGTGGCACCAGCGTATTCACCGCCGGTGGAGAAGCCCTGGATCAGCTTGAGGAGCACCAGCAGGGCCGCGGCCCACAGGCCGATCTGCGCGTATCCGGGCAGCAGGCCGACGGCGAAGGTGCTGGCGGCCATGATCATCAGCGTGGTGGCCAGGATCTTCTGGCGGCCGATCTTGTCACCGAGCCAGCCGAAGACGACGCCACCCAGGGGGCGGGCAATGAACGTGGCGGCAAAAGTTCCCAGCAGGAACAGCGTTTGCGTTGTCGGATCCGACTCGGGCAGGAAGACCGGGCCCATGGTGGTGATGAGGTAGCCGAAAACGCCTACGTCGTACCATTCCATGGTGTTGCCTACGATGGTGCCGCCGAGGGCTTTCTTCAGCATCGGCTGGTTAACCACGTTGACGTCAGATTCCTTGAGCCGGCGGCGCGGCAGCAGCCTCGGCTTCTTGGCAGCCAGAGGGGCTGCAGGGTCGGTTCCGCGGGCGTTCCTGGCGCCTGCTGAAGAGTCGGTGTTGCTTTGGTCTGTGGGCATTTGGTCAGCTCCTGTGGAGGTCATTTGCTTGCGACTACTTGCTGCCCCGCTCCGGGCAGGCCTTCAATTTTACGCCGATTTTGTAGCGTTCGCCCGTCTGATGCCGTACTGTCTACCCTTTTGGGCACGTTTCAGACCAACTTTTCGAGGTTATTTTCCCCGTTTTCCGGCGTAAATACTGGGAAGCATGCTGATTGTGACCACTGTTACCGAATCTTTTTCCACAACCGTTCGTTGGAACACCGTTCCGGCCGTAATACGGCGCCGGATGTGATGGCGGACACTGCTGCGGCGCAGGTTTCCGGGCGCCGTTTTAGTCCCTTTCGCGGGAGCTGACCCGGCGCTGACCCGGGCCCTGGCGCCGGCGCCCGGAGGCTCGAAACCCGCCTCCCGCCGTCGGGCGCTTCAGCGGACCTGTGCGCCGCGCCTCCCGCCTCCGCCATGCACCGGTTCGCGCGACCGCCGCAAGGGGGTTCACAGGCATCGGGCCGGTGCCTATGGTTGATCAATGGACACACTGATCTTCGAATAGGCGGACGCGTGCGGCCGGGACGTCCCCGCTGCCCGACACCGAGCCAGTCACGTCGGCGCTGCTGTGCCTCACAGCGCCGACATTTACGAACGTGCCGGCGTTCCCGGCAATCACGGAGGCCCCGGTGCCTCTTCCCTGGACTTCATTTCATCGTGGAAAGGAAGAAAAATGGCTGACGAAAACCGCAAATCCCATCTCAATCCGGAGATGGCGGACCATCTGGCAGCGGCAATGGACACCCCGGACATGCCGGCAGCGGCCACCACCGCTGCGGGCGCCATGCCGCGGCAAAACTCCTGGCCGGACGGCAACGGCAAGCGCCGCCACCCGAAGGACCGGGGATCCGGCCATGGGCGGATGGGCCACGAAGCCTCCGTGGCCGCCGTCCACCGGACCGGGAAGCCGCAGATGCCGCACTCGTCCTAGGACGGGCGACCCGCACATTCATTACCGACACGGAAAATCCCTGACGCTCCCTTATAAGCGGTGCGGCAGGGATTTTCCGTGTCACGGGCGAGTTTGCGCGTCACCGGCGAGCCTGCGCGTCAGGGAGGCTCCGCATCGGCAGGCAGAGGGCGTCAATCCTCCCGGACCACCTCTGACGGGTCCTTGTCCACGCGCCAGCCACGCCACCGGGGATGCCGCAACCGCCCCGGGCCCGTCCACTCCCCGTAGGTCACCTCACCCACGAGATGCGGCGTGACCCAGTGCGCGTCCGCCGAGTCGGGCCGGGGAACCTCGTGGAACGGTGAAGTCTTCCGGGCCAGCTGTTCCACGGTCTGCCGCAGTTCGGCCAGTTCGCGGCCACTGAATCCGCTGCCCACCCGGCCCACATACTGGAGTTTGTTCCCGTCGGGGATGCCCACCAGCAACGACCCCACCGTTTCCTGGCGGCCGCCCTTGCCCGGGCGCCAGCCGCCCACCACTACCTCCTGGGTGCGCTCCGTCTTGAGCTTGATCCAGGTTCGGGTGCGCTGTCCGCTGACGTAACGGCTGTCCGTGCGCTTGGCCATCACGCCTTCGAGCCCCAGTTCCTGTGCGCTGTCCATGATGTGTTCCACCGGGTCATCCAGCACCATGGACAGTTCCACTGGGCAGTCCGAGGGCCGGAAGAACTGTTCAAGCCGTGGGCGCCGCTTGCTGAGCGGAAGGCGCCGGAGGTCCGTGCCGCCGTCGTACAGGAGATCGAAGAGCATCAGCCGGACGGGAATGGCCTTCTGCGCTTTAGCGACGTCGGCGGCGCGGGTCAGCTTCATCCGGCCTTGCAGCAGGCCGAAGTCCGGCCTGCCGGAGGGGCCGACGGCGATGATCTCACCGTCGGCCACGAACGGCTGCTCCGGCCAGCACCCCCGGTCCGTCAGCTCGGGGTAGGTCTTGGTGACGTCGTTGCCGTTGCGGCTGAAGATCCGGACTGTTGACTCATCCGCCACGAGGATGGCACGCACCCCGTCCCATTTGAGTTCAACCTGCCAGGCGCTGCCCATGAGGTCAGAGGGGACTCCCGCCGTGGCCATCATGGGGCCGAAATCATCGGGGGCGACGCTGACGGGGGAGTCCTCCGGTTCTTCGGAAGGGTCCCCGGATTTCCCGGCCTTGCCCACTCCTTTGGTACTGCCCGCAGGCTCCGCAGACGAAGATGCGTGCCGCCGTCGTCCGCCCTGGTCTTCCTTATCCATCAGGTGGATCAGCCACTGCTTTTCGGCATCGCTGCCCTGGCCGCGGCCCGTATGGATGAGGGCCACCTTCCTGGTGCCGCCCAGCCCGCCGCCCTCGGCGCCGGTGAGGGTGACGATCACCTCCTTGCCGTTGATCCACTTGTGCAGCTCATACGTGCCGGTGTCCCAAATGGTCATCTCGCCGGCACCATATTCACCCTTGGGGATGGTGCCGTGGAAGGTGAGGTAGTCCATAGGGTGGTCCTCGGTCCGCACGGCCAGGTGGTTCTTGCCGCCCGACTCCGGCACACCCTTGGGCAGCGCCCAGGAAGCCAGGACGCCCTCGTGCTCCAGCCTGAGGTCCCAGTGCAGGCGGCTGGCGTGGTGTTCCTGGATCACGAACGCATCGCCGCCGCGCGGTGCGCCACTGAACGGCTCAGGCGTGGCCCCGGGGTCGCGCATCGAACGGTACTTCACCAGGCGGGGATTCCCGTCGTCGTGCGTGCCGTCCTGCCCCGCGCCGGCACCATCGCCGGCGCCGGTGCCGGTCTCGACTTCATCGGGTGTTCCGGCAGCGCGGACGACGGCGGCGAACGGGTCCTTGCCCTCCTGCACCCGGCGCAGCACCTCGCGGTAGTCGAGGTGCTTGAGCTTGGGGGAGCTGATCTCCCGCCATGTCCGCGGCGCCGCGACCATGGGTGTGGGCCGGCCGCGCAGGGAGTAGGGCACGATGGTGGTTTTCGCTGCGTTGTTCTGGCTCCAGTCCACCAGTACCTTGCCCGTGCGGAGGGTCTTCTTCATGTCGCTGACGGCGAGGTCCGGGTGGTCGGATTCCAGGGCACGCGCCAGTTCCCGGGCGAACTCCGAGATCTGGTCCGAGGTCTGCGTGCCGTCCAGCGGCGCGTACAGGTGGATGCCCTTGCTGCCGCTGGTGACGGGTACCGGGTCCATGCCCACGTCCTGCAGGATGGCGCGGGCCAGCAGCGCCACTTCACGGCATTCGGCGAGGCCGGCGCCCTCGCCGGGGTCCAGGTCCAAGACCAGCCGGTCCGGGTTCAGTTGGTTGCCCTGGGAATCCACCCGCCACTGGGGCACGTGGATTTCGAGGGAGTTGATCTGCCCGAACCAGGTGAGGACGGCGGGATCGTTGACCATCGGGTAGTGGATGGTCCGGTCCTTGTGGGTGATGGCGGCACGGGGGAGCCAGCCGGGGGCGGAGTCCTCCAGGTTTTTCTGGAAGAAGACCTCGCCGGGCTTCTCCGCGGTGCCCACGCCGTTCACCCAGCGTTTCCGGGTGGCAGGCCGGTTGGCTGCGGCGGGGATGAGGACGTGGGCCACGGCGGCGTAGTAGGCCAGCACATCGGCCTTGGTGGTGCCGGTTTCCGGGTAGATGATTTTGTCCAGGTTGGTCAGCGTCAGCTCCCGCCCGGCCACGCGGACACGTTCCTTAGAAGCCATGGGTCTTCACCTCCGGCCCGGTGTGCTGTTGACTGTAGGGATGAGAGCCATCTGGAAGGGTGCCATCGCATTTGGGCTGGTCAACGTGCCCGTCAAGGTCTACAGCGCCACAGAGGATCATGACATCAGTCTGCACCAGGTCCACAACGCCGACGGCGGAAGGATCCGCTACCAGCGCCGTTGCGAGGTCTGCGGGCAGGTGATCGACTACTCGGACATCGAGAAGGCCTTTGAAGAGGACGGCCGCACGGTGGTGCTGTCCAAGGATGAGCTGAAGGCCATCCCGGCGGAAAACAGCCACGAAATCGAAGTGGTGCAGTTCGTCCCGTCCGAGCAGCTCGAACCCATGATGTTCGAGAAGAGCTATTACCTGGAACCGGACTCCAAGTCGCCCAAAGCCTACGTGCTGCTGCGCCGGGCCCTCGAGGACACCGACCGGGTGGCCATCGTCCAGTACGCCCTGCGCGAGAAGACCAGGCTGGGGGCGCTGAGGATCAAGGACGATGTCCTGGTGCTGCAGTCCCTGTTGTGGCCGGACGAGGTGCGTGAGGCCAACTTCCCCGCGCTGGACACCGCCATCAAAATCTCCGCGCAGGAACGCGACATGTCCGCAGCGCTGGTCGAATCGATGGCCGCTGACTTTGAACCGGAGTCCTTTACCGACGACTACCAGGTGCAGCTGCGGAAGCTCATCGACGCCAAGCTGGAGCAGGGCGAGTCCCTGGACACTGATGAAACGTTCGGCGTGGAAGCGGGCGACGGCGGCAAGGGCGAGGTCATCGACCTGATGGAGGCCCTGAAACGCAGCCTCGACAGGAAACGCGGTGGTGCGGCAGCGGCCACGGGCGGAGCGGATTCAGAGGAGGAAGAGTCCGACGACGGCGGTGCGGAGCAGGGGGATAAGCCCGCCAAGCCCGCGCGGAGGTCATCGGGCTCACGGTCGTCGGGAACGGGGACTGCCGCTGCTTCGAAAACATCAGCGTCCAAGGCCGCGGACACCAAGACCGGAACACGGTCCACGGCTGCCAAATCGACGGCTTCAAAGAGCACTGCAGCCAAGGGCACTTCAACCAGGAGCACCGCAGCAAAATCCACGGGCACTGCCGCAAAAACCGCCGCTGGCAAATCCACCGGGACCAAGGCGGCCGCGTCAAAGAGCACCGAGAAACCTGCCGCGAAGGCCACCACCACCAGGGCGCGCAAGCCAGCCTAGGCCGGGGCGGGGACATCGCCGCTGACCCTGCAAATAGCCGGACCACCTTTACAGCCGGTGCCCGCGCGGCCAGAATGAGTCGCATCGCGGCGCCCGCTGTGCCCGCAGCGCGCTGAAACCCAACGGCTCGATGAGGAGCGCGGACCATGAATGAGCAGACCGATGCGGCCGAGGCGGACCGGGCGCTGAAACAGAAGCACCGGGCCATGTGGGCGTCCGGGGACTACCCGGCGCTGGCGGATGAAATGCTCCTGGAGCTGGGCGCCATCCTGGTGGAAGCGTGCGGCGTCCGCTCCCGCCACCGGGTGCTGGACGTAGCCTCAGGTTCAGGGAACGCGGCTATCCCCGCGGCCATGATGGGCGCCAAGGTGGTGGCCTCGGACCTCACTCCGGAGCTCTTCGAGGCCGGACGCCGCGAAGCCGGCAACCGGGGCGTCAGCCTGGAATGGAAAGAAGCCGATGCTGAGGCGCTGCCGTTCGACGACGACTCGTTCGACGTCGTGATGTCCTGCCTGGGTGCCATGTTCGCGCCGCGGCACCAGGCCGCGGCGGATGAGATCCTCCGAGTGTGCAAGCCCGGTGGGAACATCGGGCTGCTCAGCTGGACCCCGGAGGGCTTCATTGGCCGGATGTTCGCCACCATGAAGCCCTTCGCGCCCCCGCCATCGCCGGGGGCCCAGCCGGCGCCGCTGTGGGGGAGCGAGGAGCACGTCCGCGAACTGCTGGGGGACAGGGTCACCGACGTGGCAGTCCGCAAGCAGGCCCTGGCCGTGCGGAGCTTCCACCAGCCCGGCGACTTCGTCCGCTACTTCAAATCCCACTACGGCCCCACCATCGCCGTCTACAAGTACATCGGCGCCGACGCGGACAAGGTCAAGGAACTGGACCAGGCACTGACGGACCTCGCCGACTCCTTCGGCGATGCCCACGGAGACACACCGTTCCAGATGGAGTGGGAATACCTGCTGTTCACCGCAAGGAAGGCCTGACATGCCCGGAGACTTCACGGCAACATCCAGCACCACCATCGACGCCCCGCCGGACCGCGTCTGGAATGTCATCACGGACCCCGCTGCCGCCAAGGAATTCATGTTCGGGGCAGAACTGGAAACGGACTGGGCCGAGGGAAGCCCCATCACCTGGAGCGGCGAATGGGAAGGCAAGCCCTACCAGGACAAGGGCAAGGTGCTGGAGGTGGATCCCGGCCGGAAACTGGTGCACACCCACTTCAGCGCCCTCAGCGGCGAGGAAGACGTCCCGGAAAACTACCACACGCTGACCTGGACGCTGCAGGACCGCGACGGCGGCACCCACCTCACGCTCGCCCAGGACAACAACCCGAGCGAAGAGGCGGCAAGCCACTCGAAGGGCATGTGGGACAAGCTCGTGGCCGACGTGAAAGCCATCGCCGAACGGACGTGACCCTGACGCTTAAAGCCAGCGGCCGCCGTCGTGCCGTTCCCTCGAGGGAAAGGCGCGACGGCGGCCGCTTGGCTTAATCCGGCTGCCGGGCAGCCTGCCTGCTACTCGGCGTCGTGGTCCGTTTCCAGGATCTGCACCAGGCGTTCCAGGGCGTCGTCGGCGCCTGCACCCTCGGCGCGGAGCACCACGACGTCGCCGTGTGAGGCACCCAGGCTCATGAGGGACAGGATGCTTGCGGCATCCATGGCCTCATCGACCGGCTCGCCCTCACGGGCGATGGTGATGTCCAGGTCGAACTCGCCGGCTGCCTCGGCAAAGATGGCGGCCGGGCGGGCGTGCAGGCCCACGCGGCTGGCAACGGTTGCTGTGCGTTCTGGCATTTTTGCTCCTTTAGTATTTCGGCGTGCTGATGGTTCAGTGCCGGGAAGGTATGTGGCTAAACCGGATCAGACGGTTACGGGAACCGGTTCAACCGTATCAACGGTCTTCTTGACTGCCCAGCGCTTCAGTGCCACCACGGCCAGTGCACTGACCACAGTGCCGGCGATGATCGAAACGATGAACATCAGCACGTTGCCGATGGCGAAGAACACGAAGATACCGCCGTGGGGTGCCTGCGACGTGACGTTGAAGGCCATGGTGAGGGCACCGGTGAGCGCGCCACCCAGCATGCTGGCGGGGATGACGCGCAGCGGGTCGGCCGCGGCGAACGGGATGGCGCCTTCGGAGATGAAGGATGCGCCCAGCAGCCAGGCTGCCTTGCCGTTTTCACGCTCGGCCAGGCTGAAGAGCTTCTTGTCCAGGACGGTGGCGAGGGCCATCGCCAGCGGCGGAACCATGCCCGCTGCCATCACGGTGGCCATGATCTGCCACGGTGCCTGGTTGGTGGCGCTGCCGGCACCAAGGCCTGCCACGGCGAAGGCGTAGGCCACCTTGTTCACCGGGCCGCCCAGGTCGAAGCACATCATGAGGCCCAGGATGATGCCCAGGACGATGGCGGAAGCACCGGTCATGCCGGACAGCCAGCTGTTGAGTGCGAGGGTGATGCCGGCGATCGGGCCGCCGAGGAATAGGAACATCAAGCCGGAGGCCACAATCGACGCGAGCAGCGGGATGATGACCACGGGCATCAGGCCGCGCAGCCAGCGGGCCACCTGCCATGTACCGATCAGGTGTGCGATGTAGCCAGCCAGGAGGCCGCCGACGATGCCGCCCAAGAACCCGGCGCCCATGAACCCAGCGACAGCCCCTGCGACGAAGCCGGGTGCGATGCCCGGGCGGTCAGCGATGGCGTAGGCGATGTAGCCGGCCAGTGCGGGAACAAGGAAGCCCATGGACAGGGCGCCGATCTTGAAGAAGACCGTTCCCAGATAGAGGGCGAGGTTGCCGTCGGGCAGGTTGAACAATGTGTTGTTGGCCAGAATGTCATTGGCCTTGGTGCCGAGGGCGATGTCGAAGCCCGCAAGCAGGAAGCCGAGGGCTATCAGAAGACCACCACCTGCAACGAACGGGATCATGTAGCTGACGCCCGTCAGCAGTGCTTTCTTCAGCTTCTGGCCGATGTGCTCGCCCTTTTCGGTGGCTTCGTTCTCGGCCTGTTCCTCGGCCCCGAAGTGCGGAACCCGGCGTGCGTTCGGGTTGTCAGCCGCCGCGAGGGCTTCCTGGACCATCTTGGCGGGCTCGTCGATGCCGCGCTTGACGGGTGCGTTGATGACGGGCTTGCCCGCGAAACGCTCCTTGCCGCGGACGTCCACGTCCACCGCGAAGATCACGGCGTCGGCAGCTGCGATGACGGCCGGGTCCAGCGGCTTGGCCCCGGAGGAACCCTGGGTCTCAACCTGCAGGTCAACGCCCATTTCCTGGGCGGCGGCCACCAGCGAGTCGGCGGCCATGTAGGTGTGGGCGATGCCGGTGGGGCAGGCGGTGACGGCCACGAGGCGGCGGGTGCGGGCGGTTGAGTCTGCGGAAGCGGTGGCTGAGCCAGCAGGAACCGAGCTAGCAGCAGCGCCCGCGGCGACCGTTTCAGCCGGTGCAGCAGCGTGTGCGGCCGGCTTGTCGGCGAGGGCGCCGTCCACCAGTTCCACGATCTCTGCCTCGGAGGAGGCGTTGCGGAGTGCAGCCGTGAAGTCCTTTTTGATCAGGGACCGGGCCAGCTTGGAGAGCAGCTTCAGGTGGGCCTGGTCGGCACCGTCCGGAGCGGCAATGAAGAACACGAGGTCCGCGGGGCCGTCCTTGGCGCCGAAGTCCACCTTGGGGGACAGGCGGGCCATGGCCAGGGTGGGCTCGACCACCGCAGCGGAGCGGCAGTGCGGGATGGCGATGCCGCCGGGGATGCCGGTGGCGGTCTTCTGTTCGCGGGCGTAGGCGTCGGCAAAGAGGCCTTCAACCTCTGTTGCGCGTCCGGTGGCAGCAACCTTGCTTGCCAGGTGCCGGATCACCGCCTCGGGGTCGTTGCCCAGGTTCCGGTCGAGCTCGACCAGTTCCGTGGTGATGAGCTGAGTCACTGTCAATCCTTTCGAAGGGCCGTGATGGTTACGGCTTCCGGGGTGGTTTGGTGCACTGCCGGAACCGTTGAACCGGGCAGGGAGGCGGCGGCGGCCCCATGGGCCACCGCCTGACGCAGGCAGTCAGCCGGGGCGGCGCCCTGGCTGTGGGCGAGCAGGTAGCCGGCCAGTGCGGAATCTCCCGCACCCACCGTGCTCACTGCGGCGACCGGCGGATGCGTGGCCAGCCACGCGCCGTCGGCCGTTACGAGGACAGCTCCCTTGGAACCGAGAGTTGCCAGCACAGCACCCACACCGGAACGCACGACGGCGGACGCGGCCTCGGCGGCTGCCGCCGGGTCCGCTTCCAGTTCGTCAGCGGCGGCCGTGGCGAATCCGGCTGCAGCAGCCAGTTCCGCCAGTTCCTCGGCGTTGGGCTTCAAAAGATCCGGCATGCCCTCCGCGCCGCCTGTAAGGGCGGCGGCGAGTGGCTGGCCGGACGAGTCGACGGCGATCAGTGGCGTGTGCCCTGAGGACTCGCCGTCGGCAGCTGAACGCAGGCGGCGGGCCGCCGTCGCGTAAAAATCTGGTGGGAACCCCGGCGGCAGCGAACCTGCCAGGACCACCCAGCCGGCACCCCGGGAGCTTTCCAGCAGCAGCTTCAGCAGCGCCTCCTGCTGGTTGTCATCCAGGACCGGGCCGGGCTCGTTGATCTTGGTGGTCACCCCGCCGGGTTCGGTGAGGGCCACGTTGGTGCGCAGCGGCTCGTCAATGGGCAGTGACACGAAGGGCACGGCGCCGGCGCGAAGGCCGGCCAGCACGGGATCGCTGTCCGCGCCGGGCAGGACTGCCAGGGATTCGAGGCCGGAGGCCACCAGCGCACGGGACACGTTGACACCCTTGCCGCCCGATTCCTGGGTGACGGACACAGCGCGCTGCACTTCGCCGCGCTCCAGGGGTCCGGGCAGGGCGACGGTGCGGTCCAGGCTGGGGTTGGCCGTGAACGTGACGATCATGCGATCACCACGTCAACATCGGCCTCTTCCAGGGCTGCGGCGAGTTCGGGGCTGGGTTCGCTGTCTGTAATCAAGGTGTCCAGGTCTTTCAGGGAGGCGAACTGGACCAGCGTTTCCGCGTCCAGCTTGGAGGAATCGGCCAGCACAACGATGCGGCGAGCCGAGTGGACGAAGGCAGCCTTCACTGCGGCTTCTTCAGGATCTGGAGTGCTGAGTCCGAAGGTGGGGTGGATGCCGTTGGTCCCCACGAAAGCAATATCCGGGCGGATCCGTGCGGCGGCGTCCACCGTTGCCTGGCCGACGGCCACCTGGGTGATGCCGCGGACCCGGCCGCCCAGGATGTGCAGCGCGATGCCGGGGACGCTGGAGAGCTTGCCGGCAATGGGTACGGCGTGGGTGATGGCCACCAGTTCGGTGCCGGCGGCGCCGGATTCGGAAAGTTCGACGACGGTGCGCCGGGCCAGCATGTCGGCGAGGACTTCGGTGGTGGTTCCGCCGTCGATCAGGACGCTGCCGGGGGAGTTGCGGGGGATGAGCGCGAGGGCGGCCTCGGCGATGCGGCTCTTCTGGTCCGGCCGGCGGATGGCGCGTTCGGTGACGCTTTCCTCGGTGGTGCTGAAGCGGTCTGCCGCAACCGCCCCGCCGTGCACGCGGCGGACGGTGCCGACGTTCTCGAGGGCGGCGAGGTCCCGGCGGACGGTTTCGGTGGTGATCCGGAAGCGCTCAGCCAGCAGGGTCACGCTGACCCGGCCGCTGCCGGCAACAAGCTCGGCAATCTTCTGCTGGCGTTCCTCGGCGAACACGTACCCTCCGTTGCGTAGCTTGCTGGTGCTGTGGTGTCCGGCGCCCTGTTTCGGCGTGACTGGCATCACATGATGTTGAGTTACTTGACTTTATCTTTGCTTATGTTGGTTTGTCAACGGAAACCAACACGAAACAATATTGGGTTCTCTTCGCCTGGGGAATGCCCTCGGGGACGCGAAAGCCGGGCCGGACGCTGTTGTCCGGCCCGGCTTCCCGGGTTCATGGTCTGCCGCGGTCCTGGCTGACCCGCAGTCGGTTTGGCTAGATGGTTCCGTCGCGGCTTTCGTTCCGGGTGATCCGCTCACCCGTGTTCGGATCCACGACGGAACGGGTCTCGCTGACCCGCCGCGTACGGCCTGGGGAGGCCAGGACCAAGGAGGCGATCAGGCCGATGACGCCTACGGCCATCAGGATGTAGCCCACCAGGGCCTGGTCCACGAAGGGGATGAGTCCCGGGGCCACCGCCCAGGCGAGGATGGCGCCGAGGGCGATAAGGAAGATTGACGAGCCGATTCTCATGACTTGCTCCTTCTGCTGGCCGCGGGTTGCGGCTCCTGTGGGGCGGTGCACGGTATTGCGGTTAGGTCACTGCGCTGCTTTGTTTGTAAAGCCACTGGTCAGCATGCTGATAGTAGGCGTCACGCTACAGTGCACCCATAACCGATTCAATGAATGATGCCGAGTCGTTGTCGGGAATTTCTGCGGTTCTGCTGTGATTGCCGGGGCGCATGGGTTCATCAACGTCGTGGCGTGGGCGCCGCATTGCCTCGCTAGTCTGGTCCGATGGAAACAGTTGTGTGGTCCAAGCCTGAGGGCCAGCGCGCCGGGACGCCCCTGCTGGTGATGATGCACGGCTACGGCACGGATGAATCCCGCATGGTCCGGCTGTTCGAGTACCTGCCTCCAGAGTTCACCTTCGCGGCCCTCCGGGCGCCGAAGCCCATCGGAGACCACTATGGCTGGTTCCTCCTGGACTACTTTCTCGCCAACGACTTTGCCGACGTCATCTCCGTCACCGGCGCCGTGCATGGCTGGATCAACTCCGTCCGCGGCCAGCACACCAGCGTGAGCCTGATGGGGTACTCGCAGGGCATGGCTATGGCCACCACCCTCCTGCGCCTCCACCCGCGCGACTACGCCGCGGTCGTGGGCCTTTCCGGCTTTGTGCTGGATAACGACCTCCTGGCCCTCACCGATGAGTTTGAGACCAGGCCGCCGTTCTTCTGGGGGCGCGACAAGGCGGACCTGGTGATCAACGAGGATGCCACCGCCTACACGGGTGAATGGCTTGAAGCACACACGCTGCTGACCGCACGGACGTATCCCGGAATGGGGCACGCCATGTCGAAAGCCGAGATGGCGGATGTTGGCGCGTTCCTTCGGCATTACGTGCTCCGTGGCGGGGCCGCCGGAAACTAAGCGGCCGTCATATTGGGCCGGCTGGGCGGGGCCGGGCATAAAACAGTTGCGAGCGAAATATGCAAGCGTTTACACTCATCCTCGGCGCTGCCGTACGCCGCCGCCGGGTTGTCCTGTGCGGGCAACAAGTTCAAGATGGAAGACGAATGTAGATCAGCAAGGCCCCGGAATGGCGCCGGTTCCCCCACCGGCACGGCCCGCTGCATGTGCAGATTCGAGCGGCGCCGACGCCACACCCACCCCGCGTAATTCGTCTTCACTGCCCGCTGCCTGAGAGGATCCCCCCTGCCGATGAGCAACTCCGCCCACGAAGCACTCGCCAACGAGCCTTCCACCGCAACGGCCCCCGAGAACACCGCCTGGACTGGCGCATCCGCCATCCTGTTCGACCTGGACGGCGTGCTGACCCCCACGGCCACTGTGCACGAGCAGGCCTGGAAGGAACTCTTCGAAGGCTTCCTTGCCGGGCACCCCGAGGTCCAGGGCTACCGCGAAAGCGACTACTTCGACCACATCGACGGCAAGCCGCGGTTCGACGGCGTGCGGGACTTCCTCGCCTCACGCAGCATTGAGCTCCCCGAAGGACCGCTGGACGACGATCCCGCCAACATCACTGTCCAGGGCCTCGGGAACCGCAAGAACCGGATCTTCAACGACATCGTCAGCACCGGCGTCGAGCCGTTCGAAGGCTCGGTGCGTTTCCTCGAAGCCGCGCTGGACCGCGGACTGAAGGTCGCCGTCGTCTCATCCTCCCGCAACGCCCCCGCCGTCCTGGCCGCCGCAGGCCTCAGCCACCACTTCCCCGTCGTGGTGGACGGTGTGGTGGCGGCCCGCGAAGGAATCCCCGGCAAGCCCAGCCCGGCGACGTACGCCTACGCGGCCCGGCTGCTGGAACTGCCCAGCGAGGAGTGCGTAGTGGTGGAGGATGCTGTCTCCGGCGTCCAGGCCGGCCAGGCGGGATCGTTCCATTCCGTCATCGGCGTGGACCGCGGTGCCGGGCGCGAAACCCTCCTCGGGGCCGGGGCAACCCTGGTGGTCAACGACCTTGGAGAGCTCCTGCCCTGACGGGAGCCCCGTTCCACCCCGGACACGCTGCCACCCCCGGGCAGCACCCATCCGGGCAAGCTTTCACTTCGAATTCCCTCTGCCGGACTTGTGCCGGTGCACAGCATGCCTAAAAGGACCCAACACCATGGCTATCATCTCTGCGGACCGCGAACGGTTCCCCAATACTCCCTGGCAACTGGTGGAAACCCGCCACGAACCGGGAAACGCAGGGACGCTTGAAACGCTCTTTTCCCTGGGCAACGGCCACCTCGGAATCCGTGGCGCCCACTGGGCAGCGGCGGATGCCGAGCTTCCCGGCAGCTTCATCAACGGGCTGCACGAAATCTGGGATATCAAGCACGCCGAGAACGCCTTCGGATTCGCGCGGACCGGCCAGCGCATCCTCTACATCCCGGACGCCAACAACTTCACCGTCGTGGTGGACGGGGAGTCCCTGGGCCTTGCCGAATCGGAGGTGCTGGACTACCGGCGGAGCGTTGACTTCTCCACCGGCATCTACGAGTGCCGCATCACCTGGCAGTGCCGGTCCGGATCCGTGGTCACCACCACCGAACGGCGTGCGGTGGGGTACGAATCCCGGGGCAGCCTGGGCCTTTCCCTCGAGGTTGCGGCGGACCGCGATATTTCGCTCGACGTCACCTCGTCCGTGATCAACCGGCAGGACCAGCCGGTAGAGGACCACTCCGCCCACGATCCCCGCCGCGCCGGCCGCCACGCCGGACGGGTCCTGCTGCCGCTGCGGCTCGATGGCGGCGACGGATCACTGCGGCTCTCCTGGGAAGCCGCCGAATCCAAGCAGCGCGTGGGCCTGGCCGTGGACCACTGGACATCCGCCGGGCACCAGCCTTTCGAAACCCTGGTGGACCAGGACGACAGCAGCGTCCGCTACGTGCTGGCCGTCAGCGCCGGCGAACCCTTCCGGCTCGAGAAAAGCGTCAGCTACGCCGCGGGCCGGACCGTGCAGGACGAGGGCGTCGACGCCGCAGCCCTGGCCGAAGCAGGCCTGCGCCCCGTCGCGGACATCTTCGCCGAAAGCGAGGCGCACTACCGCGGCTATTGGGCAACGTCCGACATCGTAGTGGACGGTGGCGAGCCGGAGCTGCAGCAGGCCATCCGCTGGAACCTGTTCCAGCTGGCCCAGGCCACGGCCCGTGCCAACGTGGCCGGTATCCCGGCCAAGGGCGTCACCGGATCCGGCTACGAGGGCCACTATTTCTGGGACCAGGAGGTGTACCTCCTGCCGTACCTGACGTACACCAACCCGGACGGTGCACGGCAGGTCCTGGAGTTCCGCCATGCCATGTTGCCTGAAGCCAAGGTCCGGGCCAAGGAACTCAGTGTGGACGGCGCACTGTTCCCGTGGCGGACCATCAACGGCCTTGAAGCCAGCGCCTACTACGCCGCCGGCACCGCGCAGTTCCACATCGCGGCAGCCATCGCGTTCGCCACCAACCGCTACCTGTGGGCCACGGGCGATTCCGCGTTCCGGGAGGGCATGGGGGCTGAGCTGCTGATGGAAACCGCGCGCATGTGGATTTCGCTGGGCTTCTTCGGCAAGGACGGCCTGTTCCACATCCACGGTGTCACCGGCCCGGACGAGTACACCGCCGTGGTCAATGACAACCTCTACACCAACGTCATGGCCCGGTTTAACCTGCGGGCCGCCGCAGCGCTGGACCACCCCGGCGTGGCCCAGGAAGAGCGGCAGCTGTGGGCAGCGGCAGCCAACCTGATGCACCTGCCGTTCGACAGCCGCATGCAGGTCCACTCCCAGGACAACGACTTCATGACCCTGGAACCATGGGACTGGACCACGCCGCGGTCCAAGTACCCGCTCCTGCTGCATTTCCACCCGCTGGTGATTTACCGCCACCAGGTGCTCAAGCAGGCGGACACCGTCCTCGCCATGTTCCTGCAATGGCAGGACTTCACAGCGGGCGAGAAGCAGCGCGCCTTCGATTTCTACGATCCCATCACTACCGGCGACTCCACCCTGTCTGCATGTGTGCAGGGCATCATGGCTGCCGAAGTGGGGTACTCCGGGGAGGCCCTGAAGCACTTCACCAACGCGGTGTTCATCGACCTGGACGACACCCACGGCAACACCATTGATGGTGTGCACATCGCCTCCACCGGAGGGGTGTGGAGCTCCCTGGTGTGCGGCTTTGCGGGCCTGCGCGACCAGGGCCCGGTGCCGTATTTCGATCCGCGCCTGCCGGAGGAATGGGACGGACTGACCTTCCACCTCAGGATCAGCGGCCGGCTGCTGCTGGTCAGGCTTTCCTCCGGCGCCATCACGCTCACCGTCCAGGAAGGGGACCCGCTCGACGTCAACGTCCGGGGCCAGATGCTGGCCGTAGGCTCCGATCCCGTCAGGGTGGAGCTGGAGCCCGTCGCGGAACCGGAACCCACTGTCTTCCCCAGCGGACTCCCGACGGCGAGCATTCCGGTGGTCCTCGCCAACAGCTGATGTGCCCCGAAGTCAGGCCACGGCGGCTTCGGGCGCCGTGTCCAGCGGGTTTGCCAGTTCGTCGCGGGGCATCCTTGCGGCGGCGGAAGCGATGACGGCCATGACGGGGCAGACCACGCCCGCCACCAGGAAAATCAGCCAGATGGGCAGCACCTCAGCTGCAGGCCCGGCCAGCGCCATGGACACCGGCATCAGCGCCAGGGACACGAAAAAGTCCAGGCTGGAGATGCGGCCCAGCAGGTGGGACGGGACGCGGCGCTGAAGCAGCGTGCCCCAGATGACCATGCCCACGCTCCCGGTGGCGCCCCAGATGAACAGGGCTGCAGCCATCAGCCAGAAGTTGTCCATGAGGCCGACGGCGGCAATCGGCAGGCTGCCCACGCCCCAGGACACCATCATCACCGTGAGGTAGCGGCGCGGCAGGCGGAGTGACGCCGTCACCAGGGAGCCCAGGGCTGCGCCCACCCCCATGACCGCCAGCAGGAAACCGAACATGCTCGAATCCCCGCCCAGCTGGTCCCGCACCAGGAATGGCAGGAGGACCTCGATGGGGCCGATCAGGAACAGCACCGAAATGCAGGCCCAGATCAGCGTCCAGAGCAGCCATGGTGTCCTGATGGTGTAGCTGACTCCTTCGCGCAGGTCCTGGACGAAGGACGATTTCCGGTGTGCATCCTCGTGCCCCGCCTCTTTGGGGCTTGTGGCCAGGGTGTGCTGGCCCAGGAAGTTCAGCACAATGAAGGCCAGCAGGTGGCACGCGGCCACTCCGGTCACCGCATGCGACGGGGAGAGGGCTGCCACCAGGATGCCGGCCACCGCCGGTCCCGCAGCCTGCTGCAGCACGGGGCGCATGGTCCCCTCCATGCCGTTGGCGGCCAGCAGGTCCTCAGCCGGAAGGATGCGCGGCAGGATGGCGGAGTAGGCAGGGAAGAAGAAGGCCGCGCCAACGCCCAGCACGAACGCACCCGCAGCCACATGCCACAGTTGCAGCCAGCCGGCCATCGCCAGGCCGCTGATCGCGGCAATGACTGCCAGGTTGGCGCCCTCGACGGCGATGATCAGGCGCCGCTGCGGGACCCTGTCCGCCGCTATCCCGCCGGCCAGGACAAAGGCCACCAGTCCCACGCTTCCGGCGGCGGCCACCAGCGAGAGCTCCAGCGGACCGCCGCCCAGGTGGATTACCTGGTAGACCATGGCTACGGCCCACATGCCGGAACCGAAGATCGAGATGGCCAGCGCTGCAATCAGGACCCGGTACTCGCGGTGGATGAACGGGCGCAAGGCTTTGGGGGCGGGCATAAGCCCCAGTTTAAGCCCGGACGGCGGCTTGCCTGATGCCCCCCAATCAGCATCAGGCCGGCCGCCAGTGGTGAATCCGTCCGGTACATATAGGTCCCGGACATTGCCCAAGCGTTGCTGGCGGAATCTATCCGGCCAGGAGGGTGGCGGCTTCCTGGCGGGTGGTGCCGGAGTCCTGGATGCCGTCGGCGATGTGGGCGAGTTCGGCGGGGATGTCGCGGCCTTTTTTGCGCATGGCGGTGGCCCAGAGGCGGCCGGCGCGGTAGGAGGAGCGGACCAGGGGGCCGGACATGACGCCGAGGAAGCCGATTTCTTGGGCTTCGTTTTGGAGGTCGACGAATTCCTGGGGTTTGACCCAGCGGTCCACGGGGAGGTGGCGTTCGGAGGGGCGGAGGTATTGGGTGATGGTGATCAGGTCGCAGCCGGCGGCGTGGAGGTCGCGGAGTGCTTCGGAGATTTCTTCGCGGGTTTCGCCCATGCCGAGGATGAGGTTGGATTTGGTGACCATGCCCAGGTTGCGGCCTTGGGTGATGACGTCGAGGGAGCGTTCGTAGCGGAAGGCGGGGCGGATGCGCTTGAAGATCCGGGGGACGGTTTCGACGTTGTGGGCGAAGACTTCGGGTTTGGAGTCGCAGATTGCGGCGATGTGGTCGGGGTTGCCGGAGAAGTCGGGGATGAGGAGTTCGACGCCGGTGCCGGGGTTCAGTTCGTGGATTTTGCGGACGGTTTCGGCGTAGAGCCAGACGCCTTCGTCTTCGAGGTCGTCGCGGGCCACGCCGGTGACGGTGGCGTAGCGGAGTTGCATGGATTGGACGGAGCGGGCCACTTTGGTGGGTTCGAACCTGTCCACGGGGGAGGGTTTGCCGGTGTCGATCTGGCAGAAGTCGCAGCGGCGGGTGCATTCGGAGCCGCCGATGAGGAAGGTGGCTTCTTTGTCTTCCCAGCATTCGAAGATGTTGGGGCAGCCGGCTTCTTCGCAGACGGTGTGGAGGCCTTCTTTTTTGACCAGGTTCTTGAGTTGGACGAACTCGGGGCCCATTTGGACTTTGGCCTTGATCCATTCCGGTTTGCGTTCCACCGGGGTGGCCGCGTTGCGCTGTTCGATCCGCAGCAACTTCCGACCTTCGGGTGCCAATGTCATGATCGATTTCCTTTGATTGGGTGGTGCCGGTGGTTGAGCTTGTCGAAACCTTCGGTCAGCATTCGACGACGTTGACGGCGAGGCCGCCCATGGCGGTTTCCTTGTATTTGGAGGACATGTCCTTGCCGGTTTCGCGCATGGTGATGATGACTTCGTCGAGGGAGACCCGGTGGGTGCCGTCGCCCCAGAGCGCCATCTTCGCCGCGTTGATGGCCTTCGCCGCGGCGATCGCGTTCCGCTCGATGCACGGGACCTGCACCAGCCCGCCGATCGGATCACACGTCAGGCCCAGGTTGTGTTCCATCGCGATTTCCGCGGCGTTCTCCACCTGCGCCGGGGTGCCGCCCATGACCTCAGCCAGTCCCGCCGCCGCCATCGACGACGCCGAAGCGACCTCGCCCTGGCAGCCCACCTCGGCACCGGAAATGGATGCCTGTTCCTTGTAGAGCACCCCCACGGCACCGGCGGCGAGCAGGAACCTGGCCACCACGCCGTCGCGGTCCTCCTGCGTGGCCTGGTCCATGCCCGGGGCGAAATGCAGCGCGTAGTACAGGACCGCGGGAATGATCCCGGCCGCCCCGTTCGTGGGGGCCGTGACCACACGCCCGCCGGAGGCGTTCTCCTCGTTCACGGCCAAGGCCACCAGGTTCACCCACTCCTGCCAGTACCTCGGGTCATGGAAATCCCAGTCCGTGAAGTCCAGGTCCTGGCTGTCCACGCCCGGACGGGCGCATTCCTTCTTCAACCGGTCGAACCAGTCCGGGGCGCGGCGGCGGACCTTCAACCCACCCGGCAGCACCCCGTCACGCTTCAGCGAGGTCGCCACGCACGCCTCCATCACGGACCAGATATGCAGCAGCCCCGCCCGGATCTCCTCCTCACCCCGGGAGGACTTCTCGTTGACCAGCATCACATCACTGATCCCCAACCCGGTGTCCACGCAATGCTTCAGGAGTTCCGCGGCGGTCCGGAACGGCAGCGGCAGCTCCTTCTTGGACTCATCGAGTTCCTGCTGCGCGGCGTCCTCCTCGCCCTCACGGACAATGAACCCGCCGCCCACGGAGAAGAACGTCGCCGCGTGCAGCGCCGCCCCGTCCGCGTCCGTCACGGTGAACGTCATCCCGTTCGTGTGCCGCGGCAACACCGTCAACGGCCGCAACACGATGTCCTTCACCCCGTACGGCAGCTTCACGCCTTCCCCGTTACCGGCCCCGGCCAGGTTCAGCGTCCCGGTCTCAGCGATCGCGGCCAGCCGCTCCTCCACCTCAGCCGGCAGGATCCGCTCAGGATGGAACCCTTCCAAACCCAGCAGGACCGCCGTCATCGTCCCATGCCCATGCCCCGTCGCAGCCAACGACCCATACAGATCCACCCGCAACGAAGCCACCCGGGACAACACCCCGGCACCCCGCAACTCCTCCACAAACACCGCAGCAGCCCGCATCGGCCCCACAGTATGAGAACTCGACGGCCCAATACCGACAGAGAAAAGGTCGAAGACGCCAACGGCCATGGTGGGATTCCTAACTAAAAACGTGCGTGGTCGGGGTGGAAAGGGAGCGGGACATCCTCTGCATGCTGCTCCTTCGTCGCTCTGACGCATGCTGCCGGATGCCCCGCTCCCTTCCTGCAGGTCCGTCGCCTTGGCTCTCGCCTAGCTTGCGCCCTTCACTAGGTGACGGTGCACGGCCCTATGGGGCTGGCATCCAGAAGTGTGCGTCGCCAAGGGGACATGCCCACAAGGGCCGGCGGAGCCGGACTTTTCGAAAGCCTGCGTCAAAGCGAGGAACGAGCAGCAGGCGTGAAAATGGCCGGTCCGCCGGTCCCGAAGCCAGCCAGCTCTAGGACAGCGGTGCGACGCCGGGGTAGAGCGGGTGGGCTGCGGCGAGTACTTCGACGCGGTGACGCAGGCCGGAAAGGTCTGCGTCGGCGTCGGCCGTCAATGCCTCGGCGATGATGTCCGCAACTTCGCGGAAGGCGGCTTCGCCGAACCCGCGGGTTGCCAAAGCCGGGGTGCCGATGCGCAGGCCGGAGGTGACCATCGGCGGGCGCGGGTCGAAGGGCACGGCGTTGCGGTTGACGGTGATGTCAATCGCGGCCAGGCGGTCTTCGGCCTGCTGGCCGTTGAGTTCGCAGTTGCGGAGGTCAACCAGGACCAGGTGGACGTCCGTGCCGCCGGAGATGACGTTGATGCCCTTGGCGGTGACGTCCGGCTGGACCAGGCGCTCGGCCAGGATGCGGGAGCCGGCGAGGACGCGCTCCTGCCGTTCCTTGAACTCAGCCGAGGCGGCGATCTTGAAGGCCACGGCCTTGCCGGCGATGACGTGCTCCAGCGGTCCGCCCTGCTGGCCCGGGAACACAGCCGAGTTGATCTTCTTGGCGATGTCGGCGTCGTTCGACAGGATGATGCCGCCGCGCGGACCGGCGAGGGTCTTGTGCGTGGTGGAGGTGGTGACGTGCGCGTGCGGCACCGGGCTGGGGTGCAGGCCCGCAGCGACGAGGCCGGCGAAGTGGGCCATATCCACCATCAGGTAGGCGCCCACCAGGTCGGCGATCCGGCGGAACTCGGCGAAGTCCAGCTGGCGTGCGTACGCGGACCAGCCGGCAACGATCAGCTGCGGCTTCGTTTCCAGCGCCAGTCGCTCCACCTCTGCCATGTCGATGGTGTGGGTGTCTTCGCGGACCTGGTACGGCACCACGTTGTAGAGCTTGCCGGAGAAGTTGATCTTCATGCCGTGCGTCAGGTGTCCGCCGTGGGCGAGGTTCAGGCCCATGATGGTGTCGCCGGGCTTGATCAGCGCGTGCATCACCGAAGCGTTGGCCTGTGCGCCGGAGTGCGGCTGCACGTTGGCGAACTCGGCACCGAACAGGGCCTTGAGCCGGTCGATGGCGAGCTGTTCGATGACGTCCACGTGTTCGCAGCCGCCGTAGTAGCGCTTGCCCGGGTAGCCTTCGGCGTACTTGTTGGTCAGCACCGAGCCCTGCGCCTGCATGACGGCGGCGGCGGTGTGGTTCTCGGAAGCGATCATTTCCAGGCCGTCGCGCTGGCGGCCCAGTTCGTCGTCGATTTTCGCTGCGATCTCCGGGTCGAGGACGGACAGGTCCGCGTTCAGGCTGGGGGATTCAACCTGGTGGAATTCTGTCTCAGTGACGGCCGTGCCGGCAGCCGCGCTCACAGTTCGCCGCCGTTCGCTGCGGCGTATTCCTCGGCGGACAGCAGCGGGCCTTCTTCGGTGACGGACACCTTGAACAGCCAGCCGGCTCCGTACGGGTCGCTGTTGATGAGGGCGGGATCGGACACCACGCCGTCGTTGATCTCGGTGACTTCGCCGGTGACGGGGGAGTAGAGGTCCGAAACGGACTTGGTGGATTCCACTTCGCCGCAGGTTTCGCCGGCGGTCACGATGGAGCCAACCTCGGGCAGGTCCACGTACACGATGTCGCCCAGCGCATCGGCGGCGACGGCGGAGATACCGATCCCGGCAGGGCCGGACCCGTCAACAGCAATCCACTCATGTTCGGCGGAGTACTTCAGTTCAGCTGCAACTTTGCTCATTGTCTGTTTCCTTAGGTTTAGGTGATGAAAAGTGAGAGGGCGTCTGCGCCAGACCCGCCAAATGTGAGCGGGCGTCCGGTTCAGACCCGCCAAAAGTGAGCGGGCGTCCGGTTCAGACCCGCCAAAAGTGAGCGGGGGTCAAGGGCCGGCGGAGCCGGACTTTTCGAAAGCCTGCGTCAAAGCGAGGAACGAGCAGCAGGCGTGAAAATGTCCGGTCCGCCGGTCCCGGGGTGACCACGCGGGCTTTAGCGGGTTCGCTTGTAGAACGGCAGTGCCACTACTTCGAAGCGTTCGGGCTTGCCGCGGAGGTCGACGTCGACGATGGTGCCGGGTTCGGCGAATTCGACGTCGACGTAGGCCAGTGCCACGGGGTAGCCGAGGGTGGGGGAGGGCTGGCCGGAGGTGACTTCGCCTATGAGGGAGCCGTCCTTGAGGACCGGGTAGTGGCCGCGGGCGGCGCGGCGCCCGGTGCCCTTGAGGCCCACGAGCTTTTGGCCCACGGTGGATCCGACGCCGGCGGCCTTGATGGCTGCCAGGGCCTCCTTGCCCACGAAGTCGCTTTCCTTGGCCAGGGACACGACCGGCCCCAGCCCGGCGGCGTAGGCGTTGACGCGGCGGGAGAGTTCGTTGCCGTAGAGCGGCATGCCGGCTTCGAGGCGGAGCGAATCGCGGGCGGCGAGACCCGCGGGGATGAGGCCGGAACCTTCGCCGGCCGCGAGCAGGGCCTCCCACAGGGCGGCGGCCTCCAGGTTGCCGACGTAGATCTCGAAGCCGTCCTCGCCGGTGTAGCCGGTGCGGGCCACCAGCAGGTCCCGGACAGCTCCGTTGACCGTGATGCCCACCTCGACGGCGGCGTAGTACTTCAGTTCCGTGACCAGGGAGTGCTGGTCGGCCGGTACGAGCGCCAGCAGGATGGCCTCCGCGGCGGGGCCCTGGACAGCGATCAGGGATGTCTCGGCCGAGGCATCCTGCACGGTGACGTCGAAGCCGGCGGCGCGTTCCTGCAGGGCCTCGGCCACTACCTTGGCGTTGCCTGCGTTCGGGACCACCAGGTACTTGGCTGTTCCGTCCGCAGCCGCGGGGAGGCGGTACGTGATCAGGTCGTCGATGATGCCGCCGTCGGTGTCGCAGATCAGCGAGTACTTGGCCTTGCCTACCGCGATGGCTGACAGCTTTCCAGCAAGGGCAAAGTCGAGGAAAGCGCCGGCATCCTGGCCGGTGACCCAGACTTCGCCCATGTGGGAGAGGTCGAACAGGCCGGCGGCGTTGCGCACGGCGTGGTGCTCGGCGAGTTCGGAATCGTACTTGAGGGGCATCTGCCAGCCGCCGAAGTCGGTGAAGGAGGCGCCGGCTTTCTTGTGCTGCTCGTAGAGAGCGGTGTAGTTCTCAGTCATGGGAAGTCCTTAGTTCTCGAAGTCGGAAAGCGGAGGGCAGGAGCAGACCAGGTTGCGGTCGCCGGCTGCGCCGTCGATGCGTCCCACGGGCGGGAAGTACTTGTCCTGCCGCAGGGAAGCGACGGGGAACGCGGCCTGCTCGCGCGGGTAGGCACGGTCCCAGTCGGAGCTGACGACGGCGGCAGCCGTGTGGGGTGCGTTGCGCACCGGCGATGCCTCCAGGGAGAAGTCGCCGGCTGCCACCTGCTCGATCTCGGCGTGGATGGTGATCATGGCGTCGATGAAGCGGTCGATCTCCGCGAGGTCCTCGGACTCGGTGGGTTCGACCATCAGGGTCCCGGCGACGGGGAAGGCCAGGGTGGGGGCGTGGAACCCGAAGTCGATCAGGCGCTTGGCCACATCCTCAGCCGTGACGCCGGTGCGGGCGGTGAGTTCGCGCAGGTCCAGGATGCACTCGTGCGCCACGAGTCCGCCTTCCCCGGTGTAGAGCACGGGGTAGAACTCGTTCAGCCGGGCAGCGACGTAGTTCGCGGCCAGCAGCGCGGACTTGGTGGCCTCGGTCAGGCCAGCACCACCCATCAGCTTCACATACGCCCAGGAAATCGGCAGCACCCCCGCAGAGCCGAAGCGGGACGCGGAAATCGCCACCCCGTGCCCTTCCTCATGGGCGGCCTTGTTGGCGTCGCCGGGCATGAACGGTGCCAGGTGTGCTTTCGCAGCGACCGGGCCGACGCCGGGTCCGCCGCCGCCGTGCGGGATGCAGAAGGTCTTGTGCAGGTTCAGGTGCGAGACGTCGCCGCCGAACTTGCCCGGCTGCGCCAGGCCCACGAGGGCGTTGAGGTTCGCGCCGTCCACGTACACCTGTCCGCCTGCGGCGTGGACCGCGTCGCAGACCTCGGTCACGTCGCCGTCGTAAACACCGTGGGTGGACGGGTAGGTGATCATGATGCAGGACAGGGCGTCCCTGTTCGCCTCGATCTTCGCGGAAAGGTCGGTGTGGTCGATGGTGCCGTCCGGGGCGGTGGCGACAACCACGACTTTCATGCCGGCCAGGACTGCGGAGGCGGCGTTGGTGCCGTGCGCCGAGGCGGGGATCAGGCAGACGTTGCGCTGCTGATCGCCGCGGGAGTGGTGGTAGCCGCGGATCGCCAGCAGGCCGGCGAGTTCGCCCTGGGAACCGGCGTTGGGCTGGATGGACACCTGGTCGTAGCCGGTGATCTCGGTCAGGTCAGCCTCGAGCCCGGTGATCAGCTCACGCCAGCCCTCGGTCTGGGAATCCGGGGCGAACGGGTGGATCGAGGCGAACTCGGGCCAGGAAATCGCTTCCATCTCGGCGGTGGCGTTCAGCTTCATGGTGCACGAACCCAGCGGGATCATGGTCCGGTCCAGCGCCAGGTCACGGTCGGACAAGCGGCGGATGTAACGCAGCAACTGCGTCTCTGACCGGTGCGTGTTGAACACCGGGTGCTCCAGGTAACCGGAGGACCGCAGCACGGATTCGGGCAGCTCGAAACCCTCGGCGTCGCCTACCGGACCGGCACCAAAGGCGACGGCCACCGCGGACAGCGTTGCCGCCGTCGTGGTCTCATCGATGGATACGCCCACGGTGTCCGCGTCGACGAAGCGGAGGTTGATGCCGCGCGCTTCGGCGGCGCTGATGACCTTGGCGGCCTTGCCCGGCACGCGCACGGTGAGGGTGTCGAAGAAGGAGTCGGTGACCAGTTCGCGGCCCATTGCGGTGAGGGCCGTGGCCAGGATCCTGGCGTTGTGGTGGGCGGTTTCCGCGATGGCCTTCAACCCGTCCGGGCCGTGGTACACGGCGTAGAAGGAGGACACGATGGCCAGCAGCGCCTGTGCGGTGCAGATGTTGGACGTGGCCTTCTCGCGGCGGATGTGCTGCTCGCGGGTCTGCAGGGCCAGGCGGTAGGCCGGAGCGCCGGCGTTGTCCTTGGAGACACCGACGATCCTGCCGGGGAGGGTGCGTTCCATGCCCTTCTGCACGGCCATGTAGGCGGCGTGCGGACCGCCGAAGAACAGCGGCACACCGAAGCGCTGGGTGGAGCCGACGGCGATGTCCGCGCCCTGCTCGCCCGGAGGAGTGATCAGCGTCAACGCCAGCAGGTCAGCGGCAACAGTGACCAGCGCACCGCGCTCCTTGGCCTCTGCGATAACGGCGCTCTGGTCCCATACCCGGCCGGACACGCCCGGCTGCTGGAGGACGATGCCGTTGATGGCACCCTCGGGCAGGCCCGCGGAGAGGTCAGCAACCTCCACCTCGAAGCCGAGCGCTTCGGCACGGCCCAGCACGATGGCGATGGTCTGCGGGAGGCAGTCGGCGTCAAGGACGGTTTTGCCGCCCTTGGCGTCCTTATTTTTGTTCGCGCGGCGCATCAGCAGCACAGCCTCGGCCACAGCGGTGGCTTCATCGAGGAGCGACGCGTTGGCCACGGGGAGGGCGGTGAGGTCCTGGACCATGGTCTGGAAGTTCAGCAGCGCCTCCAGCCGGCCCTGGGAGATCTCGGGCTGGTAGGGCGTGTAGGCGGTGTACCAGGCCGGCGCCTCAAGGATGTTGCGGCGGATCACGGCCGGGGTGACGGTGTCGTAGTAGCCCTGGCCGATCATCTGCACGGCAGTTTTGTTCTTGCCCGCCAACCGGCGCAGCTCGGTGAGGACCTCAACCTCGCTCAGGGCGTCCTGCAGCTTCAGTGCCGTTTCCTGGCGGATCGACGCCGGAACAGCCACGTCCACCAGGCCGTCAACGCTGTCGTAGCCCACAGCCTTGAGCATGGTGTCGATGTCGGCCTGCCGGCGCGCGCCGATATGGCGGTCAACGAACGTGGTTGGAAGGGATTGAATCGTCATGAGGAACTCCAGGTCTGGCCGGCCAGGGTGGCACGGCATGGGATGGGTTCCTCCCCGCTCTGTATTGGACCTGAGAGATTCCGCGAAAACCCTGCGTGGCGGGTTCGCTTGCACCGTCGGTGAACCTGGCTTAGGCCGGGTTACTTTCCAGAGTTGCCTCGCCGTGACGGTACGGGGGCCTGAGAGATTCCTGGGGAGGATTTGCTCCTACGGCGCCTGCCCGGTGGTGCCGGGAGGACTCTCCCGTCACAGCTCGAAAGGCTATTCAACTGTGGGTGATTCGCCTCACACCGTACAGGTTAGTTGAAAGGAAAACAAATCCGACAGTCACACAGTGGGCGGCGGCTGCCTTGTTGCGGGGGTGGAAAAATGGGGTTTGACATTCGATCGTGACCCGCACCACACTGGGTCCGGTGATCAGCACCGTGTCCGGCTGGCTCAACTCATCGGAGCAGCCCGGGCCAACGTTGCCCCGGAAGGGTGCGGCCGCTGAGCATACCTAACTAAACATGCCTTCGACCTGCGGCGGGAGAGTCCTGCCGGGTACATTTAGCAGGCGCCGTAGGAGCAAACCCTCCCCAGGAAACTCTCAGGCCCATGTACCGCCGCGGACAGGCAACTCTGGAAAGCAGCCGGACCAGTTCCGGCTCACCGGCGGTGCAAGCGGCTTGGGCCGCGGAAACTCTCAGGTTCACTACAGAGCGGGGAGGAACCCAACTTCTGCGGCACCCAAAAATGCTGCTTTATCGATGGAGTTCCCCATGGCGAATCATCCCCTCACGTCCAACGGCGAGCCACCCCGCAACAACCCTCCTGCGGGCAGCGCCGCCCGCAGCGAGCCTCCCCACCTGGAGCGGCAGCTCAGCAACCGGCACATCCAGCTCATTGCCATCGGCGGTGCCATCGGCACCGGCCTCTTTATGGGCTCCGGCAAGACCATCTCCGCGGCCGGCCCGTCCGTCATCTTCGTCTACATGATCATCGGCTTCATGCTGTTCTTCGTTATGCGGGCCATGGGCGAGCTCCTGCTCTCCAACCTGAACTACAAGTCCTTCAGCGATTTCGCCGCTGACCTGCTGGGGCCGTGGGCCGGTTTCTTCACCGGCTGGACCTACTGGTTCTGCTGGGTGATTACCGGCATTGCGGACGTGATCGCCATCGCCGCCTACTCGGAAGAACTCTGGCCGGGCATTCCGCTGTGGATCCCGGGCATCGCCACGGTGATCATCCTCCTGGTCCTGAACCTCGCCACCGTCAAGGCATTCGGTGAGACCGAGTTCTGGTTCGCCCTGATCAAGATCATCGCCATCGCAGCCCTGATCATTGTTGGCCTGTTCATGATCTTCAGCGGTTTCCAGTCCGACGCCGGCCCTGCCACCTTCACCAACCTGTGGAGCCACGGCGGGATGTTCCCGAACGAATTCATGGGCTTTGTTGCCGGCTTCCAGATCGCCGTGTTCGCCTTCGTGGGTATTGAGCTCGTAGGCACCACCGCCGCCGAAGCCAAGGACCCGGAGAAGAACCTGCCCAAGGCAATCAACTCCATCCCCATCCGCGTTCTGCTTTTCTACGTAGGCGCCCTCATCATCCTGATCTCCGTCACTCCGTGGACCGAGTTCCGGGCCGGCCACAGCCCGTTCATCGCCATGTTCTCCCTGGCCGGTCTCGGCGCCGCGGCCACCATCGTGAACCTGGTGGTGCTCAGTTCCGCCATGTCCTCGGCCAACTCCGGCATCTACTCCACCTCCCGCATGGTGTACGGCCTGGCCCAGGAGGGCGACGCGCCCACCATGTTCAGCCGCCTGTCCAGCCGCAAGGTCCCGCAGAACGCCCTGTTCCTTTCCTGCATCCTGCTGCTCTCCGGCATCGTCCTGATGTACGCCGGCAAGGACATCGCCAAGGCCTTCGACATGGTCACCACCGTGGCCGCCGTCTGCTTCGTGTTCGTCTGGTCCATCATCCTGGCCAGCTACCTGAAGTTCCGTTCACGCCGGCCTCACCTGCACAAGGCGTCCAAGTTCAAGATGCCCGGCGGTGTCCCCATGGTCTGGGTGGTCTTCGCGTTCTTCGCCTTCGTCCTCTGGGCCCTGACCACCCAGCCGGACACCCTGGCTGCACTGCTGGTGACCCCCATCTGGTTCCTCGTCCTGGGCGTGGCCTGGTTCTTCCTCCGCCGCCGCCCCGCCCACCTTGCCCGCTTCGAAGTCTTCCGGGCCGAGCTGCGCGCCGATGAGCAGGCGGCGGCCGGCGGGCTGGACCGTGAAAAGTCCGCCCAGGAGGAAGCCGCCCGGGGCTCCCGCTCCTAGGCTTCATCGCCGATCCGGGCCGTCAAGGTACTGATCAGCGAATAAGCTCCTGATTGCAACGCTGCGGCGGGACTCACTCCGGGTCCCGCCGCAGTGCTGTCTGCAGCCGGAGGTGGAGGGGCGCCGGCGTTAAAGTTCAGCATGCTTAGTGTTTCTGCATCTAGGATGGAGAAGCACGGCAGCCACCCGCTGCAGCTCGACGTGAAACGAAGGTGACCATGGCTAAGCGCAGCAACCCAGCAGTACGGATCGCCCAGGAAACGGCCCACAACGCAGTCTTTGACAAGGACGGCAAGCCCAAGCCCGGCGTCCACAACATGCTCCTCAAAGCCGTGGAAATCCAGCGGCCGCTGGTGCTGGCCTATATCCGCCGGCTGCAGAAGAAGCACCCAAAAGCCACGGCAGCCCAGCTGGCCGGCATCCTTGAGCGCGACTACCTCCGCGCCGTCACCGGCGGCGGCGCAATCGTGGGGGCCACCGCCGTCGTGCCCGGTGTGGGGACCGTCGCGTCGCTGGGACTCTCGGCAGCCGCCACGGTGGGCTTCCTCGAAGCAACCGCCCTGTACGCCACCTCCCTTGCAGAGCTCCACGGCATCCGCCTGACCAACCCGGAGAAGGCCAGCACCATGGTCATGGCCATCATGCTGGGCGAAGAAGGTACCGCCCTGCTTGGCACCCTGAGCGGACAAATGGCCGGCAACGGCGCTGGAGCCACCAAGCAGTGGGGCAGCGTGCTCTCCAAGTCGATGCCGATGCCGGGCTTCAGCACCATCCGGAACCGCATCCAGAAGGCCTTCCTCCGGAACCTCCTCAAACGCCAGGGAACGGCGCTCCTGGGCCGGGCCCTGCCCTTCGGGATCGGTGCCGTGGTGGGCGGAGCCGGTAACCTCGTGATGGGCCGTGCGGTGGTGGCCAACGCCAAGGAGGCGTTTGGACCCATGCCGGACAGCCTGCCCGGCGAGCTCACGGCAGCCGGGACCACGGACAACCAGTTGGAAGGCAACACTTTTGGATCTCAACGCTGACCTCGGCGAATCATTCGGCTCGTGGACCATGGGCGATGACGCCCGGATGTTCCAGCTGGTCACCAGCGCCAACGTGGCCTGCGGATTCCACGCCGGGGACCCCGTCACCATGCTGGACAGCTGCCGTGCGGCCTACGAACTGGACGTCACCGTCGGCGCCCACGTGGGCTACCGGGACCTGGCGGGCTTCGGCCGGCGTTCCCTGGACACGAGTTTCGATGAGCTCTTCGGCGATGTGCTGTACCAGCTGGGCGCGCTCGACGGTGTGGCCCACGCCGTAGGTGCGTCGGTGGACTACGTGAAGCCGCACGGGGCGCTCTACAACCGTTTGGTGCACGACGTCGAGCAGGCCTCCGCTGTGGTGGCGGCCGTCAACGCCTACGACCCCGGGCTGCCGATCCTGGGCCTCCCCGGTTCGGAGCTGCTCAAGCAGGCGCAGGAAGCCGGGCACCCGGTGTTCGTCGAAGCCTTCGTGGACCGCGCCTACCGGGCCGACGGAACGCTGGTGCCGCGGTCCGAGGAGGGTGCCGTGCTGCACGACGTCGACGCGATCGTTGAGCGGGCCGTCCGTCTTGCCACGAAGGGCGAAGTCGTGGCCACCGACGGCACAGTGGTCCAGGTCCGGCCCGATTCCCTGTGCATTCACGGAGACACCCCGGGGGCCGTGGAAATGGCCGCCGGTGTCCGGGCAGGCCTGGAAGCCGCAGGCGTCAGCCTGGAGTCCTTCGCCTGACCCTGGGGCTCCCGGCCGCAGCCGCGGCTAACCGAAGATCAGGTGCGCCACCGTGAAGATCAGCAGCCCGGCCAGCGAGCCCACCACGGTGCCGTTGATCCGGATGAACTGCAGGTCCTTGCCCACCTGGAGTTCGATCTTCTGCGAGGTCTCTTCCGCATCCCAGCGCGCCACGGTATCCGTGATGACGCCGGCGATATCTGACCGGTACGTCTTCACCAGGTAGCCGGCGGCGTCGCCGATCCAGGTGTTGACCTTGCCCGCGAGTTCGGGATCGTTGACCAGCCGCGAACCGAAGTCGCGGACCGCTGCCTTGAACTTCACGGTCAGTTCGCTGTCCGGATCATCCACGGCGCCGAGCAGGGCGTTCTTGACGGTGCCCCATGTCCGCGAGGCCAACTCCCGGACCTCGGGATCGCCCAGGACCTGGGCCTTGACGTCCTCTGCGCGCGCAATCATCTTGGGGTCGTGCTGCAGGTCCTGCGCCAGGTCGTTGAGGTACTTGTCGATCTGTTGCCGCACCTGGTGGTTGGGGTCCGACTGCACGGCACGGGCGAACTTGAGGATCTCAACATAGACCTTGTCGCCCACCAGGCCATCCACGAACTGCGGTACCCAGGTGGGGGAGCGGTCGGACACCAGCCGCGAGACAGTCTCGTGGTTCTCGTCCACCCAGTCGGCGGCGCGGTCCACCAGAAGGTCCACCAGGGTGTGGTGGTGCCCGTCGTGGAAGATCCGTTCCGCGAGCCTGCCCACCGGCGGTCCCCACGGCGGCGTGAGCAGGTGCTTGCGGACCATGCCCTCGATGACCGCCTGGACGTCGTCGTCGTTCAGGACCTTGAAGGCGCCCCGGATGACCGCCGCACCTTCCTTGGCCACCCTGTCCGCGCCGCCGGGCGCGGCGAGCCATTCGCCGGCGCGGCGGGCAATGTTCACGCTGGCCAGCTTGTCCTGGACCACCTGCTCGGAGAGGAAGTTGGTCTCCACGAACTCGCCCAGGGAGGCGCCGATCTGGTCTTTCCGGCGCGGAATGATGGCGGTGTGCGGAATCTTGATGCCCATGGGGTACTTGAACAGCGCGGTGACGGCGAACCAGTCAGCCAGCGCACCCACCATGCCGCCTTCCGCGGCAGCGCGCACGTACTGCAGCCACGGGTACTCCTCCTGAAGCGCAAACGCGAAAACGAAGACCACGGCCATGGCGATGAGCAGGCTCAGGGCCAGCATCTTCATTTTCCGCAGCGCTGCCGCCTTTTCGGCGTCTCCCGCGCTGAGTTGATGGCCGACGACGGCGGCCCGCGGTTTCGCGCCTTCGTGCACCGGCGGAGCGGTGCGGGGAGGGGATTCCCGGGCAGTTGGCTCAGAGTTCACCTGCATGAGCCAAGCCTAGCCCCGCTGACCGGACCGGGTCGGCTACCGTGTCCCCATGACACCTGACGAGCCGACACGCGGCAGGACCGCAGCTAATGGGACCGCAGCCAACGGGACGGCAGCTGATGGGACCGCATCTGAGGGAACCACTCGGAACGGGGCCACTCTGAACCTGACCACCCCGGGTGGGCTGGCGCAGCGGCCGCTGGTCTTCGCCCACCGCGGCTCGAGCGCCGCCTTCGCCGAGCACACCCGCGCCGCCTACCTCCAAGCGCTGGCCGACGGCGCTGACGGTGTGGAATGCGACGTCCACCTCACCCGCGACCAGCATGTGGTCCTGCTGCATGATGCCAACCTGGACCGTACCTCGGACGGCACCGGCCCGGTGGCCGAGCGGACCCTCCGCGAACTGCGCCAGCTGGACTTCTCCTCCTGGAAGGGCGCCCGCATCCCGGAAACCTACGGAGCCCGGTCCGAGCAGCTCCTCACGCTCCCGGAACTCCTGGACGTCCTCCGCGGCGCGGGCCGGCCGGTGAAGCTGGCCATCGAGCTCAAACACCCCAGCCCCTACCAGCTCAAACTGGAGGACCGCGTGCTGGAGGTCCTGCGCAGCGAAGGCTGGGATCCCGGAAGCTCCACGGTGGACAACGTGGCGGTGACGTTCATGAGCTTCAGCCCGGATTCGGTCCGGCACCTGCTGCAGTCCGTCCCCGCGCAGTACATCTGCCAGCTGGTGGACGACCTCACTGTCCATGAAATCCGCGGCGGCCTGGGCCTTGGCCTGATCACGGGCGGTGCTGTCGCCAACCTCATGAAGGCCACCCAGCTGGAAGGCGAACGGATCCTCGACGCCGGCCTGGTGGGGCTTGCCGGGCCGGGCATCGACTACGTCCGTGAACGCCCGGACACCATCCGGCAGTGGCTGGAGGCCGGGCGGCGATTCCGGGTGTGGACCGTGGATTCGGCGGAAGACGTAGCGCTGTGCCGGGAGCTGGGGATCCAGGAGGTCACCACGAACGTCCCGGCCCGGGTGCTTTCGCAGCTGCAGGTGGCCCCCTCGCAGGGACGATAGCAGTGCCTCCGGCGGATACAGCGGGCCTGCGCACCTGGTGGGGCGGGCCGCTCGATGCAGAAGGCCTCGCCTTGGCTTCGGTGGGTGCCGCGGCCGCCGCGTTGGACCGGTACACGGGTGCTGCCGGCAGGTACACCGCCAGCCCGGAACTGACCGCTGCCGCCTTCGACTCCTCGGGACACCTGAGGATCGCCGGCCGCACCTTGCAGGGGTTTGCTCCGCTCTCGGGCTTCCGCCGCACCCGGGACGGCTGGATCCGGCTGCATGCCAACTACCCGCACCACCGGCAACGCCTCCTGCAGGCCCTGGATGCCACGACGACGGAGGAAGCCGAAGCTGCCCTGCGGGGCATGGATTCCCTCGAGGCCGAGTCCGCCCTCCAGGCACGGGGCGCAGTGGCGGCGGCCGTCCGGACCCGGGCCGAGTGGCAGGCCTCGGACATGGGCCGGGCAGCAGCTGCCGGACCATGGATCGTCCTTGACCCGCAGGTTCCGGACGGCCCGGCTGCTGGCGCTGCCACGCAGGGCGGCGGCCGCCGGGACATCCCGCAGCCCGGCGGCAATCCGCGCCGGCCACTGGCGGGGGTGCGCGTCCTGGACCTCACCCGGGTGATAGCGGGCCCGGTGTCCACGCGGCTGTTGGCGGCGCTGGGAGCCGACGTACTCCGGATCGACCCTCCGGCGCTGCCCGAACTTTCCGACCAGTTCGTGGACACCGCCTTCGGCAAACGCAGCGCCGTGGCCGACCTCGGCCGGCCCGGCACCCGTGCCGCGCTGGAACGCCTGGTGGCCGGGGCCGACGTCGTGATCACCGGCTACCGCGGCGGCTCGCTGGACCGCTTCGGCCTTGACACTGCGTCCCTGCTGTCCACCCGGCCGGACCTTGCGGTGGTCACGCTGAACAGCTGGGGGACCGATGGGCCGTGGAGCAGATTGCGCGGCTTCGACAGCATCGTCCAGGCCGCCAGTGGGATTGCCCACCTGTACGGAATGACGGACGACGCCGGTTGGCGGCCGGGTGCCCTGCCTGTCCAGGCCCTAGACCATGCCACAGGTTACGGGGCAGCGGCCGCGGCGGTAACCCTCCTCGCCCGGCGGCGTGAAAGCGGCGCCGGTGGATCGGCCCGACTGTCACTCGCCCGGACAGCGGAGGAGCTCTTCAGGCTTCCGCCGAACCCGCACGGACTGCAGGCCCTGCCGTCGCCGGAATACCGCACCGTGGCCAGCTCCTACGGCGAGCTGCGGTACGTCGGGCCTCCGCTGCTGGTGGAGGGGCAACCGCTGGACTACCCCGGCCCGCCACCGCCCTACGGCAGCTCCGCCATGGACTGGGTGCCGGACGGAGACTGAGCATTTGGAGGCGCACATCGACAGCAGCCCACCGCGCACCCCTGAACAAGGGGGTGCGCGGTGGTTTCTGCCGGTGCCCGCGCTGTGATTGAGTGGAGCCATGCCTTTCCCCAGCTCCGGCCGGGCTGCACGAAACCTGTCCGCTGCTGCGATGAGCGCCCTGCTCCTGGCCAGCGCCGGCAAGCACTTCCGAAGCCCCGGCTTCTACCGCCAGGTGGTTCCCGACTACCTCTGCCGTGAAGACCCCGCCCCCGGCACCGTGCCCACCGGCGCCAACGGACCCCTCGCCGTCCTCTCGCGCGAGGAATGGATCGCCGCGTCCGGCCTGATCGAGGCCGCGGCCGCCGTCGGGCTCCTCATCCCGGCCACCCGCAAGGTCACCGCCACTGCCGTGGCCGCGATGTTCACCGCGTTCGTCGCCGGCCACGTTGACGCGCTCCGGCGCGCCTACGGCCCGGATGGGACGCCGCTCCAGCGGCGGATCCACACGGTCCGCCTGCCGCTGCAGGCACCCCTCATCGCCTGGGCCTGGAGCCTCCGCAACACTGGCCCGGACGGCCCGCGGTGAAGCTGATGGCGTCCCCCGCCGTGCGGGTGGGGATCTCCATCAGCATTGCCACCGGCCTTTATGGCGTGTCCTTCGGTGCCCTGTCCGTCACCTCCGGCCTGGACTTCTGGCAGACCATGGCCCTGAGCCTGCTGCTGTTCAGTGGCGGCTCCCAGTTCGCGTTCATCGGCGTGGTGGGCGGCGGCGGTTCCGGCATTGCCGCCATGAGTGCCGCCACCCTGCTGGGCATGCGCAACGGGATCTACGGCATGCAACTCAATGCCCTTTTGCGGCCGGAAGGATGGCGCAAATACGTCGGCGCCCAGCTGACCATCGACGAATCCACGGCCACGAGCACCGGCCAGGCTGATCCTGCCGAGCAACGCCGTGGCTTCTGGGCAGCCGGCGTCGGTATCTATGTGCTCTGGAACCTTTTCACCGCAGTAGGCGCGCTGGCCGGCAGCGGACTCGGCGATCCCAAGCAGTGGGGGCTCGACGGCGCCGCGGTGGCCGCCTTCCTGGCGTTGCTCTGGCCGCGCCTGAAGGGCCGGGAGCCGGTGGCCATCGCCGTCGTCTGCGCCGTGGCCACCGTGCTGGCCGTGCCGTTCGTCCCCGCGGGAGTGCCCATCCTGGTGGCCGCGCTGGTGGCGGCCCTGATCGGCTGGTTCAGCCACGGCCGCAGCGATGAGGGCCTCGAACCCGATGTGGAACCGTACGGCGGCCACCACCACGGGCCGGGCGACGCGGCGGAGGCCGGCCGATGAACCTCTGGTTCTGGATCCTCGTGTCCTGCGTGCTGGCCTACGCCTGGAAGCTGGTGGGCTACTTCGTTCCCGCCCGGTTCCTGGAAAACCCCCGCATGTCCAGGATCGCCGGCACCATGACCATCGGACTGCTCGCCTCCCTGACCGTGGTGAACGCCGCGGCCACCGGGCAGGCACTTGCCGCAGACGCCCGGCTGGGGGCGCTTGCCGCGGCAGCCATCGCCCTGGCACTGCGGGCGCCCTTCCTGCTGGTGGTCATTGTTGGGGCCGGCACCGCAGCCCTCCTCAGGATGGCCGGCTGGAAATGACGTGATCTGGCTCACAGGAAATGGGCGGGACCGGCGGTATCATAATTTCGGCTATGCAGTTGGCCGTTGGATTACCTGTGAACGGCCACCATGGAAAATCAGCAGCACGCCGGCGAAAGAGCCGGCCGATCCCACCGCAAGAACCCCCGGCGCCGGGCCGGTCTCCCGGCCAAACACTTCATCACCCGCTTCGCCGGGCTCTCCGATGTCCCTGCCGCAGACCTGGAGTTACTGGCAGGCAGCCTAAGGAACGGACTGGACCTGCAACCTGGCTCGCCCGTCCCGGCGCTGCATGCCGCCGTCCACCGGGAGATCCGGCGCCGCGCGGATGCCGCTGCCGGATAGCCGCCTCACCGGCCGGCCGCAACCCTCTGTGGTGGACTGTAAGCAGGCCGCCCGCCACACGGCGGCGGCGAAAACCTACGCCTGGCGCCGCCAGAAGGAGGACCCGCGATGAACGACAAGTCACCCCACGGCTCCGAATCCACCAGGGAATTGCGGGACACCGCCCGTCGCCGCAGGGACGCCGAGGAGAAGCTGCAGCAGCATCTCCTCGAGGCCAGGGACCACGTCCCCAACGACTACAGCGAGCAGCCGGCCACCGATGCCGGCGCAAATGGCGCTGCACCTGATGCAGGCACAGTAAATGCAGGCACAGCTGCTGCAGGGGATCCAGGTTCAGGTCAACGGGATAACGAAGGGGCCTAACGGCCGGACGGGCGGGGGCGGTTACGCCACGCCGTGTGCCGCCCCGTCCGGCGAAACCGTCCGACGGTTGCTCTCTTCAAGGGCAAGGTCATACCAGGCCTGCGCGCCGAAGGCAGGTTCAACAGTGTCGAGTTCCTGGAACAGAAGGTCCAACAGGCCGGCCAGGTCTTCGGCGGGCAAGTTTGCCAGGACTTCTTCGGGATCGCGGGGATCGCTGAGGAAAGAAAAAAGCTGGGGAGTATTCATGGGATGCCGCTCTAGCGCGCCGAATGCGCGGGGGAATGCTTCACGGGTCGCTCCAGGGAGGAAGAACTGAGGCTGGCTGCGTAACCCTGAGTGAAGTCTAGGGCACCGGCGGGAACCCCCACAATGGCCCGCGGACAGGTGCGCCGCCCGCGGCGTCCGGTCTGGTGCGGTCCGGGCCTCAGGGCAGGGGACCTGCCGCCCGCCCGCAGGCCGGCTGTCAGTCCCGAAGGCTGCCCGGCTGCTGCGCTGTTGCAGTAGCCGGCACCGGCACATGGGCGGGCAGCGGACGCGCCGGTCGCGTGGACCTGATGGCGTCCTCCACCAGCGCCAGTGGCCGCCGCCAGGCGTCCGATCCGGGTTCCATCGTGTCCACCACGGAAATCAGCATGGCCAGGAGGCGGAACATGTCCGTCATGGAGACGTCCTGCCGCAGGCTGCCCTGGCCCTGCCCGCGGACCAGCAGGACACTGAGGGAATCCATCAGGGAGCCCGTGATGCCGGTCAGGAGCTCGCGGCGCCCGGCCACGGCGCCGAGCAGGTTGGCGTCAGCGCTGGCGGCGTCCATCAGGGCTTCCAGCACCCGGAACAGCCCGTTGGCCGCATCAATGTCAGCCAGGGCGCCGTCAACCACGGGGTCCACCGAGATCCGCAACTGCCGGTTCAGTGCGGCCAGGACGAGTTCTTCCTTGTCGGCGAAATTCCGGAAAAGCGTGGCCGGTCCAACGCCGGCGGTGGAAGCGATGGTCTGCAGCGGAACGTCGGGTCCGAACTCCCGGAAGCACTGCCGCGCCGCGGTGATGATCTTGTCCACATTCCGCGCTGCGTCGGCGCGGAGGGGCTTGCGGGCGACTGCGAGGCTCATGCGAAAAGGTTAGCAACGGAGTACTCACCCTTCACCGTTACTGAGGGGTAGGAGCTTATTGTGACGGCGGCCCTGCCGGGGCGGATTCTGCCCCGTGGCGTGCAGTGGCAGACTTGCCCCATGCTCCTTGCCTTTTCAGTCGCCCCGTCAGGTACTCCCGCGGGAGGTTCACGCCCCGGCGACGCCTCCGTGCACGACGCCGTTGCCGCCGCGGTCAAGATCGTCCGCGACTCAGGCCTGCCCAACAAAACCGATTCGATGTTCACCACCATCGAAGGCGAATGGGATGAGGTGTTCGACGTCGTCAAACGGGCCACCGAAGCCGTGGGGCAGTACGGCAGCCGCGTTTCCCTGGTGATCAAGGCCGATATCAGGCCCGGCTATTCGGGCGAACTGACGGCCAAGGTGGACCGGCTCGAAGAGGCGCTCACGGACGGCTCCTGAACATCCCCTTACCGTCCCCTGCGCTGCGGGGGCAGTCGGTTTGCCGGCCGCCGGAAGCCTCTGGACCGGCTGATCACTGCGTGCCAAACTGTGCCCATGTTCGAGCACAAGCCCCGGCCGGAATGGATCGCCACCGAAGAGTTCCTCTCGCGGGTGGTGGTCCACCCGGACCCCGCGCTGGAGCAGGCCATCCGGTCCGCGGCCGACGCGGGCATGCCGGCCATTGAGGTGGCACCCAACGCGGGAAAGCTGCTGATGCTCCTGGTGCAGCTCTCCGGCGCCCGGCGCATCCTGGAAATCGGTACGCTTGCCGGCTTCAGCACCATCTGGATGGGCCGCGGACTGCCCGCCAACGGCACGCTGGTCACCTGCGAGTTCCTCCCCAAGCACGCCGAGGTGGCGTGGGCCAACATCGATTTCGCCGGCCTGGGCCAGAAGGTGGAAATCCGGCTGGGCCCGGCACTGGAGACGCTGGCTGCGCTGGAGGAAGAGGGCCGCGAGCCGTTCGACTTCATCTTCATTGACGCGGATAAGGAGAACAACAGCCGCTACCTGGACTGGGCCGTCCGGCTGGGCAGGCGCGGCGCCACCGTGGTGCTGGACAACACCATCTGGGAAGGTGCGGTCCTGGATCCGGCAATGGACCCCGTGAACGCCCCCGGCATTATCGACGCCCTCACCCTGCTGGGGGAGCATCCCCGCCTGGACGCCACCGTCATCCAGACCGTGGGTTCCAAGGGCTGGGATGGTTTCGCCCTCGCCCGTATCACCTGACAACGCCCTCAAACGCCCACCGGATCTCCATTGATAAGTATGCTTAGAATAAGTGTTCGGCTGGCGGGCAGCCGGACAGGCCGCAATGGAGGAAAACGATGAAGGCATCACCCACCCTTGCCAGCAACCTGCAGATGGTCCTCACGGACCTGATTGAACTGCACCTGCAGGGAAAGCAGGCCCACTGGAACCTCGTGGGCACCAACTTCCGGGACCTGCACCTGCAGCTGGATGAAATCGTCTCGGCGGCACGGCTGTTCGCCGATGAGGTGGCCGAGCGCATGCGGGCCCTTCACGCCCTGCCGGACGGCCGCAGCAGCACGGTCACAGCGGACAACCGCCTGGCTGAATTCCCCGCGGGCCTCACGTCCACGAAGGACACCGTCAAGCTCATCACCGCCCGGCTGGAGCGGACCGTGAAAACCATTCGCGATGTCCACGACGACGTCGACGACGAGGACCCCACCAGCGCAGACCTGCTGCACAAGATCATCGAACGGCTGGAGCAGTTGGCCTGGATGGTCAACGCCGAAACCATGGCGCCTACCGCCGCAGTGACCGAGCCGGCCAGCAAGTAGGTGGCGGTGGGGGACAGCCCGGACAACGGTCGGGGCGCACTGCAAGGAAAACCGGAAAACGGCGGCAGCCCCGTCCGGCCCGTGCTTCTCAGTTCAACGGTGGAAGAGCTCGCGCGGTTTGCCCCCGGTCTTTCGGCTGTGGGCGGCGCAGCAGGGGATGTCCCGGCGCTGCTTCAGCTCGCCGTCGCGGCTGGACGCTCCTGGCCGTTGCCGGGCGAAGGCCGGACCGCACAGCTGTGGGAGCTCCTCGCTTCCGTGGCCGCCGTCGACGTCGCTGCCGCCCGGGTCTTCGAACCGCACCTCGACGCCGTGGCAATCCTGAAGCAGGCAGCGGCAGCGGCAGACGCGGGCGAAGGCTCCTGGGGTGTTTTCGCAGCCGAGGGCCCGGGGCTCCGCCTCCGGGCCACAGCCGACGGCGCCGGGTACGTCCTGAACGGGTCAAAGCCCTGGTGCTCCCTGGCCGGCCGGCTGGACCATGCGGTCATCACCGCGCACACGGACGACGGCGGCCGGGCAGCGTTCGCCGTTGACCTCCGCCACGCCGGGGTAACGGCTGAGGAGCCGGAATGGATTGCACGGGGACTTCGCGAGATTCCCAGCGGTACGGTGCACTTCGACAAGGTACCCGCTGCGGCTGTGGGCGGCATCGGCTGGTACCACAGCCGTCCCGGCTTCGCGTGGGGCGGGATGGGGGTTGCCGCCTGCTGGCTCGGGGGAGCGGTGGGCGTTGCCCGCGATTTCCGGGACGGCCTGCGGAAAGGCGCCGAATCGGGCCGCGAGCCGGACCAGCTGGCGCTTGCTGCCCTGGGCGAAACGGACCGGATCCTCGTTTCGGCACTGCAGTACCTGGCCAAGGCCGCCGAGCGCGTGGACGCCGTTGGAACCGCGGCCGGGAGCAGCAGCGACTGGAGCGAAGCGCAGCGTGTCCGCGGAACTGTTGCCTCCGCCGTCGACCACGTCCTCCAGCTGGTGACGGCCAACCGCGGCCCCGGGCCACTGGCGTTCGACGCCGCGTACGCCAAGCGGGTGGCTGACCTTGCCCTCTATGTCAGGCAGCACCACGGGCGCCGGGACGACGCCCAGTTGGGTGCACTGACCCTCAAGGGTGACTGCCCATGGTGACCTTCTCCCACGCGGACCTGGGCACCGCCGAATCGTCATGGATGGCGGCCGGATTGTCCGCCGCCCCTGAGCTGCCCCTGGACAGCGGCGAGCTGGCGGCTCTGGGCTTTGTGGTCCTCGCGGCCCACCCCGACGACGAAACCCTTGGTGCAGGAGGGCTGGCAGCAAGCCTGCGCGAGCTGGGGGCGGCCGTGGAAGTGCTGCTCTGCACGGCAGGCGAGGGCTCCCACCCGGAATCCGTAACGCACACGCCCGAACGCCTCGCCGCGGCCCGGCTGGAAGAGTTTGGGGCAGCCCTCACGGCGTTGGGGCTGGAGGGCCGCTGGCGCTTCCTCGGCTTGCCGGACCGCGGACTTGGCCTGCACGCGGACGTCATCGCTGATGCGGTCCGGCAGGCCGCAGCCAGGCTCGCCGGTACTTTCGGGGAACGCCGGGACGTGGTGGTCGTGGCACCGTACCGCGCCGACGGCCACGCCGATCACGACGCCCTGGGTGCAGTGGCGGCGGACGTTGCTGCGGAGGGCGGCCACGGCCTGCTCGAATACCCCATCTGGTACTGGCACTGGGCCGGCCCGGACCATTCGGACTGGCGTGACTGGATGAGGTTCCACCTTGACCCGTCCGCGCGGGACGCCAAGGACCGCGCCATGGCCGCCCACGCCACGCAGGTCCTGCCGCTGTCGCCTGCCGCGGGTGACGAAGCGCTGCTCAGCGAGGGCTTCCTGAGGCACTTCGCCAGGGGGTTCGAGATGTTTGCCTGGACGCCGCCGCGGAAGCCGGGGGACCCCGTGCACAGCAGCGGCGAGGCCACGGAAATCTTCGACGCCGTGCACCAGCGCACCGAGGACCCCTGGAACTACAGTTCCAGCTGGTACGAACAGCGCAAGCGTGCCCTGACGCTGGCAGCCTTGCCTGAGGCCTCCTACGGGGCAGGACTGGAAATCGGCTGCTCCATCGGCACCCTGACGGCGGACCTGGCACCCCGGTGCCGGAGCCTGCTTGCGGTGGACGCGAGCGGGGTGGCCGTGGAACACGCGAGGCACCGGCTGGCGGGGGCACACCACGTCACCGTGGAGCAGGCCGTGCTTCCGGAAGCCTGGCCGGAGGGCTCCTTCGACCTCATCGTGGTGTCCGAGGTGGGCTACTACCTTGCCCGCGATGAGCTTGCCAACCTGTGGGATCGGGTGGAGGCTGCCATGCAGCCCGGCGGGACGCTGGTGCTCTGCCATTGGAGGCACCCGGTGGCGGGCTGGGAGCTTGATGGCGAATCCGTCCACGCCCTCGCCAGGGAGCGGTTGAGCTGGCGCCAGGCAGGGATGTACCGGGAACGGGATTTCCTCCTGGAGGTCCTCGTGGCTCCCATTCCGGCCAGGACGGCCCCGGAATGACAGCTCCAACCGGCCAGCGCGTCAGCCATCTTGGCGTGGTGGTCCCCGCCCACAACGAAGAGCGGCACTTGGGTGACGCACTTGAGGCTGCCCGCACCGCCGTCGGCGACCTCCAGGTGCAGCGCCCCGGACTGGGCGTCCGCGTGCTGGTGGTCCTGGACGCCTGCACCGACCTGTCAGCGTCCGTGGCTGGCCGGTTCGCTGCGGCAGATCCCCGGTTCAACGTCCTGGCAGCTGATTTCCGAAGCGTTGGGCGGAGCAGGCGGGAAGGGAACAGGGCGGTCCTGGCCGAAGCCGGTGCCCTGGGTGTTCCCGCAGGGGAAATCTGGATTGCCAACACCGATGCCGATTCCCGCGTTCCTGCGCACTGGCTCACCCGGCAACTGGAACTGGCTGATGCCGGCGCCGACGCTGTGCTGGGCTCCGTGGAACCGGACTCTGACGGCATGGACACGGGGCTGCTGCAGCGATGGCATGCACGCCACCGTCTGCAGGACAACCACCACCATGTCTACGGCGCCAACCTCGGTGTCCGTGCATCCGCCTACCTGGCAGCCGGTGGATTTCCCGCCGCAGAATCCGGGGAGGACAGGAGCCTTGTCAGGAAGCTGCGCAGCGGAGGCGCGGTGATCGCCGCTACCGACAGCAACCGCGTCATCACCTCCGGCAGGTTGGAGGCGCGTGCTCCCCGAGGGTTCGCCGGCTACCTCCTTGCCCTTGCCCTTGACCCGCGCGGCGCAGAGGGCTGAGCGGAGGAGCTGAGGAGACACGAAAGGGCTGCCACGGAAAGCCGTGGCAGCCCTTTCGGTTAGCGCTCAGACCAGGTCGGGTGCGCTGGCAATAATGTAGTCAGCTGCCGCGGGGCCGGTCATGGAGAGGTTGTTGCTGTCGGGATCGATGCCCTTCACTTTCAGGGCTCCCCACAGGTCTTCAGGCGCTTGGAGCTGGACCTTGTTGATCAGGCACCAGCTGGTGTACAGGCCGTAGAGTTCGTCGCGGCCGAGGCCCAGGCCGGGCTCCTTTGCCGGAACAACTGCGTCCGCAAGAAAATCTTCAAAATGGTTGGCAGGCATATCCGCTCACAAGGTTTGACCGTGATTTCCGCCGTGTCTGCTTCAGCGGCCCTGCCATCAGTTGGCCGGCAAGGTAAGTAAACATGAAGGTATTTCAGCACGGGCAGTTTGTCCAGTTATGCGAGCCTTGCCCGCCACGGCATATGGCCAGGTCACGTGGGGATCCGCCCGGGCGGAATCCGTCCAGGGGGCCGACGGCGACTGGGGGGACTGGCCTCGGTCTCAGAAGAGGCCATCTCACCGCCGGCCCCGCCTAACCCCGGGCTTCACGCACCCGGGAACTCTTCAGGACCTGACTAATCTTCCACCAATTCGGGGGTCCTGCCTAGTGCCTTTGGTGTCCCCGGTCATCGTCTTCCGGCGTGCCGTGCGTGGCGCGGTCGCGGACCTTGTCCCGGACCCGTTCCCGGTGCGGTTCAGTGGGCGCGTTTTCCACGGCGCCGGTGCCCTCTGCGTCGCCGTTGTCCCCGTTTTCCGCGGCATATTTCTCACGCAGTTCGCGGCCATGCTTGATGTCTTCTTCTTCCTGGGCCTGCAGTTTTTCGCTCTTCTTGGTGTCGCGCGGCGGCAGCTGGATGGTTTCCTCTGCCTTGATGCCGGCCTGGAGCTGGCGGCCGCGTTCTGTCTCGGCGTCGAACTCGGCTCCAAAGAGCAGCGACATGTTCAGGATCCAGAGCCACAGCAGCATGACGATCACGCCGCCCAGGGCGCCATAGGTCTTGTTGTAGTTGCCGAAGTTCCCCACGTAGAAGCCAAATCCCAGGGAGGCCAGCAGGAAAACGACCAGGGCGATGCCCGACCCCATGCTCATCCACTTGAACTTGGGCTGCTTGACGTTGGGTGTGGCGTAGTAAAGGACGGCGATGATGACGATGATCAGTGCCACCATCACGGGCCATTTGGCGATGTTCCAGACGGCAAGGAAAACCCCGCTGAGCCCGATAAAGCCGCCCACGGCCTCTGCCACCGGGCCGCTCAGGACCAGCATGCCGGCGAGGATGGCGATGATGGCAATCGCGAGCACGGTCACGGCCAGCATGGTTCCGCGCAGCTTAACGAACGGGCGTCCCTCGTCCACCTCGTACACGCGGTTCATGGCACGGCCGAAAGCACCCACGTACCCTGAAGCCGACCAGAGCGCGGTGGCCAGGCCGATGACCAGGGTGAATCCGGCCGCCGGGGCGTTGGCCAGGTCTTTCACAACGCCGCCGATGGTGTCCACGGTCTCGCCCGGGACGAACCCGCTGACGATCTGCAGGAGCGCGTCCGTGGTCTTCTGCGGATCGCCGAACAGCCCGATCAGGGATACCAGGGCCAGGATGGCCGGGAACAATGACAGGACCGCGTAGTAGGTCAGGGAAGCAGCGAGGTCGGGGCACTGGTCCTTGCTGAACTCGCGCAGTGTCTTCTTGGCGATGTATTTCCAGTTCGGCTTGTCCAGCTCCTTGGGGCTGTCCGGCTTCCTGGAGTCGTTTGGATCCGGCGCCTGCCCCGCCTTCGCGGTACTGGTTTCGGATGCGTCATGAGTTGCCATGGGGGTGTCCTCTCGGTCAGGGGGCCAACCAGACAGGCCGGCTCCGCGGGTGGGCGGGGCCGGCCTGTCGTGTTAATGCAGTTGCCTACGGAATGACGTGCAGTTGCCGCGCCTGCCTAGGTGTTTTGGATTGTGTCTTTGGCGTTGGAGGCGCGGTCTTTGACGTCGGTGGCGGCGTCTTGGCCGTCGGTTTTGACGTGTTCGATGCCGTCGGTGGCAGTGGTTTTGACGTTGTCCATGGCCTGTTGGGCTGGTTCTTTGAGGTCCTGGACCATGCCTTTGGCGGCGTCGGTGAGTTCGGTGGTGAGGGGTTCGGCGGCGGTTTTGAGCTGGTCTGCTGCCTGGCGTTCCTTCTCGCTGGCGGGGATCAGCGAGGAGACCAGCATTCCTGCGCCGAAGGCGATGAGGCCGGCGGCGAGGGGGTTACCCTGGGTTTTGGCTTTCACCCGGTCCGGTGCTGCGGCGACGGTGTGGCCGGCGTCGGAGAGGGTGGAGGCGACGTTGTCCTTGGCGTCGTGGAGGGTGTCGCCGGTGCTGTGCAGGGCGTTGGTGGTGTGCCCGGCCCCGGAGTGTGCGGCATCCTGGACTCGGGTGCCCGTGTGGTCTGCTGCTCCCATGATTTTCTCCTTGACCCCTGATACCGCGTCTTTGACTGTTTCCTGGACGCGGTCCGCTTGGCGGTGGACGATGTTGGACGGAGTGACCTTGTCCGCGACGGCGTCGACGTTGGTGCCGAGGCGTGTGCGGGTGGCTTCGATATCTGCTCGGATTGCGTCGGGGTTTTCGCTCATCGGTTTACCTCACCTGGTTTGAGGGTCGGGGGGATTTCGGCGAGGGTTTCGCCGGTTTGGGGCAGGCCCTTGATTTCTTTGAGGTTCTTCCGGCCGATGCTGGCGAGGACCGCGGCTGCGATGGCCCAGATGACGGCGACGATCACGGCGGCCCACCCCAGGGGCATGAGGGCGCCGAGGCCGAACATCAGGGCCAGGGACAGGAAGAGCAGGACGAAGTGGCCTGCGACGCCGGCGCCGGCGAGCATGCCGCCGCCTTTACCGGCCCGGGTGGCGGACTGTTTGAGTTCGGCTTTGGCGAGGTCGACTTCCTGGCGCATCAGGGTGGATAGGTCCCGGGTGACATCGCCGAGCAGTTCACCCAGCGACGCTGTCTCTGCCTTCTGGTGCGCCACGCTCGGCGACTCAGGAATCTGGCTACTCATCAGAACCTGCCGGACTCGCCGTCCGCGGACCTGTTGCGGGTGCGTGGGTCGTTTGCCATGGGGTCATCCGCGAGGTCGCGGTCATAGACCGGGTCGTCGGCGATCTGGTTTCCGGACCAGGGCTCCTCGACCAACTGGGGGCTGTCCAGCCCGCTGGCCGGACGCACAGGTTCCGGATACCCGCTGCCGGGAGCGCCGCCGTCGTACCCTGCCGTGGTGGTCGCCGGGCCGGGCAGCTGCACCGGCGGGGGCGGGACGGTACCTCCGGCCGGTGCGTAGGACTCGCTGTACTGGTCGCCGTATCCGGTTCCCGAGTACTGGAGTCCGCCGGAGTGCCTGCCAGTGGTGCTGGCCGTGCCGGTGCCGGAGGACGCCTCCGGGGCGCCCGCCGTGAGGCTGCGGGTCAACCGGCCAGCCAAAACACCTGCGCCTGCCGCAAGCAGCAGGAACGTCCCGGGCTTGTTGCGGGCGAAGCGCTGCACGTCGCCCAAAAGGTCACCGGGTTCCCTGCTCTCCAGCCATGACGCCACGGAAGAGCTGCGCTCGGCCGCCTGCCGGATCAGGTCACTCGCCACACCCTGTTGCTCCGGGGCGGTGGCCATGCTGTGCAGCTGGTCAGAGATGTTGCGGATCCCCTGCGCGGCCTTCTGCTGCTGGGCGCCTGCCTCGCTGGTCAGGCCTGTCTTCGCCTGGTTCATGAGGTCCTTGGCGTTGGTCTTTGCCTCGGCCGCGACGTTGGCGGCTTCTTCCTTTGCCGTATGCGCCACATCCTTGGCTGCCGACGTTGCCTGTCCCGCCACGTCAGAGGCTTCCGCCTTTGCCGCATCGGTCTTCGAACCGCCTGACGGATTGCCCGCCTGGTAACCGCCTGACGGGTAGTCACCCGTCCCGGTTGCTGACTGGTAGTCACCCGTGCCGGGTACTGGCGTCTGTGGAGTTGTGGCGGCGGGGAAGGTGGTTGCAGCCCGCTCGCCGGGAATTCCTGTATTGGCCGTGGGAACCGCGTTGGGGTCCTCGGGCCATTGGTTCTCTGTCATCTTCCATCTCTCTTTCCAAGAAGGCCGGTTGTTGATCAAGAACCAGCAATACTGGCCGTAAAATGATAAGCATGATTACTAATGAAAGGTAAGTACCCTTCGTAAACGAGTTATAACCGAACCCGATAAGTCAGCCGGACGGCGAGGGCCTGCCCGGTCACAACTGAAGTGGAAAGTGGTGGGTAGCGTGGAAACAGCTCCATGGATTTGGATAGTCATTGCCGTCGTTGTGGTGTTGCTGATTGTTGTCCTGCTGATGAGCGGGCGGCGCCGGAAGGCCGTCCAGGAAAAGCGCGAGCAGGAACACCGCGAAAAAGCAGCAGAAATCCGCAGGGAAGCGGAGACCAAGGAAATCGATGCCCGCGAACGTGAGGCCAAGGCTGCCCGCGCACGTGCTGACGCCGAGCAGGCGCAAGTCAATGCCGCACGCCTTCGCCAGGAGGCCGACGAGAAGGCCCGCGAGGCGGGTTCACTCCGCAACGAAGTCGCCGATCACACGCGCAAGGCTGACGAAATAGATCCCGACGTCACGAACGACGCCGGCCGGCGGGCGCGCAGGGCCGACGACGGCGAGCAGCGTCCGCGCCAATCTGACGCGGCTGCCGGAACAGTGGGCCACGGGCATGATGACCGCGTGCAGGGCGACCATGCACACACCACCCCTTCGCAGGATGACCAGGCCTATGGCGGCCAGGCTGACGCCCGCCGCGACACGACACACGATGACAGGGCCTACGGCGGCCAGTCACATCATGACACTGCGCGCGATGACAGTGCTCGCGATAACCGGGCGTACGGTGACCCGGTGTACGGCGACCACGCGGGAAGCAGCCGCGAGGCTGACGGGCGAGGGCCGGCGACCGGGCAGGACGGTGCCGATGGCAGGACCCTTGGTGACGAGCGGCGCCCCGGCGAGCGGGATCCGCACCTGGACGAACGGGACCGCCAGCCAGGCGACGGCGTTGACGAAACCAGTCACGGGGAGCGTAATCCGCGCGACGGAATTTAGGCACCGGGGAGCCGTCGCGGCTAGGTGCCGCTTCGCGGTTTCAGTACGGGGGAGGGAGCTATTCCCTTCCCCGTTCCCATGCCTTCCAGCACTTCGCGGACAGCGTCCACAGCCGAGGTCTTTGCCTCCCACCCCAAAATCCGCTGTGCCCGCCGGGTGTCCATGACGGGCGCTCCAGCGGCCATCTCCACCCACCCGGAATCGGTAGGTTGGAGCCGCAGCCGCCACGCGAGCCCGGCTGCCCGGTGAAGCAGCCACATGGGCACGGGGAGGATTCTCCTGGCGCCCAGGATCCGGGCCAGCTCCTGGGGATCCAGGACCGGTTCGGCAGCGATGTTGAAGGCGCCGTTGGCCCGCTGATCCACCACGCGCCAGTAAGCCTCTGCCACGTCATCGGCGTGCACCGCCTGGAACACCAGGTTGTCCGGTGCGGGCAGCAGCGGAATCCGCAGCTTGCCGGGCAGCAGCCGCGGAATGACCGGGCCCAGGAAGTACCGGCCGATTTCGCTGCCTGCGTCTCCTTGGAAGATCAGGCCCGGGCGGAGCCTGGCCACGGCAATGCCGGGCTCGGACTCGGCGAACCGGTCCAGCAGCGCTTCCTGCTCAGCCTTGTGTCGGCTGTAGTGGGAGCCCCGCATCCCCTGGGCGGGCCAGGATTCGTCCCTGCGCCCGTCCTTGGATGACTTGCTGTACGCGCCCACCGAGGACGCGCAGACCACTTGCTTCACACCCGCGGCCCTGGCTGCGTCCAGTACATGCCTGGTCCCGGCGACGTTCGTCCGGTACAGCTGCTCCAGGTCCCGGTTTGGCTGGATCTGCCACGCCAGATGGACGACGGCGTCAGCTCCTTCCAGCGCTGCTTCCAGCTTTTGGCGGTCCTGCTCCAGCCCCACGTCGAGCGTGTGCCAGTCCACCCCTGCGTACGGAGCCTGGCTGGTATCCGGGAGGCGGCGGCTGATCCCGGCGAGCTGGAGGCTCCCGGGTTTCCTGGCGAGCTGGCCCTGCAGGTTCCGCAGGAGGGCCGTGCCGGCATTTCCACTGGCCCCGGTGATGACAATCCGCATGAGGGTGCTCCTGACGCAAGGTGGACAGAACTGCGTACCAGACGAGCCTATCGCCGAGAAGGATTGTTTTATAAGCAAGCTTATGATTTGCTGCTTCTAAGTCTTGCCGCAGGCTTTCGGAACCATCCCCGAGGGAACCAACGTCAATGCCAGAATCCTTCTCTCCAGTTGCCGTGGACGCTTCATTCGTCCACAGCCACCAGTCCACGCCGACGCAAACACCCGCTTCCCCCCACGATCCGCACGCCAGGTCGGGGCAGCTGCGGGAGACCTTCGAAAACGATTTGGTCCTGGGCTACCTTGACCTCGCCGAAGCACTGGCCTCGCGCTTCGAAGCCCGCGGCCGCGAGCGGGCGGACCTGAACCAGGTGGCCTACCTGGGACTGGTCAAGGCCGCCCGTGGTTTCGACCTGTCCAAGGGCGAGAGCTTTCCCGCCTACGCCGCCCCCACCATCACCGGGGAGCTGAAGAGGTACCTGCGTGACCGGACCTGGGTGGTCCGCCCGCCGCGGAACATCCAGGACCTGCGCACCCGGATGTTCAGGGCCGAACCGGAACTGACCCAGGCGCTGGGCAGGACTCCCAGTGTGGAAGAGCTCGCCGGTGAACTGGAAACAGATCCGGCGGAGGTACAGGAGGCCATGTCGGCATCCAGCAGCATGCACCCGGACTCCCTGGATGCGGTCAACCCGCATTCGGACGCGCCGTCCATCGGCGAATTGCTCGCCTGTCCGGACACGCCCCTGGAACGGCTGGAGGAACTGGCCTGCCTGCGCGATGCCATGCATGACCTGGACCCGGCGGACAGGGAGCTCCTGTACCGCCGCTACTTCTGCGAGGAAACCCAGGTGCAACTGGGCAAACGGCTTGGCATGTCGCAAATGCAGGTTTCACGGCGGCTGGCCCGCGTGCTGGTGGAACTCCAGCGCCGCCTCGAAAACAGTTCCCGGCTCGAACCATCCGCCGAATGCCCCGGCACTGCGACCTCCGGGGGGCGGGCGCAGACCCAACGCGCCGCCCACTCCCACCGGGAGCCCGCCCGGCGCCGCGGTTTTGGCCGGCCGTCGATGCCGTGACCGGACTGCACTGACTTCCGGCCCGGCCACGGCCGGGCGCGCCACACCACAGATTTCCTATCTTGCCTGTCCAGCGGGCCGGAAACGTTGCTGTCCGACGCCCGGTGCGATGTCGGCCTGTTTAGGAGCAGCAGCAGGAGGGAACAGGACTGACATGGGAAGCCCCACAACTGCCAAGATCCGCGCCGTGCTGTTCGACAGGGATGGAACCCTGGTGGTCGATGTCCCCTACAACGGGGACCCCGCCTTGGTACGGCCCGTGCCCGGTGCGAGGGAAGTGCTGGACAGCCTGCGGGCGGACGGCATTGCCACGGGCGTGATCAGCAACCAGTCCGGTATTGCCCGCGGACTCATCAGCGAGGACGACGTTGCCAGCGTCAACGCCAGGGTGGAAGAACTGCTTGGCCCCTTCGACGTGTGGGAAGTCTGCCCGCACTCGGACCAGGACAACTGTGACTGCCGCAAACCCGCCCCGGGAATGGTTCACAGTGCCTGCAGGAAGCTGGGTATTGACGAATCCGAAGCGGCCCTGATCGGCGACATCGGCGCCGACGTCCGGGCCGCCGAGGCTGCGGGAGCTACCGGAGTCCTGGTACCCACCCCGGTGACCAGGGCCGAGGAAGTGGCTGCCGCCCGGCTGGTGGCACACGACCTGGCCGGCGCCGTCGTCCTCCTCCGGGAGGCGCCGTAATGGGGCGCGTGCTGGTGGCGCGGCTGGACAGCATGGGCGATGTCCTGCTGGCCGGACCCGCAGTGCGGGCAGCCGCCAACGGCCGCGTCCCGGACGGCAGCGGCGCGAACCATGTGGTGATGCTGTGCGGCCGGCAGGGCGAGGCCGCCGCGGGACTCCTGCCCGGCGCCGCCGAGGTCTACAGCTGGGACAGCCCGTGGATCATGAACCCGGCGCCCAAAATGACGGGCCCCCACGCGGACCGCCTCATCGAGTACGTCCGCAACTCCAGGATTACCGAAGCCGTCATCCTCACCTCGTTCCACCAGTCCCCGCTGCCGCTGGCACTCCTGCTCCGGCTGGCCGGCGTCGAGCGGATCACGGGCGCGTCAACGGACTATGCCGGTTCGCTGCTCGATGTGCGGCTCAAACCCGGCGAGGACTTCCCCGAAGACCAGCCGGAAGCCGAACGTGCGCTGGGCATCGCCGAAGCCGCAGGATTCAGGCTCCCCCAGGGTGACGACGGCAAGCTCCACATCACTCCCGGCCCGGATGTCCGTGACCTCGTCGGCGACGGGCCCTACGTGGTGGTCCATCCCGGCGCGGCCGTACCGGCAAGGGCGTGGCCCCCGCTCCACCACGCCGCCGCCGTCGAACTCCTCCAGGGCGCCGGCCACCGCGTGGTGGTGACCGGCGGCCCCGGCGAAACCTCGTTGACGGCCACCGTGGCTGGCCCCTCCGCGCTGGACCTCGGCGGCCGGACCGATGTGCACACGCTCGCGGGCGTCATGGCCGGCGCCGATGCTGTGGTCACCGGAAACACCGGCCCCGCCCACCTGGCAGCAGCGGTGGGCACGCCGGTGGCCTGCCTCTTCTCCCCCGTGGTCCCGGCCATCCGCTGGGCACCGTACGGGGTGCCGCTGGAGCTGCTGGGAGACCAGAACGCGGCCTGCCGGATGACCCGCGCCCGCATCTGTCCAGTCCCCGGCCACCCCTGCCTGGACTCCGTATCCCCCGAAGAAGTGGTGGCCGCCGTTGAACGCCTGATCAGCGGCGTGAGCTCCTTCAGCACCCACGTCAGCACCCGTAGAAAGGCCCGCAACAGATGAGAATCCTGCTCTGGCATGTCCACGGATCCTGGACGGACGCCTTCGTCCGCGGCAGGCACGAATACTTGCTCCCCGTCCTGCCCGACGGCGGGCCATGGGGCCTGGGCCGCGCCGGGCGCAACTGGCCGGACTCCGTGCGGGAGGTGGACCTGGCGACGCTGGACGCAGGCTCTGTTGACGCCGTCGTGCTGCAACGGCCCGAAGAAATCAGCGACGTCTCGCGGGTCCTGAGCCGCACCCCCGGAGGGGACCTGCCCGCGGTCTTCGTGGAGCACAACACGCCCAAGGGTGATTTCCCCTTCACCCGGCACCCGCTTGCGGACCAGAACACCATCCCCCTGGTGCACGTAACCCACTTCAACCGGCTCGCCTGGGACAACGGATCAGCCCTGTCCACAGTCATCGAGCACGGCATCCCCGACCCCGGCCAGCTATATACGGGGGAGCTGCCGGACCTGGGCGTGGTGGTCAACGAACCCGTGCGCCGCGGCCGGGTGACGGGCACGGACCTGCTGCCTGCCTTCGCCGACGTGGCGCCCCTGCAGGTGTTCGGGATGAAGACCGAGGGATTGGCAGTTGCCGCCGGCATCGGAACGGACCGGCTCACCCCGCGCGGCGACCTGAAAACGCAGGAACTCCACCGGGAGCTGGCACGCTGCCGTGTCTACCTGCACCCCATGCGCTGGACTTCCCTGGGCCTGTCCCTGCTGGAGGCCATGCACCTGGGCATGCCCGTGGTGGTGCTGGCCGCCACCGAAGCTCCCCGGGCAGTCCCGCCGGAGGCCGGAATAGTGTCCGCGGACATCGACGAGCTGCTCCGGTGCGCCCGCAGGCTGGTCGCCAACCCGGATGAAGCACGACGGCGGGGCGTCGCCGCGCGCGAGGCCGCACTGGCCCGCTACGGCCTGGGCAAATTCCAGGACAGCTGGGACGGGCTCCTGGCGGATCTCGGGCGCAGCCCCTCTGCCCGCCACCGGCCGGACGGGCAGGTCCTTGTTCCGGCGCAAGAAAGGAAGACCGCATGAAGATCGCGATGATTTCCGAGCACGCCAGTCCGCTGGCAGCCCTGGGCGGGGTGGACGCCGGCGGGCAGAACGTCCACGTCGCCGCACTGTCCGAAGCGCTGGCAAGGCGCGGACACCAGGTCACCGTATACACCCGCAGGGACGCGACAGAGCTTCCCGCCCGCGTAAAGGTGGGACCCGGTTTTGACGTGGTCCATGTGGACGCCGGCCCTCCGCAGCACGTTCCCAAGGACGAGCTGCTGCCGTTCATGGGCGAACTGGCCGACGGCGTGGCCCGGGACTGGGACCAGCGGCCCCCCGACGTGGTCCACGGACACTTCTGGATGTCCGGCCTGGCCGCCCTGGACGCCGCCCGGCGGGCCGGCTCGGGCTACCGGGTCCCCGTCATCCAGACCTTCCACGCACTGGGCACGGTCAAGCGCCGGCACCAGGGTGCCGAGGACACCAGCCCGCAGGAACGCCGCTGGCTTGAACCGGGCGTCGGGCGGTCCGCGGACCGGATCATCGCCACCTGCTCGGACGAGGTGTTCGAGCTCAAAGCCATGGGCATCGACACGGGAAAGATTTCCATTGCACCCTGCGGCGTGGACCTGGATGTCTTCGGACCGGATGGTCCGGTGGCCGCCAAACCCAGGTCCCACCGCATCCTTTCCGTGGGCAGGCTGGTGCCGCGCAAGGGTGTGGACCTGGTGATCCGCGCCCTGCCGCACTTGCGCGCAGCGGGCTTTGCCGACGTCGAACTCCTCATCGTTGGCGGCGGCGGGGACTCGGGTGCCCTTCACTCAGACCCCGAGGTGCGCCGGTTGCTGGACCTTGCCGCAGAACTCGGCGTCCAGGACCAGGTGGTACTTGAAGGCCAGGTGCCCCGCGGGGACATGCCCGGCATCTTCCGCAGCGCCGATGCCGTGGTCTGCGCCCCTTGGTACGAGCCGTTCGGCATCGTTCCCCTCGAAGCCATGGCGTGCGGCGTGCCGGTGGTGGCCGCAGCGGTGGGCGGGCTGCGGGACACCGTGGTGGACCATGCCACCGGCCTGCACGTCCCGCCCCGCGACCCGAAAGCCATCGCGTCGGCCGTGGCCATGCTGTTGGGCAACCCCTCCCTGCGGTCCGAACTCGGTGATGCCGGCCAGCGCCGCGCACGTGCCCGCTATTCGTGGGACCGGGTGGCCGCGGAATCCGAAAAGGCGTACAAGCTCGCGGTGGCGGGTGCCGCCGCCCGCCCCGCAGCCATCCCCATGGAAGGAGCGGCACTGTGACTGCTGAATCATCCCTCCGCGACATCGACCTGGCGCACCTGGCCATGGCACCGGCCCTCCCTGCGGTGCTGCCCGGTGCCGCATACGTGGATTCCGCCAGCGCCGACGCCGTCAGGCTGCACCTGGATAACGTGGTTCCCGCCCTGGAATCCCTGCGCAACCAGTCCGGCCGGCTCGCCGCCTGGGGTGTGGAGCTTGCCCAGCGGATGCTCCGCGGGCAGCGGCTGCTGGCAGCCGGAAACGGCGGGTCCGCCGCCGAAGCCCAGCACCTCACGGCCGAGCTGGTGGGACGGTTCGACGGCGAGCGGGTCCCGTTCTCCGCCATCTCCCTGCACGCGGAAACATCCGCCATGACGGCCATCGCCAACGACTACGGGTACGACGACGTCTTCGCCCGCCAGGTGCGCGCCCACGGCCGCTCCGGCGACGTGCTGGTCCTGCTGTCCACCAGCGGCAAAAGCCCCAACCTGCTGCGCGCAGCGGAGACCGCATCCCGCCTGAACATCACCACCTGGGCGCTGACCGGTGCAGGGCCGAACCCTTTGGCCAGCGTCTGCGATGAAGCCGTGATGATCGATGCCCTCAACGCGAACGCCCAGGAGGGCCACCTGATCGCCCTGCATGCCGTGTGCCGGGCCTTCGACCTCGAGGTGGCCCGCCACAGCCCCGCCATCCTGCAGCAGGGAGGCCTGCCATGAGGATCGTGGTGGTGGGCGACGTGATGCTGGACGTGGACCTCTCCGGCGAGGCGACCCGGTTGAGCCCGGATGCACCCGTCCCGGTGGTGGACGTCTCCGGGATCCGCAGCCGCGCCGGCGGCGCCGGCCTGGTGGCACGGATGCTGGCCGGGGAAGGCTGGCCCGTCACCCTGGTGACGGTGTTCGGCGATGACGACGCCGGGCGGCAACTTCGCGGCGAACTCGCCGGCGTGCGGCTGGTGTCCGGCCCCAGCGGCCACCCCACACCGGTGAAAACCCGGGTCCGGGCCGGCTCCCATGCAGTGGTCCGGTTCGACCAGGGGTGCGGCAAGCCACCGGTACCGGAGATGTCCCCCGCCATGCTTCGTGCCGTGGAGGAAGCCGGTGCCATCATCGTGGCCGACTACGGGAGGGGAGTGGCGGCCAGCCCGGAGCTGCGCCGCCTGCTTGCCAGGCGCACGGCCGAAGTGCCCGTCATCTGGGACCCGCATCCGTCCGGGCCGGAACCGGTGCCGGGAGTTGCCGTGGTAACGCCCAACCTGGCGGAGGCCACCAAAGCCGCCGCCACTTACGCAAGCCCCGCTTCAGGTGACGGCGCGCCCGGTGACCCGGCCGCCGGCGTCGGACGCATCCTGCTGGAACGCTGGCAGGGCAACGCGGTCCTGGTGACCAAGGGTTCGGACGGGGCCGTGCTGCTGCAGCGGGACAGCGTGTCCCCCCTGGATGTTCCGGCGCCGCGGGTGGAAGCCGGGGATCCCTGCGGGGCCGGCGACCGCCTGGTTGCAGGCCTGGCAGTCCACCTCTTGGCCGGCAGCGCCCTGCCCGAGGCGGCGGGGCTGGCAGTCAACGATGCCGCCGACTTCCTGGGCGCCGGTGGCGTCGCTGCCTTGCCTGACCGGAGCTCGGACCACGGCGTGGTCCGGGACGACGGCGGGGACGCATCGGGACCAACCGGTGCGTCGGTGGAACGGCCGGCGGACGGACCCACACGGCTCCGGCGCGCCACCGAACCGCTGCTGCTGGCCCGCGCGGTCCGCGGCAACGGCGGAACGGTGGTGGCCACCGGCGGCTGCTTCGACCTGCTGCACGCCGGCCACGTGCGCTCGCTGGCCGCCGCCCGCGAACTCGGCGACTGCCTCATTGTCTGCCTCAACTCGGACAGCTCGGTCCGGCGGCTCAAGGGCGCGGAACGCCCCATCATCGGCCAGCAGGACCGGGCTGAACTCCTGCTGGCCATGGAGTGCGTGGACGCCGTGATGGTGTTCGACGAAGATACTCCGGAAGTTGCCCTGGACCGGCTTCGCCCTGACATCTGGGTCAAGGGCGGCGACTACAAAGGTTCCCGGTTGCCCGAAGCGGAGCTCGTGGAGAGCTGGGGCGGCAGGTGCGTCACTGTTCCCTACCACCCGGCACGGTCCACCACCGGCTTGGCCGATGCGCTCGCCAAGGTGAGCTGACTTTCCCTATCCACCCAAATGCCGCACCACACAGATCAATCGCACAACACCCCGACGATTTGATTCCCCATTGAAAGGAACACCATGACTGCAGATGCCAACAACCCCGGACGCGTACTGGTTACCGGAGGCGCCTCCGGACTGGGTGCCGCCGTCGTCGACGCCGTCCTGAAGGCAGGCGGAACGCCCGTGGTCCTGGACCGCGATATCAGCAGCGTGTCCGGCGTCAAGGCGTTCGAAGTGGACGTTGCGGACCGGCTGGCCGTGGAAGCGGCCGTGCGTGAAGCGGCCGAAACGGTGGGCGGCCTGGACGGCGTGGTGACCGCCGCCGGCATCGACCGCTGCGGCAAGCTCGCCGACGTGGACGCCACGGAGTGGGAGAAGGTCATCGGGGTGAACCTGATGGGCACCGTCTCCGTGGTGCGCGCCGCGCTGCCCTACCTGAAGGCCAACCACGGCCGCGTCATCACTGTCGCCTCCACGCTGGGCAAACGCGCCGTGGCCGATGCCACCGCCTACTGCGCCTCCAAATTCGGTGTGGTGGGTTTCAGCCACGCCCTCGCGGCGGAAACCGGAGGCGAGATCGGTGTCACCACCATCATCCCCGGCGGCATGAAGACCCGGTTCTTCGATGACCGCACGGAACAGTACAAGCCGCAGGACGATTCACGCCTGAACGATCCCGCCAACACCGCCCAGGCCATCCTGTTCGCGTTGAACCAGCCCCGTGGCTGCGAAGTCCGCGAAATGCTGATCTGCCACGAGGAAGAAGGGTCCTGGCCCTAAACCGGCCACAGGCCACGTCCGCACACGACGGGAGGAACCCCATGCCCACCACAGCGATCGACACACCAGCAGGCCGGGACACGGCCGAATCCGGCGGCATCACCATCACTGACCCGCGCACCGGCGAGGTCCTTTGGACAGTCCACGAAGCAGGCCCTGAAGCGGTGAACCATGCCGTGGAGGTGGCCCGCAGGGCTGCCCCGGAATGGGCTGCCACCGCGCCCGCGGACCGCGGGGCGGCCCTCAAGGCTGCGGCCCGGGCACTGGACTCCGCCGCGCAGGAGCTGGCCGGGCTCAACGCCAGCGAAACCGGGCGGCCGGTGGAGGAAGCGCTGGCCGGCATCGGAGCGGCCGTTTCCACCCTTGAGCAGTACGCCGAGCTTGCCCCGGTACATCGGGGCCACAGCCTCCGGGGCAACCGGCTCGCCGCCGACTACACCGTGGCCGAGCCGCGCGGGGTCGCGGTCCTCCTGACTCCGTGGAACGACCCCGTGGCAGTGGCCTGCGGCCTGATCGGTGCCGCCCTGGCCACGGGCAACGCCGTCATCCACAAGCCGAGCGAACGCTGCCCGAGGCTGGGCGAGGCGCTCGGAGAGGTCCTGGCGCCGGCCTTCCCGCCCGGAGTGCTCCTCACCGTTTCCGGCGGTGCCGGGGTTGGCGCCCTGCTGTCCCAGGCCGAGGTGGACGTACTGGCGCACGTGGGTTCAAGCGCATCAGGTGCCAGGATTGCCCGTGCGGGCGCCCTGACCGGCGCACACGTGCTGCGCGAAAACGGCGGCAACGATCCGCTCCTGGTGGACCGCGACGTCGACCCCACCTGGGCGGCGGAGCAGGCCGCCATCGGCGCCTTCAGCAACAGCGGCCAGATCTGCACGGCAGTGGAACGGATCTACGTGCACCGGGACATCACGGAACCATTCACCGCGGCGCTCAAGGCGGAGGCCGCGCGCCGCAACGGCAGCGGATCCGTGGCCCCGCTGGTGGACGGGCGGATGCGCGACGAGGTCCACGCGCAGGTCACCGAAGCCCTCGGGGCCGGCGCCATTGCCGTGGAGGGCGGTGACCTGCCGGACGGGCCGGGATCCTTCTACCCGGCCACCGTGCTGGTTGGCTGCACCGCACAGATGCAGGTGATGACTGAGGAAACCTTCGGCCCGGTTGCCCCGGTGCAGGTGGTGGACTCGTTCCACGACGGCCTGCGGCTCGCGTGCAGCGGCAAGTACGGCCTCGCGGCCACCGTCCTGAGCAGCAACATCGCCCACATCCAGCAGGCCGTGGCGGCGCTGCCGGTGGGCACGGTCAAGGTCAACGCTGTATTCGGCGGAGCCCCGGGCGGCGCAGCGCAGCCCCGCGGCGACAGCGGAGCCGGGTTCGGCTACGGGCCCGAACTGCTGGACGAATTCAGCCAGGTCAAGGTGGTCCACATCTCCGCGCCGCCCGCGCCCGCTGCCGAACAGGCCCGGCCATGAGCCTGCACCCGGACACTGCCGACCTTTCCACCCAGCGGGCGCTCGCCGAATGGCTGCCCGGACGCTTGGCGGCAGAACAGCCGAGCGTGCTGGTGATCGGTGACCTCATGCTGGACGGCTGGTGGAGCGGCACCATCGAGCGGCTCTGCAGGGAAGCTCCGGCGCCGGTGGTGGACATCGCCGTCCGGGACTCTTTTCCGGGCGGTGCGGCAAACACCGCCATGAACCTGGCCGCCCTGGGCGCCCGGGTCTCCGTTGCCGGCATCATCGGCACGGACGACGCCGGTGCGGACCTGCGCCGCCAGCTCGAGACGGCGGGCATCGACGTCCGGCACCTGCACTCGCACCCGGACATGGTGACCACCACCAAGATCCGGATCAGCAGCGGCGGCCAGGTGATGCTCCGCATCGACGACGCCGCCCGGACCGTGCCCGCCGAAGCGCTCGCCGAGCTGGCCTCCTCGGTGCGCGCCGCCGTCGAACGCCAGGATGCCGTGCTGGTGTGCGACTACGGCAACGGCGTGCTCGCGGACCCCGTGCAGGAAAGCCTGGTGGCAGCCCTGGCCAATGCCGGGACTGCCGGGAATGCCGGTAAACGCCGCCCGCTGGTGGTGGTCGATTCCCATGACCCGCGGCCCTGGGCGCCGCTGCGGCCGGACCTGGTCACGCCCAACGCGCAGGAGGCCGCACGGCTCCTCGATGTCCGGCTCCCCGCCGGGCCGGACCGGGCGGACACTGTCACGGGGCAGGCACCGGCGCTGCTGGCAGCCACCGGCGCCGCAGCGGTGGTGGTCACCCTGGACCGGGACGGCACCGTGCTCATCAGGCCCGACGGCGCCACCCACCGCACATGGGCACGCCCGGCTGCCGAGAAGCAGGCCTCCGGGGCGGGCGATACGTTCGTGGCGGCGCTGACCCTGGCGCGCTCTGCCGGGTTGCCGCTGACGGCCAGCCTGGACCTCGCCCAGTCGGCCGCCGACGTGGTGGTGCACCAGCCCGGGACCTCGGTATGCAGCACCAGCCAGCTCAGCCGGTACCTGGCAGCCTTCGCGGACACCGCCCTGGGAGCTGACGAGCTGCAACAGCAACTGGACCTGCACCGGTCCGAGGGGCAGCGCATCGTGCTGACCAACGGCTGCTTCGACGTCCTGCACAGCGGCCACACCCGCTACCTGAACCAGGCCAAACAGCTGGGCGATGTCCTGGTGGTGGCGCTGAACAGCGATGACTCCGTCAGCCGCCTCAAAGGGCCGGGGCGGCCCATCAACGCCGTCGCGGACCGCGCGGCTGTGGTGGCGGCCCTGAGCTGCGTGGACTACGTGACTGTTTTTGACACCCCCACCGCCGAACCGCTGATCCGGCAGCTCCGCCCCGACGTCTATGCCAAGGGCGGTGACTACACGCCGGAAATGCTGGCGGAGACGCCGGCAGTTGAGGAGTCAGGCGGCCGGGTGGCCATCCTGGACTACGTGGCCGAGCGTTCCACCACCGCCGTGGTCAACCGCATCCGCGGCGGCCAGGGAGCTGCAACGGCACTCCAGGGCTCGGGGGAGTAGCCCCGCCGCAGTTCCACTAGGGTTGGATCCATGACTGAGGCGGGGCACGGGTAATGGCGAAACGCGGAAAGTCGGGTGGCCGCGGGCGTGCTGCGGCCGGCGTCGTGGAAAGCCCGGGTCCCGGGTCCAAAGGTCCGGTGGAAGGCGTCTACTACGTTGATACCGGTGACTGCGAGCTGATCGCGGACCAGGACAACTCCACCGGCTGGCTCCTGAAAATCAACGGTGTCATGAGCTCGCACATCGACCTCGCGGACCCGCTGTTCCTCGACTTTGAATACATGCGGTGGATCGCCGCGCTCATCGAATCCCGCTGGCCGCCGTCGGACGCTTCGTCCACCCGGGGCGGGGCCGCCGATAACCCGGGGAAGCTGCGCGGCCTCCACCTCGGCGGCGGAGCCTGCTCCCTCGCCAGGTACTTCGCTGCTGCCTACCCCGACGCGCGGCAGGTGGTGGTGGAACTTGACGGCAAGCTCGCCGAGTACGTCCGCGGCTGGTTCGACCTGCCCAAGGCGCCGCTGCTCAGGATCCGGGTGGGGGAGGCCCGGGAGGTCACCGAAACCCTCACCGCGGACACCCGCGACTTCATCATCCGGGACGTCTTCGCCGGCGCTTTAACGCCGCGGCCACTGACCACCGCCGAGTTCAACCAGCATGTCCGCCGGGTCCTTGCCCCGGGCGGCGTGTACGTGGTGAACTCCGGGGACGCCCCGGACCTGAAGAGTGCCCGCGAGGACGCCGCCACGATCGCCGCTTCCTTCGAACACACCCTGATCATCGCCGATCCCGCCATGCTCAAGGGGCGGCGCTACGGAAACATGGTGATGGCCGGCAGCGACGTCCCCTTCGGTGACGATCCCAAACTGGCCCGCAGGCTGCTGGGCGGAGCGGTACCGGCGCACATCTGGGACGACGCCCAGGTCCGCGCCTTCGCGGCCGGCATCCCGGTGCGCCACGACGCCCCGGCACCTCCGGAGGATTAGCCCCGGCCCAGCAGCTTCTCCCGGTGCATCGTCACCTGTTCGCGCAGGGCCTGGACCACGGCGGCAACAGCCGGGCGGCGCATCGAATCGGGCCGCAGGACCATCCAGTAGGGGAGCAGTTCGGCGATCTGGTCCGGGAGCAGCCGGACCAGGTCATCGTGCAGGTCGCCCATGAAGCAGGGAAGGAAGCCGATGCCCGCGCCGGCACGGGTCGCTTCAACGTGGACGAAGACGTTGGTGGACGTGAGCCCGTCCCGCATGGCCGGAACCAGGCGCCGCGGGGCGTCCAGGAGGTCCACCTGCAGCATGGAATCCACGAAGTAGACCAGCGGATGCCCGTTGAGGTCAGCCACGGTGCCAGGTGTGCCGTGCTCCGCCAGGTATGCGCGCGAGGCATACATCCCCAGCACGTACTCGCCCAGCCGGACCGCCTCCGCGCGGTGCACCTGCGGCTCACCCACCACCACTTCGATATCCAGGCCGGAGCGCTGCTGCAGCGCGCGCCGGGTCATGGTGACGACCTCCACGCTCAGCCCCGGGTGGGCGCGCCGGAGCCGGGCCACCGCGGGTGCGGCAATGTAGGCGCTGAAACCGTCCGTCGCGGTCATGCGTACGACGCCGGTAATGGGGTCGGGTGCGCGGCCGCCGGGTCCCAGCGTGGCCAGGACCTCCTCCACCTGCTCGGCCACGCGCACCGCCCGCTCGCCCAGTTCGGTCAGCTCCCAGCCGCCCGCCGCCCGCGCCAGGACGCGTCCGCCGAGCGACTTCTCCAGTGCGGCGATCCTGCGTGAAACGGTGGTGTGGTTCAAGCCCAAGGCCTGCGCCGCCGTCGTGAATTTCGCCGAACGTGACACCTCAAGGAGGACCAAAAGATCATCGGGGTTGGCATTCATATCTGCAATTGTGCACACAGCGGGTGCCTCTTTGGTCATTGAAGGCGCAAGATTGTGCAGCAATACTCAGGGTAGTCACTTGTGCTGGAGATCACAGCACGTGTCAACGTGGACACTAAAGGAGAAAACCAGTGAGCGTAGGAGAACGCCCGGCCAACCAGGGCGCCGGGACCCCCACAAAGGGTGGAGGACTAAAGAAGATCGTGGCCGCCTCCATGGTGGGCACCGTGGTGGAGTGGTATGAGTTTTTCCTCTATGCCACGGCCGCCACCCTGGTCTTCGGCAAGTACTTCTTCCCCTCCACCGGCAACGAGCTGGACGGCATCATCCAGGCCTTCATCACGTACGCGGTGGGATTCGTGGCCCGTCCGCTGGGCGGCATTGTCTTTGGCCAGATCGGCGACCGGCTGGGCCGCAAGCCCACCCTGCAGCTGACCATCGTGATCATCGGCGTCTCGACGTTCCTGATGGGATGCCTCCCAGGCTTCGCCGACATCGGCTACCTGGCACCGGCCCTGCTGGTGTTCCTGCGCTTTATCCAGGGCTTTGCCCTCGGTGGTGAATGGGGCGGCGCGGTCCTCCTCGTGGCCGAACACAGCCCCAACAAGACCCGCGCCTTCTGGTCGAGCTGGCCCCAGGCGGCGGTGCCGGTGGGCAATCTGCTGGCCACGCTGGTCCTGTACATCATGTCCTCCACCCTCAGCAGCGAAGCCTTCCTCGGCTGGGGCTGGCGCGTGGCATTCTGGCTCTCCGCCGTGATCGTGTTCGTGGGCTACTATATCCGCCGGCACGTCTCCGAAGCCCCCATCTTCCTCGAAGCCAAGGAGCTCGTGGAGAAGGAGAAAGCCGTCAGCTACGGCGTGGGCGAGGTCATCCGGAAGTACCCCAAAGGCATCCTGCAGGCCATGGGCCTCCGCTTCGCCGAGAACATCATGTACTACCTGGTGGTCAGCTTCGCCATCGTGTACCTGAAAAGCGTCCACAAGTACGACACCTCGTCCCTGCTGCTGGCGCTGCTCATCGCGCACGTCATCCACTTCCTGGTGATCCCGCAGGTGGGCCGCCTGGTGGACCGCTGGGGCCGCAAGCCCGTCTACCTGGTGGGTGCCATCACCGGCGCCACCTGGCCGTTCTTCGCCTTCCCGATGTTCGATACCCGCAACGCCGTGGTCATCGTGCTCGCCGTGACCATCGGCCTGTGCCTGCACGCCTTCATGTACGCCGGCCAGCCCGCCATCATGGCCGAGCTGTTCCCCACCCGGATGCGGTACGCCGGCGTCTCGCTCGGATCCCAGGTGACGTCCATCTTCGCCGGCTCGCTGGCGCCGCTGCTGGCCACCCAGTGGCTCAAGGACACCGGTTCCTGGCTCCCCACAGCCATTTACCTGGTGGTTGCCTGCGCCATCACCGCGTTCTCCGTGCTGAGCCTGCGCGAAACCAAGGGGATTGCGCTGCAGGACGTGGACAAGGCCGACGCCGCCCGCGAGGGCCTGCTCAACGCCTCCGCGCGCTGAGCTGCCACGGCCCCACGACAGTCAGTGCGTACGAAGGGATTTTGAGATGGAACACGAACTGAATGGCCGGAAGGCCCTGGTCACCGGCGGTGCCGGCGGCATCGGCGCGGCCTGTGTCCGGGAACTTGCGGCCCGCGGGGCGAAAGTGGTGGTGGCCGACGTCGACGCGGCAGCGGCTGCCGCCCTCGCCGACGAAGTGGGAGGCACGTCCTGGGCCGTGGATCTGCTGGACGTGGACTCGCTCGCCACCCTGAGCCTGGACTGCGACATCCTGGTCAACAACGCCGGAATCCAGCGGATCAGCCCCATCGAGGAGTTCGATCCGGTGCAGTTCCGCCGGATCCTGGCCCTGATGCTGGAGGCGCCGTTCCTGCTCATCCGGGCCGCGCTGCCGCACATGTACGCCAACAAGTTCGGCCGCATCATCAACCTGTCCTCGGTGCACGGGCTCCGCGCCTCCCCGTTCAAGAGCGCGTACGTATCCGCCAAGCACGGCCTCGAGGGGCTGAGCAAGGTGACTGCGCTTGAGGGCGGGGAACACGGTGTCACATCCAACTGCGTCAACCCCGGCTACGTCCGGACGCCGCTGGTGGAAAAGCAGATCGCGGACCAGGCGGCCGTTCACGGCATCCCCGAATCCGAAGTGCTGGCCAAGGTGATGCTCACGGAGGCGGCCGTTAAACGCCTGGTGGAGCCGGAGGAAGTGGCGTCCCTGGTGGCATGGCTGGCCTCCGACCATGCCGGCATGGTGACCGGTGCCAGCTACACCATGGACGGCGGCTGGTCTGCCAAGTAGGGCTTTCCTTGCCCACGGATCCGTGCGCGAACCCCTGAATGCCAGGCTGGGCTGGCCGCTCCGGCGGTCAGTCCAGCCTCCGCAGTTGCCGGTGGTCGTAGAAGAAGAGCCCGCGGACGGTTTTGACGCCAACGGTGGTTCCCTCCTGCGTTACCACCGTCCCTTCGTGCCTGCCGTTGAAGGGGTCGTCCCCCAGCACGGCATCCCCGATCCGGTAGGGGCTGCGGGGGCGCAGTGCCTCAACCGCCCTGCCCCATCCCAGCGCCACCGCCGAGCCAAGGCTGATGGGACGGCCCATGCCGGACAGGTCCTGGACATCACTCGTATCCATGCGTACCAACTCCCAGGCGGCAGCCTGCCGCTCAGTCGCGGTGCCTGGTGCCGGAACGCTCCCCAGCAGAGGATGGTCCTCGTAATCCCGGCATGCACCTTACGCCAAAGCTATGCGCTAATCACACCAGTCACACCAGTAACAGGTACTCAGGTTTGAAAGCATCACTACCCGGAGGAGGACACGGGAAGGTCACGGAGCCTGGCGGCCCACGGGAGCCGGTTTGTTGGGGCTGCCTGGCAGCCCATGCCGGGGCCTTACCTCAGGCCCTGCCGTTGATGATTTCCTCGGCATTATCGAAGGTCCACGCCACCAGGGGCACCAGCAATGCGCTGAGTTCGTAGCCTTTTTCCGTCAGGCTGTAGTCCACCCGCGGCGGGATGACGGGCTGTGCGTCCCGGCTCACCAGGCCGTCCCGTTCCAGGGTTTTCAGGGTCTGCGCCAGCATCTTCTCACTGATGCCCTCCGCCCTGCGCCGCAGTTCGCTCCACCGTTGCGATCCCTCGGAGAGGGCAATGAGGATCAGGACGCCCCATTTACTGGTGACGTGGTCCAGGAGCGTGCGGCTGGGGCATCCGGCCGGGAACACGCCGTCGGAAAAACTGAGCGGAAGGGGAGCGGGCTGGAGGGTTGCGTCCATGGCACCAGCTTACCGCTGGGTTGGTACCTTACCAGTAGGTAAGTACCTTACTTAAAAGTGCGTACTCTCTTTCGGGAAGCAATCCCATCAGGGCGTGGTTGTGACCTTTGACAGAGCAAACATCCCGAAAGGATCCACCCATGAGCATCGTCGTTACCGGAGCCACCGGACACCTGGGCCGCCACGTCCTCGAAGCACTGCTGGAGCGCAACGTTCCCGCCGGTGACATCGTGGCCGCCGGGCGCTCCGTGGACAAGCTGGCAGATTTCGCAGCCAAGGGCGTCAGCGTCGTGTCCGTCGATTACTCGGACGCCGCCTCCGTGGCAACTGCCCTCAAGGGTGCCACCCGCGTCCTGCTGATCTCCGGCAGTGAAGTGGGCCAGCGGGTGGAGCAGCACCGCACCGTCATCGAGGCGGCCAAGGCCGAGGGCGGCGTGGAACTTCTCGCCTACACCAGCATCGCCAACGCGGACACCACCGGCATGAAGCTGGCGGACGAGCACAAGGCAACGGAGGAACTCCTGCGTGAATCAGGCGTTCCGTTCGTCCTGCTGCGCAACGGCTGGTACCTGGAGAACTACACGGAGCAGCTGCCCGGGACTCTCGCGCAGGGTGCCATTGCCGGCAGCGCGGGTGACGGCAAGGTCAGCGGTGCGTCGCGGCAGGATTACGCGCAGGCGGCCGCAGCCGTGCTGGTGGCCGACGGCCAGGCCGGCAAGGTGTACGAGCTTGGCGGCGACCACGCCTTCAGCATGGCCGACCTCGCCGCGGAAATCACCGCGGCCACGGGCACGGACATCAGCTACAACAACATGCCCAGTGACGATTACGCAGGCCTCCTGGCCCAGGTGGGTGTTCCGCAGGCATTCGCGGAGATCCTGGCAGACTCGGACCTGGGCATCGCCCGGGGCGATCTCCTGGTCAGCACCGGCGATCTGCAGAAGCTGATCGGACGCCCTACGACGTCCCTCGCCGAGGCGGTCCGGTCCGCCACGGCTTCGGCCTAGCCAACGCAAACGGTGCCCGGTCCCTTTCGAGGGGCCGGGCACCGTTGTTTTTCCGGTCAGCCGTGCTGCTGTGCTTCTGTGCTTCCCTGCGGGGCCGGCCGGCCGGCCCCGCAGCCAAGCTTCCGGCCGCGGGCGAGTCCTAGGATTTGCTGCCCGTCAGGGCCAGCGTCCCGCCAAGGCCGATCATCAGCGCGCCGCCTGTTGCCTTGACGGTGGAAACCCGGCGCGGCGACCTGGCGAACCATTCCCGGACGGTTCCGGCGGCAACGGCCCACAGGCTGTCGGAAACCACTGCAATGACGAGGAACACCGCGCCGAGGATCCCCAGCTGCAGGGGAATCGATCCCGAGGGATAGTCGACGAACTGCGGGAGTACCGCCACGAAGAACACCACGGACTTCGGATTGGTGGCACCCACCACCGCCCCTTCAGCCACCAGCCGCCGCGGGCGTGTGGCGGTTGGGCGGCCTTCGGAACTGGCGGGGACCTTCCGATGCCTGATGGCCTGGACGCCCAGGTAGATAAGGTAGGCAGCCCCCGCGAATTTCACTGCGCTGAAGAGCAGCACCGACTGAGCCACCAGCACCCCAACCCCCAGCGCCACCGCAGCCACCTGCAGCAGCTGGCCGCAGGCATTGCCCAGCACTGTCAGGACGCCGCCCTTCCAGCCCAGGGCCAGGGACCGGCCGATGACGAACAGTACGCTGGGGCCGGGGACGGCGATCAGCACCGCCGAGGCCAGTGCAAACGCCAGGAGGCTGGGGGCAGGAACCATGCCTGATCTTAGCCCCGGAAGGAGCCCACTGACGCTGCTTTGCCGCTCTCAGTCTGCCTGGGTGCGCCCGGCCGGCTCCACCACCGGCAGCGGTGACGTTTCGTCCTCAAGCTGGGCCCGCCGTCGTCCGTCACCCTTGACCCACAGGCGGTAGCCGAGGACCAGCAGTCCCAGCCACGCTGCGCCGACGTACAGGGCGATCCGGGTGTCCTCGAAGGCGCCCAGCACCACGATGACCAGTGCCATGAAGGCGATGGTCAGCACCGATGCCGCCGGCCACCACGGCGAGGGGAACTCCGACGCCGGGAGTCCGCCGTGCTTGATTTCCCGCTTCATTGCCACATGGGAAGCGAGGATCATGACCCAAACCCAGACGGTGGCGAACGTGGCAATCGAGGCGATGACCAGGAAGACGTCCTCGGGGATGACGGCGTTCAGGACCACGCCCACCAGGAGGATCGCGGTCATCATCACTACCGTCATCCACGGAACTCCGTGCCGGGAGACCTTGCCGAAGGCAGCGGGTGCATGGCCCTGCTGCGAGAGCCCGAAGAGGATGCGTCCGGCACCGAAGATGTCGCTGTTGATTGCCGAAAGCGCTGCCGTGATGACCACGGCGTTCAGGATGTGCGGGGCGGCCGGGATGCCCAGCCCGCTGAAGATCTGGACGAAGGGGCTGCCGTTGCTTCCCACCTCGTTCCAGGGGAAAAGGCTCATGAGCACGCCGAGGGTGAGGACGTAGAACAGCAGCACGCGGACCGGAACGGTGTTGACGGCCTTGGGGATGACCTTCTTGGGCTCGGCTGCTTCGCCTGCGGTGATGCCGAGGGTTTCGATGCCGCCGAAGGCGAACATCACCACGGCAAAGGATGCCAGGAGCCCGCCGAACCCGTTGGGGAACAGGCCGCCGTGCTCAACGAGGTTGCCCAGGCCCGGGGCCACGCCGGAGCCGCCGGCCTGGAAACCGAAGGCGATGATGGCGGCGCCGCCGGCGATCATCGCAACGATGGCTGCCACCTTGATCAGCGAGAACCAGAACTCGAGTTCGCCGAAGACTTTGACGCTGAGGAGGTTCAGGGCGGCCAGGAAGCAGATGATGGCCAGGATCCAGATCCAGCGGTCTACCTGCGGAAACCAGAAGCCCATGTAGATGCTGAAGGCCGTGACGTCGGCGATGGCCACGATCGCCATCTCGAACACGTAGGTCCAGCCGGTCACGAAGCCGGCCAGCGGGCCAAGGTAGCGGCTGGCGTACTGGCCGAAGGAGCCGGATACCGGGTGCCGCACGGCCATTTCGCCCAGTGCCCGCATCACCATGAAGACTGCGGCGCCGCCGATGATGTAGGCCAGCAGGACGGCGGGGCCCGCCTTCTGGATGGCGGAAGCGGAGCCGTAGAAGAGGCCGGTGCCGATGGCCGAACCGAGGGCCATGAACCGGATGTGGCGGACGTTCAGCCCGCGGTTCAGGACGCTTCCGACGGCGGCTGCCGGGGTCTGCTGTCCGGCGCGGCTTTCGTTCCGGGTTGGGGATGGTGCTTGTTGCATACACTTACCTTCTCGTCTTTGGGAGGGGAGCCGCTAACCAGCAGACCACTTCCGGGGACGCCGTGATGAGCCTCACGCAGGCTTGGTGTCTTTGATCTCAGACTGTCCGGGCGGCCCTGTTGGTTGGGCCCGGCGCCGGCTGTGTGTCGGTTACCCTCGCCCTTCAGTCGATGCTGTCCGCGCTGCACTTTCGATGGCGGCGCGGTGGCTGGCCCATTCCTCCGGGGTCCGGGACGTCAGGTTGGGATCGCCGGGACGCTGGCCTGCCGTCCCGTCGATCAGTTCGCGAAGGATGTCGGCGTGGCCCAGGTGGTGCGCCCGCTCGGCAACCATGTGCACCAGGATCTGGTGCAGCGTGACCTGGCTTCGCTCCTCCGGCCACCATGGCACCGACCCCACTGCATCCAGCGGCAGGGCTTCGATGGTGGCATCGCTGTGCTCGCCGGCGAACCGGTGCAGCTCGAGGATGTCCGCGAGGGACTCGTCGGCGGCTGCCCACATGTCCGCATCGGGAAGGGCGTCGGCGTCCAGCCAGGGCAGGTGCCGCCCGCTGGGCCGGCCGAAGACCACGCCAAAATAGTCGAGCTCCACGCTGGCCACGTGCTTAACCAGGCCCAGCAGGTTGGTGCCGGTGGGTGTCAGCGGCCGGCGGGCGTCGTACTCGCTCAGCCCATCAAGCTTGCCGAGCAGATTGTCGCGCCGGACGCGAAGGTACCGGTGCAGTGTCTCTTTCTCATCCATGCAACGCACCCTACCCACATGGTCCGCCTATCGGTTCCGTGTCAGCGCGCCATCACGTCCGGGTCACACAGCGCGGCAGACGAAAACCATGATGGGCGCGTCATCCGTGAAGGGCGTACGCACCCAGTCGCCGTAGGTTGCCTCCACGGCGAAGCCCGCTTCGACAAGGTCATCGGCCATGGAGTTGCGGTCGCGGAATGCCAGTAGCTGCGTGTCGTGGACGCGTTCACCGGTGGCGGCAAACGTGGTGGACGCCTGAAGCTTCACGACTCCCGGTTCCGGTGCGGAGACAGTCCTCCGCTCGATCAATGGCCCGTGCAGGCTGTCCCGTCGTTTGTCCACAAATGCCCAGTTGTCCCAGGCACGCGCCGCCGGATTCCGGCTTTCGAAGGCCAGTGTTCCGCCAGTTGCCATGGCCAGACGGAGGTCGTGAAGTGTCCGGGACCAGTCATCGCCCGGAATGGCCTGGACAACATTTCCGGTCATGATGGCGAAGTCGTAGCCCGTCCCGGGGATGCTCCTGCTGTCGCCCACCACCCAGTCGACGTGTGCAGCGCCCGGCCGGTTGCGGGCGAAGCCGATCATCGCTGTTGACGGGTCAACTCCCACCACAGTGCGTTCTGCCGAGGCAAGGGTGACAGTGAGGATGCCTGTGCCGCACCCCAGATCCACCACGTTCCGGGCAGACACTTCGCTGGCCAGGCCGCGGTAGAAATCATGGTCCGGCCCGTCAGGATTGTCTTGGTCATATAAATCCACGAGCCGCGGGTGGTAGTCGGTCATGCTGGCCAGCCTAGGCCACGCAATATCCGGCCTGCGGATCCCGCTTGTCCGGAATACCAGACAGTCGGCTTCTGAACGGCCACTTTGCTGCCCCGATAGAGGTGCATGCTTGAGTATGGGATCCCGGACACGGCCGGATCCCGGTGAAGGGAGTACGGATGGTTGCCATGGAGGCGATGCCGGGGGCAGCGGAGCAGCCGGCGCAGGATGCCAAGCCGGCGTCGAAGGTCCCGGCCGCCGAGAACACGCTCCGGATCCTCAAGCTGCTGGCCTCCCGCCGCGGCCCGATGGCCGCCTCCCAGATCGCCTCGTCGCTGGGCCTGCCGCGCTCCAGTGTCTACCACCTGCTGGGGGTGATGGAGGCGAACGGTTTTGTGCTGCACCTGCATGAGGAGCAGCGCTACGGCCTGGGGATCAGCGCCTTCGAACTGAGCTCCGCGTATTCCCGGCAGGAGCCGCTTTCCCGGCTGGGCCGGCCCCTGCTGGCGTCGCTGGTGGACGCGTTGGGGGAGAGTGCGCACCTGGCCGTCCTCCACGGCCGGGACGTGCTGTACATCGTGGAGGAGCGGGCCAAGAACCGCCCATCGCTGGTGACCGACGTCGGCGTCCGGCTTCCCAGCCACCTCACCGCCAGCGGCCGGGCCATCCTCGCGGCCCTTCCGAAATCCCAGGTCCGCGCTCTGTACCCCAACGCCGCCGCATTCACCGCGAGGCACGAAACTGAATCGCCCATCATGAAGTACTCGGCGCTTTCCTCGCACCTGGACCAGGTGCGGCAGCGCGGCTACGCCACCGAACACGGCGAGGTGACCCCCGGTTTCGGCTCCATCGCCGCAGCTGTGACCGACCACCTTGGCTGGCCCACCGCCGCTGTGGCTGTCACCTTCCTGGAGGAGAAACTCGCCGCGGACTCCTGGCCAGTCCTGGCCGCCCGGGTGCAAAAGGTGGCCAACGAACTGTCTGTCCGCATCCACGGACGGCCCGCCACCTAGCCCCACTTGCGCCATCACTTCGGGTCCCTAAAGCCGCCTGTCAGGGCCTCGAGGTGATAGGGCAACGGACGACGGCGGGCATGTCTGGAACCCCGGACAGCACCCCCGCGAAACCCCTGTAAGGCCCGTTCCCAAAGGGCTTTAGTAGATACAGAAGCACTTTCCCATCCCGGACTTCCGCAGAACCAGACACACAATGAAAAGGAGCCACCATGGCACCCGCCGATTTCACCACCGGTGCCCGCCCGGTCAAAGCAGCCCGCGGCACTGAGCTCACCGCCAAGTCGTGGCAGACCGAAGCGCCGCTGCGCATGCTGATGAACAACCTGGACCCCGAGGTGGCAGAACGCCCGGACGATCTTGTGGTCTATGGCGGCACTGGCCGCGCCGTCCGGTCCTGGGCAGCCTTCGACGCCATTACCCGCACCCTGGAAACCATGGAAAAGGACGAGACCCTCCTGGTCCAGTCCGGCAAGCCGGTGGGCGTGTTCCGCACCCACGAATGGGCTCCGCGGGTGCTGCTGGCCAACTCCAACCTGGTGGGCGACTGGGCAACCTGGCCCGAGTTCCGCCGCCTCGAGGCCGAAGGCCTGCTGATGTACGGCCAGATGACGGCAGGCTCCTGGATCTACATCGGCACGCAAGGCATCCTGCAGGGCACTTACGAAACCTTTGCCGCCGTCGGACGCAAACTTGCCGACGCCCGGCAGGCCACCGCCGGCCGCCCCGCGCCCGCAGAGGAAGGGTCCACCGAAGGACCCCTCGCCGGAACCCTGACCCTGACCGGCGGCTGCGGCGGCATGGGCGGCGCCCAGCCGCTGGCCGTTACCCTCAACGACGGTGCCTGCCTGATCGTCGACGTCGACGAATCCCGCCTGCGCCGCCGCGCCGGCAAGCGCTACCTGGATGAGGTTGAAACAGACCTCGACGCCGCCATCGCCAAGGTGCTCAAGGCCAAGGAAGAGCGCCGCGGCTGGTCTGTGGGCTATGTGGGCAACGCCGCCGAGGTCTTCCCGGAACTGCTCCGCCGCCACCAGGCCGGCGAGTTGACCATCGACGTCGTCACGGACCAGACCAGCGCCCACGATCCCCTGTCCTACCTGCCTGAGGGCATCACGGTGGAGGAATGGCACACCGAGGCGGAGGCCGATCCCGAGGGGTTCACCAAGAAGGCCCAGGCCTCCATGGCGCGCCACGTGCAGGCGATGGTGGAATTCCAGGACGCCGGCGCCGAGGTCTTCGACTACGGAAACTCCATCCGCGATGAAGCCCGCAAAGGTGGCTACACCCGGGCGTTCGAATTCCCCGGCTTCGTCCCCGCTTACATCCGACCCCTGTTCTGCGAGGGCCTCGGCCCGTTCCGCTGGGTGGCACTGTCCGGTGATCCGGAGGATATCCGCGTCACCGACGAAGCCATCAAGGAACTGTTCCCCGAGAACAAGCACCTCCACAAGTGGATCGACGCCGCCCAGGAGCGCGTCGAGTTCGAAGGCCTGCCCGCCCGCATCTGCTGGCTGGGATACGGCGAGCGCGCCGAGGCCGGTCTGCTCTTCAACCGCCTGGTTAAAGAAGGCAAGGTCAAGGCTCCCATCGTGATCGGCCGTGACCACCTGGACTCCGGCTCCGTCGCCTCCCCGTACCGGGAAACCGAAGCCATGGCCGACGGCTCGGACGCCATCGCCGACTGGCCGCTGCTGAACGCCCTCCTCAACACCTCCTCGGGTGCCACCTGGGTGTCCATCCACCACGGCGGCGGCGTCGGCATCGGCCGCTCCATCCACGCCGGCCAGGTCTCCGTGGCCGACGGCACCGACCTCGCCGCCGAAAAACTCGAACGCCTCCTCACCAACGATCCCGGCATGGGCGTCATCCGCCACGTCGACGCCGGCTACGACCGTGCCGCCGAGGTCGCCAAGGAACGCGGCGTCCGCATCCCCATGAATGAGAGCAAGTGACCACCATGACTGCCATTACCCACGAACCGCTGACCGTCACCCTCGGATCCGCCGGCGTCACGCCTGAGGATGTGCTCGCCGTCGCGCGCCACAACGCCAAGGTGACCATCTCGCAGGACGCCCTGGACACCGTTGCCAGGGTCCGTGCCCACATTGACGGCCTCGCGGCCAGCGACATCCCGGCCTACGGCATCTCCACTGGCTTCGGAGCGCTGGCCAACCGGCACATCCCCAACGACCTCCGCACCCAGCTGCAGAAGTCGCTGATCCGCAGCCACGCCGCCGGCATGGGCCCGGCCGTTGAGCGGGAGGTGGTGCGCGGCATCATGTTCCTGCGCGCCAAGACCCTGGCATCCGGCCGTACGGGCGTCCGCCCGGTGGTCCTGCAGACTATGGTGGACGTCCTCAACGCCGGCATCACGCCGGTGGTCCGCGAGTTCGGCTCGCTCGGCTGTTCCGGCGACCTCGCGCCCCTCTCGCATTGCGCCCTGGTGCTGATGGGCGAAGGCGAGGCGGAAGGGCCCGACGGCGTCCGCTATGGCGGGCGCGGAGAGGAACCTGTCGCCGGGCTGCTTGCGGAACACGGCATCGAGCCCGTCATCCTCGCCGAGAAGGAAGGCCTGGCGCTGGTCAACGGCACCGAGGGCATGCTGGGCATGCTGCTGATGGCCATCGCGGACCTCCGCAAACTGCTGACGACGGCTGACATCACCGCCGCGCTCAGCGTCGAGGCGCTGCTGGGCACCGACCAGGTGTTCCTGCCCGAACTGCACGCAGCCCTGCGGCCGCACCCGGGCCAGGCCGCCAGCGCGGACAACATGCTGCGGGTCCTTTCCAACTCCCCGATCGTCGCATCCCACCGGGTGGGGGACCCCAAAGTCCAGGACGCGTACTCGCTGCGCTGCGCACCCCAGGTGGCCGGGGCCGTCCGCGACACCGTGGACCACGCCGAGCTGGTGGCATCCCGCGAGCTCGCCGCGGCCATCGACAACCCCGTGGTCCTGCCGGACGGCCGGGTCAGCTCCAACGGCAACTTCCATGGCGCGCCGGTGGCCTACGTCCTGGACTACCTGGCCATCGCCGTGGCGGACCTCAGCTCCATCGCCGAGCGCCGCACGGACCGGATGCTGGACCCGGCGCGTTCGCACGGCCTGCCCGCATTCCTTGCCGCGGACCCCGGCGTGGACTCCGGCCTGATGATCGCCCAGTACACCCAGGCCGGCCTGGTTTCTGACAACAAGCGGCTGGCAGTGCCCGCCTCCGTTGACTCCATCCCCAGCTCCGCCATGCAGGAGGACCACGTGTCCATGGGCTGGCACGCTGCCCGGAAGCTCCGCAAGGCTGTGGAGAACCTCCGCCGGGTCCTGGCCATCGAGCTGGTGACCTCTGCCCGGGCGCTGGACATGCGCACGCAGCTGTCCGGCGGCGCCCTCACGCCGGGACCGGCGGGCACCGCCGTCGTGGCCGCATTGCGCACCGTGGTGGACGGTCCGGGGACGGACCGCTTCCTTTCGCCGGAACTCGAAGCGGCTGACCGCCTCGTTTCCTCCGGCGACGTGCTCAGGGCAGCCGAATCCGCCGTCGGAACGTTGGCCTGATACCGAAGAATCTTCAGCGTCTGCGCACTCCGCGTCCATCAGTTGGAATTTTGGCCGACACGGCGGCCGGTGGCACGCGGAGTGTAGTAGAACTGAAGGTGTAGTGAAAGTCACACCGAAGACGCTGTGACGGCAGAACGCATACAAAGGGGTAGTAGTTCAAATGAAAGCACGTGGGGCAGTCCTGTCGAGGCGCCATGCCCATTCCGCCGCGGTATCCGACTGGAAATCACTCCAGGTTGGCGACCACGTCGAGATCATGAAGCATGCGCATGTGGTAGCCGCCGGTGAGGTGGAAGAAGTATCCCAGAGCGGAAACGTCCTCTGGCTTGTACCTGCCGGGCCGGCGGAGAAGCAACTCTTCCTCAAGTCCGACGGCGTGCAGGTGCGCCGCAGCTAGCATAACGGCCTGCACAACGGAACGGACCAAACGGAATCCCCGCCCACTGCCTCACGGCAGGGCGGGGATTTCGCGTTTTTAAGTTGTGTGCCGACTGTGGCGGTAGCGGCGCTGTCAGGCCGCGATGGCCTCGAATGTCTGGCCGAACGGCACCGACTCGTCCAGGGCAACCGTGTAGCGCCCAGGGTAAAGGCGGGTCACCAGGATGCCGCAGGAAGCATCCTGTGCCGCCACGCTGATCAGCTCGGCAACTGCATCCTCCAGTCCGGCGTGGACTTCGCTGGCACTGGAGAACTCCAGGTCGATGGACCGGTGCGCGGACGCTTCGGCGAGGCCAAAAGCGGCGGGACGGCGTTCCAAGGTAGCTGTACTCATGTGCTGAACTTTCTGTGTTTTTTGCGTGAAGCTACAACAGTTTACCGCTTGGCTGCCCAGATGTCAGATGTCTGTTTTTTAAACGCCGGTCATAAACCGCCGGTTCACGGTGCACGGCAGCAATCCGCGACCATTGGAGAGGGGCTCGGAGCACCCGGCCCGCAACCCGCCATCAAAGGAGATCCGCCATGAAACTCATGCGCCTGGGCAACGCCGGCGAGGAGCAGCCGGCAGTACTGGTTCCCGCAGCGGACGGCACAGACAGGTACTTCAGCCTGCTGCCCCTCACCACGGATGTGGACGGCCGATTCCTTGCCGCCGGCGGCCTGGACCGGGTGCGGAAAGCCCTGGCGGCAGGGGAACTGCCACCCATCGAGAACGCCGGGGACCTCCGCATTGGCGCTCCGTTGGCCCGGCCGGGCTCGGTGGTGGGCATCGGCATGAACTACGCCGCCCACGCGGCCGAATCCGGCTCCGCGCCCCCGGAAATCCCCGTGGTGTTCCTCAAGCCGACCAACACTGTCACCGGGCCCTGCGATCCTGCCCCCATCCCGCCGCACTCACGGAAGTACGACTGGGAGGTGGAACTCGGCATCGTGATCGGCAAGGAGGCCAGCTACCTCACGTCCGAAGAAGAGGCCCGGGAGTGCATCGCCGGATACGTCACGGCCAACGACCTTTCCGAACGCGAATACCAGATCCCCGGAGCGGCGGGCCAGTGGACCAAAGGCAAGTCGCTTCCAGGGTCCACGCCGCTGGGGCCGTGGCTGGTTCCGGCAGGGGATGTTGACGCCGGAAACCTGTCCCTGGGCAGTTGGGTCAACGGGGACGTGCGCCAGGATTCGAACACGGGGGGACTGATCTTCAGCCCGGCCACGCTGGTCCACCACTGCAGCCAGTACATGCGGCTGGAGCCCGGTGATGTGATCATCACCGGGACTCCGGAGGGGGTGGCGCTGAGCGGCCGCTTCCCCTACCTCCAGCCGGGGGATGTGGTGGAGGTGGAGGTGGAAGGGCTGGGCCGCCAGCGCCAGGAGCTGTACCGCGCGGGTGCGTGACACGGTGCCGCCCGCGCCGGCGCCTGACGCCGGTGGGGCTAACCCGCCTTGACGGCCAGGACGGGGCAGTCGGCTTCCAGCAGGATCCGCTGCGAGACGCTGCCCATGATCAGCTTGCCCACCGGGGTCCGGCGGCGCAGGCCGATCACGATCAGCTCGGCGTTGTGCTCCTCGGCCGCGTCGAGGACTTCCGCTGCGGCATCGTGGCCACGGACCGGCTGCTTGATCACGTGGTCGATGCCCTGGGTGGCAAGACGGTCCTCGATGCTTTGGATCTCCTGCTCCTGGGCGTAGCGGTTATCCACCAGGGCGTCACCCTTGGAGGAGTTGATGACCAGCAGGGTGGTGCTGTTCCTGCGGGCCTCGGCGATAGCCTGGGTGAGGGCGGCTTCGCCTTCGGGTGTCGGGACGTATCCCACCACGATGGTCATGGTGTCTCCTTTGGTTTCTTGGACCGCGCTTCGGCGGTTCAGTCGCTGTAGTCTGCTGCGCCGGAGTTCGCCGGGAGCAGCGGGCTGTTCTTCGGACGGTTGCGGCGAATGAGCTTGTAGGCAAACGGCCACAGCAGGATCAGGCCGATGATGACGTAGATCCCGACGGCGATCGGTTCGCTCCACAGGCCGGCAGGATCGCCTGCGCTCAGCTGCAGGGCTTTGCGGAGCTGTCCTTCAATCCGCGGACCGAGGATCACGCCGAGGATCAGCGGCAGCACGGGAAGCCCGAAGCGCCGCATCATGAACCCGAGTGCGCCGAGCACCAGCAGGAGCACCAGGTCGAAGGCCTGCAGGTTCACCGAGTAGGCGCCCAGCGTGGCGAAGAACAGGATGCCGGCGTACAGGTACGGGCGGGGGAGCTGCAGCAGCTTGGCCCACATCGGTGCCAGCGGCAGGTTGATGATCAGCAGCAGGAAGTTGCCGATGAAGAGGCTGGCGATCAGCGCCCAGACCAGGGGTCCCTGGCTGGTGAAGAGCTGCGGGCCCGGCTGGATGCCATAGGACGTGAAGGCGGCCAGCATCACGGCGGCCGTGGCGTTGGTGGGCAGGCCCAGGGCAAGCATGGGGGTCAGGGTGCCGGCAGCGGCTGCGTTGTTGGCCGCTTCCGGACCGGCGACACCTTCAATGGCCCCCTTGCCGAATTCTTCAGGGTGCTTGCTGAGGCGCTTTTCCGTGACGTATGAAAGGAATGTGGGAATTTCGGCTCCGCCGGCAGGGAGTGCACCGAAGGGGAACCCGAAGGCGGTACCGCGCAGCCACGGTTTCCAGGAGCGCTTCCAGTCGGACTTGCCCATCCAGGGCTGCCCCACGGGGATCGCGTGCAGCGGGGTCCGGCGCAGGTGCGCCGCTACCCACAGTGCCTCGCCCACGGCGAAGATCGCTACTGCCACCACCACGATGTCCAGGCCGTCCGCCAGCAGCGGCTGGCCGAAGGTCAGGCGGCGCTGGCCGGTGACGGAGTCCATTCCCACCAGGCCGATGGCCAGGCCGAGGCCCAGCGAAGCGAAACCGCGCAGCCGCGATGAACCGAGCACCGCCGTCACGGCCAGCAGGGCCAGCACCATGATGGCGAAGTAGCTGGGAGCGCCGAGGCTGACGGCGAACTTGACCACGATCGGTGCGCAGACAGCGAGTAGCGCCGTGCCAATGGTGCCGGCGACGAACGAGCCGATGGCCGCCGTCGCTAGCGCCTGCGCAGCCCGGCCCGCTTTGGCCATCTTGTTGCCCTCGATGGCGGTGACCACTGAGGACGATTCGCCGGGGGTGTTGAGCAGGATCGAGGTGGTGGAGCCGCCGTACATGCCGCCGTAGTAGATGCCGGCGAACATGATGAAGGCACTGGTGGGTTCCAGGGCGTAGGTGACCGGGAGCAGCAGGGCGACGGTCATGGCCGGGCCCAGGCCGGGAAGGACGCCGACGGCGGTGCCCAGGATGACGCCGATGACGGCGTACATGAAATTCATGGGAGTCAGGGCGGTGGCAAAGCCGTCCATGAGGGAGGACCAGACGTCCATTTAGAGGATTCCTTCCAGGAGGCCGGCCGGCAGTGCGATGCCCAGGCCGAGGTAGAAGCCGTAGAAGGTCAGCAGTGACAGTGCCACGGAGATCAGTCCGTCCCGCACGTAGTGGCGGCTCCCGAGAGCCAGGACGCTGCCCCAAAACAGGACGGTGCCCGAGATGACCCAGCCGGCCCAGTCAACGAGCAGGATGTTCAGGATGAAGGCGCCCGCCAGCGGCAGGATGGTCTTCCAGTCGGCGGGGTGCTCCAGGTCGACGTCCTCGCCGCCTTCGGCCTCTCCCTTGCCGCCGCGCAGGACGTTGATGGCCAGCAGTACCGCGCAAACCACCAGCATTCCGGCCACGATGAACGGAACGGTCTTGGGCCCTACCGGGTCGGACTTCGAATACGGGGTTACCAGGCCGTTGGCGTCCAGGAAGACCAGGACGCCGGCCGCGCCGAGCAGGAGTGAGACTCCCAGCTCGGCGCGGCCTTTAAGGCCTGTGGTCAGGGATGTCACGCCAACCCAAGCTTGGTGAGGACGTCTGCCACCCGCTTGTCCTGCTCGGTGAGGAAGCTCTTGAACTCGTCACCGGTGATGAACGCATCGGTCCAGCCGTGGGTCTTCAGTGCTTCCTTCCAGCCTTCGGTGCCGTGCATCTTCTCGAGTGCCGCGATCAGGGAGGACTTGTCCTCGTCGCTGATGCCCGGAGGGGCCACGATGCCGCGCCAGTTGGTGAAGACGAGGTCGATGTTGGATTCCTTCAGCGTGGGGGCGTCGACGCCGTCGAGCCGCTTCTCGCCGCTCGTGGCCAGGACACGGACCTCGCCGGATTCGATCTGCTTCAGGTACTCGCCGGCGCCGGAAGCCGCGAAACCAAGCTTGTTGCCGAGGATCGCGGGGAGAAGGTCGCCGCCGCCGTCGTAGGAAACGAAGTTGACCTTGGTGGCGTCGATGCCCACGGCACCTGCCAGCTGCATGGGCAGCAGGTGGTCCGGGCCGCCCGGGGAGGAGCCGCCGCCCACGGCGATGGAGCCCGGATCTGCCTTCCAGGCCTTCACGAGGTCGTCGATGGTCTTGTAGGGGGAGTCCTTGCTGACCATGATGGCGCCGGGCTCTTCGATGAGCCGTGCCAGCGGAGTGGTCTCGGTCAGCTTCGACTCGGACTTGTTGGTGTAGCTGGCACCCACCACGCCCAGGCCCATCAGCATGGTGAGGTCGCCGTTGCCCTTTTCGTTGACAACGCGGGCCAGGCCCACGGTGCCGCCGGCCCCGGCAAGGTTGAAGACTTCGGTGTTGGTGGAGATCTTCTCGTCGTCGAGGACCTTCGCGGCGGCGCGTGCAGTGGTGTCGTAGCCGCCGCCCGGGGTGTTGGGGACCATGATCTGGAGTCCGGTGACGGGCTTGGCGGCGGAGCCGGAGCTCTCGGCGCCGGTGGAGCTTTTGCCGGTGGCACCGCAGCCGGTGGCCATCAGGGCGATGCCGGCAGCGACGGCGGCAATTCGCAATGCGCGGATCTGGCGCATGGGGTTCCTCTTCTCATGAAAAACGATCAGCAAGACTGACTGGTGCAACCGATGCTATGGCCGGCCGTGATGCCGGTCACTCTTATGTACGCAGAGAAAGTTAAGTACATTGCGTTCACGTTTCCGAAGTCCCACTCCGCATTCTTCCGCGCTCCGGTGGCGCCGCAGGTGGGATATAGTTCCCACGTATTGTGGCCGGAACGGTGGCCGCATAAAGCCAAAAAAGGACCAACCACAGTGACTCGACGAAGAGGCATGTCCCTCGCGGGGCAGTACCTGGTGCTGCAGTTGCTGATCGTGTTGGCCGTGCTGGTGGCCGTGGTGGCCATCTCGCTGGCGCAGTCCGCCGCAGCTTTCGAACGTGTGGAGGGCCGCCGGGCATTGTCCGCGGCCGAAGCCCTCGGCGCCAACCCTGCGGTCCGCGAACTGCTTCCGGCGGCCGAACCGCGGGGCGGTGCCGCCCTCCCGGCCGTGGCCGAGTCGGTGCGGATCGTCTCAGGCTCCTCCCAGGTGGCGCTTGCCCGGAAGGACCGGACCGTGGTGACCGCGTCGGATCCCAGCCTGCTGGGACAGCAGCTGGCCCTCGGCGAAAGCCGGGTCATGGAGGGCAGGGCCTGGACCGGGGTGCTGACCACCAACGGAACGGCAGTGCTGTCCGCGCACGTTCCGGTACTGGACGATGACGGCAAGATGATCGGGATCGCCTCCATCAGCCGCAACTATCCCACCACGCTGGAGCGCCTGGGCGATGCCGTCCCCAACCTGCTGACCTACGTGGGGGTGGCCAGCGTCCTCGGTGTGGCAGGGTCACTGTTGCTGTCCCGCCGGGTCAAACGGCAGACGCTGGGCATGGAGCCGAGCGAGATCACCGGCCTGGTGGAGAACCGCGAAGCCATGCTGCACGGGCTGAAGGAAGGCGTGGTGGCGCTCGATCCGAATGAGCGGATCACTGTGGCCAACGACAGCGCCAGGGAATTGCTGGGCCTGCCCGCGGACTGCGTGGGCAGGAAACTGGCGTCCCTCCCGGTGGACCCGGCGCTGAAGATTGTGCTTACCCGGGACCAGCCGGACCCGGACCAGCTGGTGCTGGTGGGGGAGCGGCTGGTGGTCCTGAACCGGGTCCCCATCCAGTCGCGGGGCCGCGGGATCGGATCGGTCACCACCCTGCGTGACCGGACGGAGCTGTCCTCGCTCGAGCGGGAACTGGGCGCCACCCGGACCGCCACGGACACCCTCCGCGCGCAGGCGCACGAGTTCGCCAACCAGCTGCACGTCATCTCGGGGCTGATCCAGATTGGCGATTACGATTCCGTGGTCCAGTTCGTCAACGGGGCAACCGTGGAACGGACCCGGCTCAGCGACGAGGTGACGGGCAGGATCAAGGACCCCGCCCTGGCCGCGCTGCTCATCGCCAAGTCCAGCCTCGCCACCGAGCGGGGCGTCGCCCTCCAGCTGGATCCGGCGTCGTCCTTGCTGCCCGTGGACGAGGAACTGTCCCGGGACCTGGTGACAGTGGCGGGGAACCTGGTGGACAACGCGTTCGACGCCGTCTCCGGGCTCCCGCAGGCAACCGTCCGGGTGCTGGTGGAAGACGGGGCGGATCAGGTAATCGTCACGGTCCGGGACAACGGGCACGGGGTTCCCGCCGACGCTGCGGACCACATCTTCCGGCAGGGCTTCACCACCAAGGATGCCCGGCGGGAAGGCGGCCGCGGCTTCGGCCTGGCCCTCTCCCGCGTGGTGTGCCGCCGGTCCGGCGGGGACCTGTCGGTAGCCAACGACAACGGGGCGGTCTTCACCGCCCGCTTCAACAAAGGTGCACACGCATGATCAAGGTCCTGATCGTCGACGACGACTTCATGGTGGCCAAGGTCCACGCCGGCTTCATCCAGCGCACCGCGGGGTTCACCGTGGTGGGCGCCGCGCACACCGGTGCCCAGGCCGTCGTCGAGACCCAACGCCTCCAGCCGGACCTGGTGCTGCTCGACATCCACCTTCCGGACATCAACGGCCTGGACCTGATGCACCGGTTGCGCGAGGTGGCGCCGGAGCTCGATGTGCTGGTGATCAGCGCCGCCCGTGAGGTCGAAACGGTGCGCAAAGCGCTGCGCGGCGGGATCGTGCACTACCTCATCAAACCCTTCTCCCAGGCTGACCTGCAGGAACGGCTCGACCACTACCGCAGCGCCTACCACGGCCTCGATTCGTCCAAGGACGTGGCCGAGCAGTCGGACGTCAACAAGGTCTTCGGCCTGGACAGCGCTGCCGCCCAGCGGCCGCTGCCCAAGGGGTGCAGCGTGGAGACCTTGCGGCTGGTTGAAGGCGCCTTGAAAGGGGCCGACGGCGACCTGTCGGCTGCCGAGGTAGCCGAACAGTTGGGCACGTCAAGGGTGAGCGCGCGCCGCTACCTGGAGTACCTGCACGACGAAGGGCTGTTGGAAGTCCGGTTGAAATACGGGGTGGGGCGGCCGGAACGCAGGTACCTGCCCAAGGCCTGATCCCGAACCCGGTCTTGGAACGCGGCCCGGCGGGACGGCCGGTCAGCGGAGCAGCGTGTCCACCAGCCGCGCTGCAACGCGGGCGGTGCGGTGGTCAAGGTCGAACTCCGGGTTCAGTTCCGCCACATCGCAGTGCAGGAGCTTCCCGCTCCGGGCAACCTGCCGGCACACCGCGCTGATGACCGGCAACGGAACGCCGTAGGCTGCGGGTGCGCTGACGCCGGGTGCCACCGACGCCGGAAGCACGTCCAGGTCGATGGTCAGGTACAGGACATCGATGCCGTCGAGGAAGGACGCCACGAATGCCTCCACCCGGTCCGCTTCGCAGTCCTCGTCCAGCAGGTAGCGGACCCCCAGACGGTCCGCGGTGTCGAACAGGGCCCGGGTGTTGTTCGCTTCGGAAATCCCCACCACGGCGTACCGGAATTCGCGGCCGGCGCCGGCTTCCGCGCGGGCCATCTGGAGGAACGGGGTCCCGGAACTGGGAACGGGTTCGTCGCGCAGGTCGAAGTGGGCATCGAGGTTCAGGACGCCCAGCCGGCGGCCGTTCCGGACGGCACCGGACGCGCTGACGCCGAGGTAGCTGGCGTAGGCGGTCTCGTGGCCGCCGCCCAGCACCACTGTCAGGTGGCCGGCGTCGAGCAGGGCCGTCACAGCGCTGCCCAGCCGGTCCTGGCCGCCTTCCAGGTCGGGGCCCGGAACCATGACGTCGCCGGCGTCGCGCACTGACCGGTCCAGGTGGAATGCCAGCGGGCCCAGTGCCTTGCGGATCGCGGCGGGGGCGGCGGCCGCACCCGGGCGGCCCTTGTTCCGCCGGACTCCTTCGTCGCTGCAGAACCCCAGCAGGACCGCCGGACGGCCGTCGGCCAGGACTCCGGCCTGGCCGTTGGTATCGCTGCCCGCCGCGTCCGCGCAGGATTCCACGGCCTGCCACCAGCGCCGGTGCTCCGGCCCGTCGCCATCGAACCTGCCGGTCCAGGCGCTGGGCGGGGTGTCGACGTCGGGGGTTAAGGAAGCCATGCTCCTAGCTCACCGCATGGCCGCCGCGAAAGCGAGCAGGGCCGCCGTCGTCCTGTCTGGAATGCCGGAACCTCCCCCCAACGCGAAATGGCACCTCGCGGCAATGTCTGTACAGAAACACTGCCGCGAAATGCCATTCCGCGAATGAAAGGGACTGGTTAGAGCATGCCCAGGGCGGCCTCGATGGGACCGATGGCGAAGAATAGCAGGAACGCCGCGGCCACGGCCCACATCAGGGGATGGATTTCCTTGGCCTTGCCCTGCACGGTCCGGATCAGCACGAAGCTGATGAAGCCGGCACCCAGGCCGTTGGCGATCGAGTAGGTGAACGGCATCAGGGTGAAGGTCAGGAACGCCGGGATGGCGATGCCCCAGTCCTGCCAGTCGATCTTGCCCACCTGGGACACCATCATGAAGCCGACCACCACCAGGGCGGGGGCAACTGCCTCGAACGGAACAAGGTTGATGAGCGGGGTAAAGAACATGGCCACCAGGAAGAGCAGGCCGGTGACGATCGAGGCGAAGCCTGTCCGGGCGCCTTCGCCGATGCCCGCGCCGGCTTCAACGTAGATTTGGTTGGAGGACACAGACGCGCCGCCGCCAATGATGGCGCCGAGGGCATCCACCTGCAGGACGCGGTCGACGTCGGGAATGTTGCCGTGCTCGTCCACCGTGCCGGCCTCGTTCGCCAGGCCCACCATGGTGCCCATGGCGTCGAAGAAGATGCTGAGCAGGATGACGAAGGCCAGGAGGGTGGCGGCCACGAAGCCCAGGTGCTCGAAGGCGCCGAACGGGTTGGCCTTGCCGATCAGGGAGAGGTCCGGCGCGGCCCACTCGGAGAACGCGGGGGAAACCAGGGACCAGCCCTGCGGGTTGAACGGCTTGTCAGGCTGCACGCTGGGGCCGATGTGCAGGGTCATTTCCAGGATGACGGCCAGCACGGTGGAGGTAATGATGCCGATCAGGATGGCGCCCTTGACCTTGCGGACCACCAGGGCGATGGTGAGCACCAGGCCGAACACGAACACCGCAGTGGGCCAGCCGAGAAGCTTGCCGTCGAAGCCCAGGCCCACCGGGACGGTGGTGCCGGCGACGTCGGGAATGCGGCGGACGAAGCCCGCGTTCACGAGGCCGATCAGGGCGATGAAGAGGCCGATGCCCACCACGATCGCCGTCTTGAGCCCGTCCGGAACGGCTTTGAAGACCGCGGTGCGGAATCCCGTGAGGACCAGGATGAGCATGGTCACGCCGGACAGCACCACCAGGCCCATCATGTCCGGCCATGTCAGCCCGGGGTTGGTGGCGACGGTGACCGCCACGAACGCGTTGACGCCCAGGCCGGTAGCCAGGGCGAAGGGGTGCTTGGCCCAGGCCCCCATCAGGATGGTCAGGATGCCCGCCACGAAGGCCGTTACCGCGGCCACGGCGGTGAACCCGAGGGTGTTGCCGCTGGAGTCCGCCCCGGAAAGGATGAGCGGGTTCAGCACCACGATGTAGCTCATGGCGAAGAAGGTGGCGAACCCGCCGCGGATCTCGCGGGAGAGGTTGGAACCGCGTTCGGTGATCTTGAAATACCGGTCCAGGGCAGAGCCTTGCTTAAGCATTAGTCCTCCGGGGGAATGATGTGGGGATACCTGCATCCTATTGGGGAGGCGGCGGGACGGCCGCCAATTTCACCTAGTCTGTAAGGAAGCCAACACAAGGAGCAGTGCACCATGCGTCCCTTCCGCCATTTCCGCGCCCTTCTGCTGGGAGCTGCCGTCCTGGCCGCTTCGCTGGGCCTGGCCGGTCCGGCAGCCGCCCACGACGCCGCAGAATCCAGCAGCCCGGCCCAGGGCGCGTCAGTCCCGGTGCCACCCGGGAAGGTTTCGGTGACCTTCAACAACAAGCCGCTGGGCATCGGGGCGTCAATCTCGGTCAAGGATGCCGCAGGCGCCGAATGGGCTGACGGTGCGGTGGAGATCGTGGACAACGTGGCGTCGCAGAAGCTGCGGCCGGGCGGCCCGGCCGGTGGGTACACAGTGGCGTGGCGAGTGGTCAGCTCCGATTCGCACCCCATCGAGGGGACGTTCACGTTCACTGCTGCCGCGGCGGCGGAAGGGGCCGGAGCACCGGCCACAGGCGGTACGAGTACGACGCCGGGCGGCGCCGTTCCGGGGGCGGGCACCGCCCAGCCCGGAGCCACAGCGCCTGCCGAACCGGCAAGCTCCGGGCAGCCGTTCCAGTGGAGCATCGTCATCTTTGCGGTGGTTGCGGTAGGCCTGCTGGTTGCACTTGCCGTGATCGCCAGGCGCCGCCTATCCGGCGGCGGCGATGAGGAAGCGGACGGCGAATAGGAACCCAGTTGCCGGGAGGCTGCTGCCTCCCGGTGCCTTCGGCAGGCCGCTAGCAGGGCAGCATGGCCAGGCTTCCCGTTGCCGGGAAGGCCGTGCTGTCCGGGTTGACCTTGGCGGAGATGGCCTGGCCCACTGTCTTTGCCTGGCGCAGCACCTCCTTGGGTGACGGCGTGATCAGCTCTCCCACGCCCACCAGGTAAATGCCGATGGCACGCATGGCAGCGGCGAGGTTCCGGCCAACAGCAATGCCAAAGTCATTGATCATGCGCCGCAGCTGGCTCTGCGCGCAGCGGGTGAGCACAATATGGTCCGCCACCAGCACGCCGGTGGGGGTGTGCACTTCCCACTGCGGGCTTGCTGTGCTTTCCGGGTTGCCGTCTACCTGGGTCAGCTGCACGGCCCGGGTGCTGCGGATATCGACGTCGTGGCTGGCGGCGTAGTTGCGGAGGTGCCGCAGGATCTCGTTGCGTTCCTGGAGCGTCGCGGAATCTGCCGTGTCAATGCGCTGGAGCGAGGTGGTGACCGCTGGCGGCGTGGCCCCGGAGGTGTCCAGGCCGTCAACCACGATGGAGTCGATACCCCTGCGGCGCAGCTCGGCCGCCACAGCGAGTCCGGACAGCCCGGTGCCAATGATCACGGTGGTGGTCTGTTCGGTTCCGGCATTTCCAGGCATGTTTGACACTGCTGTTTCCCTCCTTCGACATTTCTGCAGGTGCTGGCGTCATCGCCCGCGGGCGCGGTCCCGTTGCCCCAAATGCAAGGCCGCACAGTGGTCCCGGGCAGCCGTCGAACGGAAGTTACTGTCGGCGTCCCGGACCAACAATGTCCAGAAGACTACAGAACAAATTCGCCCATGGATAGCCCAAAACGTAAACATTCTTCAGCGGCTGAACACGCTTTCCCATTGGGTGTGGAAAAACTGTGGATAACCTGTGGATCCCGGGCCTGAGCAGGCTTGCTATGGTCCTTCGGACGCGGAATAGTGAGAACTGGAAGTGGTTCTCGTCCGCACAGTTCCGGCAGCGGCCGGGGGTGCACGGAGAGGGGTCCGCTTTCTGGCAGAATGGCCGGAACATCAGGCAGTAGCGCAAGGAGGCGGCCCCATGGGCGCACAAGAGTTGCATCCGGACCCGGCGCGGGATGGTGGCACGTCCGCCGCACCCGAAGGAATCGTCGTGGGCGTGGACGGCTCCGACCATGGCCAGTGCGCCCTCGTCTGGGCCGCGCGCGAGGCGCAGCGCCGGCGTCGTCCGCTGCACATCGTGACCGCGTACTCGGTGCCCATCTTTGCTGCCTCCGGCCTGGACGGCGGCTACGCCACGGTGGACGATTCCGTCATCCGCGAGGGTGCGGAAGCCATCGTGAAGCAGGCCATGGAGAAGGTTGCGGGCTACGGCATCGATGTCAGCGCCTCAGTGGAGAACGGCGACGCCTCGGGCGTCCTGCTGGACATGTCGGAAACCGCCGAACTCCTGGTCTTCGGGACCCGCGGCCGTGGCGGCTTTGTAGGACGGCTGCTGGGATCCGTGAGCAGCGCCCTGCCCGCGCACGCGAAATGCCCCACCGTTACCGTGCCCCTCATCTGCTCGGACCGGCTGGGTGAAACCACCGAGGACAGGCGCGTCCTGGCCGAGCAGGCCAAGTCCGGGCACCAGCTCGTGGAGAACGTGGTGGTGGTGGGCGTGGACGGCTCCGAACAGGCCCGGGTTGCGGTCCTGGACGCCGCGGACCAGGCCGAACGCCTCGGCGCAAAGCTGCGGGTGATGTGCGCCGTCCCCCAGTACAGCGGTTCGCTGGCCTGGGTGCCCGCGCCCATGGACCGCAAGGCGCTGTTTGCCGAAATCCAGGTCACGCTGGACGCCGGCATGGCCTGGCTGCGCAGCCACTATCCCGGCCTTGACGCCGAATGCGAGCTGAAGGACGGTTCGCCCGTGGACGTCCTGGTGGGGGAGAGCCGGCACGTCGAACTGGTGGTCGTCGGCACCCGGGGACGCGGCGGGTTCACCGGCATGCTCCTGGGCTCCACATCGGACGGCGTGCTGCACCACGCCAAGGGGCCGGTCATGGTAGTCCCGGACCACGCAGATCCCCGTCTGGCCGACAGGCCCAGGTTCGGACCCATCCTGGGCGACGCCGACGCCGCCTGATCCCGCCGCGGCCGGGCCAGTCAGCTACGGACACGTGGAGGCGCCATCATGCAGCATCCGGAATCTTCCCAAAGCGGCGGGCCCGCTGCCGCGTCCGGCGCGGACCTGGTGGTGGACCTGCGCCGCCTCGGCGCCGGAATGCTCGCGCAGGTAGGTGGCAAGGCCGCCAACCTGGGCGAACTGTTGTCCGCCGGGCTTCCTGTGCCGGAGGGATTCTGCCTCACCACGGACGCTTACCGGCTGGTGACCGGGGCTCCGGACGCGGTAAATCCGGACCTGGCAGCCGTCCATGCGGCCCTGCGTACGGCGCAGGGCGGGGCCGGTCAACCGGACAGCGCAGCCCCGGAAACTCCCGCCAACGGCATTCCCGCCCCGGAAACTTCCGCACTGGATAATCCCGCACTTGATATTCCCGCCTTGGCCGCGAAGGCCCGTGCCGCCGTCGTGTCCGCCATGCTGCCGCCGGAGGTGAGCGCCGCCGTCGAACGCGCCTACGGGCAGATGGGGCCGGACGTGCCGGTGGCCGTCCGCTCGTCAGCCACCGCTGAAGACCTGCCTTTTGCCAGTTTCGCCGGGCAGCAGGACACCTACTTGAATGTCGTTGGGGCCGCGGCGGTGCTGGAAGCCGTCCGGAAGTGCTGGGCGTCGCTGTGGACCGACCGGGCAACCACCTATCGGGCAAGCCTGGGCATCGATCCTGCCGAGGTGGCCCTGGCGGTGGTGGTGCAGCGGATGGCGGACGTGGAGACGGCCGGGGTCCTTTTCACCGCCAACCCCATAACGGGCCGCCGGAACGAGGCCGTCATCGATGCCAGCCCGGGCCTGGGGGAAGCCGTGGTGTCCGGCGCAGTCAATCCGGACCACTTTGTGGTGGACCCGGCGGCGGGTCGCGTCCTGGAGCGGCGGCAAGGCGACAAGAAGATCGCCGTCCTCGCCGTGCCCGGCGGCGGCACCCACACTGTGGACGCCACGGACCACGCCGGCTTCTGCCTCACCGACCGGCAAGCCGTGGATCTGGCGCGGCTTGGCCTGAAAGCGGAGCAGCATTTCGGGGCGCCGCAGGACCTCGAGTGGGCCATCAGCCGCGGCGGCGCGCTGTGGCTCACCCAGTCCCGGCCCATCACCACCCTGTACCCCGTCCCCCGCCGCCGGGACGGTGCGCCCGGGACCCGGGCGTACCTTTGCTTCAGCCTCGCCCAGGGCCTGACCCGGCCCATCACTCCGATGGGCCGGGCCGCCATCCGGCAGATCGCTTCGGCCGTGGCACGGACAGCGAAAATTCCCGTCACAGACCCCCGCGAGGGACCGCCGGCGTACGCCGATGCCGGGCAGCGGATCTTCATCGACTTCACTACCCCCATCCGCAGCACCGTAGGCCGGGCAATCCTTCCCCGGGTGTTTGACGTCATGGAAGCCCGCTCCGCGGCGGTGATGCGGCGGCTCTTCGACGACCCCTCGTTCGCCATCACGCTGCGGACGCCACTGCCGCTGCTGCGCCGCGTCCTGCCCGCCGCAGCCCGTGCCGGTGTGCCCGAAGGAGTCCTCCGCGGGATCTTCCGCCCGCAGGCCGCGCTCCGGCGCCTTGACCGGTTCACCCGGGACTTCGAAACCGCCCTCGAACTCGACCTGGGGGCCACGTCGCAAGTAGGGGGCGGGCCCTCAGCCAGGGACCGGTTGGCGCATGCCGAGGGCCTCCTGCAGCGGCGGCTGTTCACCATTGTTCCCGCCATCCTGCCCCTCGCGGCCCTGGGGTTCGGCATGCTGGGAGTGGCGGGCAAGCTGCTCGGCGGAAACCGATGGGATGACCTCCAGGGCGTGCTCCGCGGGCTGCCCAACAACGTCACCACGGACATGGACCTGGAGCTCTGGCGGCTGGCTGCGGCCATCCGGGACGATCCTGGGTCGCGTGCATTCCTGGCAGGGAAGGGCACGGCGGCGCTGGCAGCGGCCCACCGGGCAGGCGGCCTTCCGCCACGGCTGGAGGCAGGGCTCAGCCGGTTCCTCGACAGGTACGGGCACCGCGCCGTTGCCGAGATCGACGTCGGCATGCCCCGCTGGTCCGACAACCCCGCCCACATCCTGGGGGTCCTGGCGAACTACCTCCGGCTGGAGGACCCGGACCTCGCACCCGACGTCCAGTTCAGCTGCGCCGCCGAAGCTGCCGAGGCCCAGGTGGAGCGGCTGGCTGCCGAAGCAGCCACCAAGGGGCGGATCCGGGGAGCCCTGGTCCGCGCCGCCCTGCGCAGGGCCCGGCTATTCGCGGGGCTCCGGGAACTGCCCAAATACCAACTGGTGCTCGGACTGGCAGAGGTACGCCGGCAGCTGCAGCATGTGGGGGCGGACCTCGAAGCGGCAGGCACCCTTGACCAGGCTGAGGACATCTTCTTCCTCGACTTCGCTGAGGTCAGCGAGGCCCTGGACACGGCAACCGGAGCTGGGCCCGCAGGCCCCGGCGCCAGCCAGACGGGGGACAGGCTGCGCGCACTGGTGGCGGAGCGCCGGGCTGACTATGGCAGGGAGCTTGGGCGGCGGCACATCCCCCGGGTGCTGCTCACCGACGGGACCGAGCCGGAGGCGGCACAAACGGCTGCAGCCGGCATCACCGAAGGCACCTTGACCGGCAGCCCGGCCTCCGCCGGGACGGTCACCGGAGTTGCCAGGGTCATCCTGGATCCTGTGGGGGCGCACCTCGAGCCGGGCGAGATCCTGGTGGCGCCGTCCACCGATCCCGGGTGGACCCCGCTGTTCCTCACCGCGGGAGGGCTGGTGATGGAAATGGGGGGCGCCAATTCGCACGGTGCCGTGGTGGCCCGCGAATACGGGATCCCAGCGGTAGTGGGGGTGCCGGACGCCACCGGCAGGATTTCGACCGGGCAGGAAATCACGGTGGACGGCGGCGCTGGAACCATCGTTCCCGCGTAGTCTTCCCGCCCGGTTCCGTCGCAGTACAGCGCCGGTGGCGTCCGTTCCCGGAGCAGGCCCGGATAGCCCGTGTGGCGGGACGCGGACAGGCGTAACCTTGAGCTATGGGCACCGAGACCACGGGATCCGCCACGGGCACCGACTCAACGTTCCAACTGCACGGCAACCGCCGCAGCGGCCGCAACTGGCCGCGATGGTTGCCTGCCCTCGCAGCGCCGGTGGTGATCGCCGCCGCCGCGCTCGCAGGGACCCTGCCTGCAAACGCCGGTGACCCGCTCCCGCAAAAGACGCCCGCAGAGGTGCTGGCCCTGGCGGCCGCGCACCACACCCAGGCCTTTTCCGGAACCATTGAGCAGTCCTCGGACCTTGGGTTGCCCGCCCTGCCCTCCACAGGTGCCTCCTCCGACCCCGCGTCCGCAGGCGGTGCCGCGTCCGTGGTCGAATTCCTTTCCGGACAGCGCACCGCCCGCGTCTACATGGACGGCACCACCAAAGCCCGCATCCAGGTGGTGGACAGGCTTGCCGAGCGCGATATCGTCCGCCGGGACAGCGACGTCTGGTTCTACTCCTCCAAGGACAACTCGGCCGCCCATCTGACCCTGCCGGCCCACGCCGCCGACCTGCCGCTCTCCGCTCCACCGGCACAGGGCGAAGATCCCGCTGCCCCCGCGCAGTCCGGTTCACCGTCGGAATCCATGATGCCGACGCCGGAGGACCTCGCCCGGCAGTTGCTGGAGAAAGTGGACCCCACCACTGCCGTGACAGTGGGAGCCGACGTGGAAGTAGCCGGGCGGGCGGCCTACAACCTGCTGCTTGAACCCCGGTCCGAAGCCACCCTGGTGGGCCAGGTGGCCATCGCCGTGGACGGTGAAACCGGAATGCCCCTCGCTGTCCAGGTCACAGCGCGCGGCGCCGGAACGCCTGCCTTCCGCCTCGGGTTCACCGCCCTGTCCCTGGGCACACCGGGCGATTCCCTCTTCACGTTCTCCCCGCCCCCGGGCAGCACCGTGAAGGAGCTGCAGGTGCCTGACCCCGGGCAGAAGACCTACGGCGGTCACAACTTTGGTGACCATGCCGGCGACGGCATGGGCCCTGGGCATCCGGCCGTCACCGGGCAGGGCTGGGAAACCATCCTGCGGCTTCCTGCCGCGGCAGCGGGCGCACCGGCTGCCAATTCCTTCCTGGCCGATCCGTTGCTGGCCCAGGCCGCCGTCGTCGTTCCCGGCGGGCGGCTGGTGTCCACGGCGCTGCTCAACGTGCTCATCACCGATGACGGCCGCGTTTTCGCGGGCATGGTGCCGCCGGACAGGCTGCAGGCCGCCGCTTCGGCGGCCCCGTGAACCCGGGCCCTCGCGACCCGGAAAGAAGCTACGGGCTGACCATTGAGACGCATGGGCTGACCAAGAAGTTCGGCCGCCAAGTGGCCGTGGACGGTGTGGACCTTGCAGTGCCGCCCGGCTCCGTATTCGGCTTCCTGGGACCCAACGGATCGGGGAAGACCACCACCATCCGCATGTTGCTGGGCCTTGCGTCGGCCTCTGCCGGGACGGTGAACCTCCTGGGCATGGAGATGCCGGGCCGGTTCCACGAGGTGCTGCCACGGGTGGGGGCGCTCGTGGAAGGGCCGGCGTTCTACCCGTTCCTGTCCGGGGCCGCGAACCTGCACCGGCTGGACGCCGCCACGCGGCACACGGTGCCTGCAACGCGCCGGGCGCGGGTGGACCGTGCGCTGGACCAGGTGGGCCTGGCCCACGCCGCCAAAAAAAGGGTGCACGCGTATTCGCTGGGCATGAAGCAGCGCCTGGGTATTGCGAACGCACTGCTCTCGCACCGGGACCTGCTGGTGCTGGACGAGCCCACCAACGGGCTGGACCCGCAGGGCACCCGGGAAGTCCGGCACCTGGTCCGCTCCCTGGCGCACAACGGCACCACCGTCTTCGTCTCCAGCCACCTGCTGGCCGAGGTGGACCAGATGTGCACGCATGCCGCCGTCATGAGCGCCGGGAAGCTGGTGGCCCAGGGTTCCCTCGCCGACCTCCGCCGGTCCGGCGGCGCCAGGATCCGCCTCCTCACTCCGGACGGGGGACCGGCGCGGAACGTGCTGGTTGGCCTCGGGTTGGACTGCAAGGCCGGCGATGCCCAGCCTGGAGGGGAGACCCTGCTGGCTGCCCTGATGCCTGCCTCCGGTGCCTCCTCAGCGCGGATTGACGGGTCCCCGCAGGCCCGGTCCGGGGAAGTCCTTGCGGAGGACATCGTGGCGCAGTTGGTGGCGGCCGGGGTCCGGGTCCGGGGATTCGTCGTCGAACGCGAAAGCCTGGAAGACCGTTTTGTCGCACTGACAGGGGAGGGGTTCGACGTTGCCCAGTAGCATCCCGGCGGACATCCCCGGTTCGGCCCGAACACAGAAAGAGGCCGTGCCGCGCTGGTCCGGGCTCTCATTGATGCAGTCCGAACTGAAGGTCCTGTTTGGTCGCCGGCGCACATGGGCCCTCCTCCTGGCCCTGGCAGCGATTCCCATCCTGATCGCGGTGGCCGTTCGGCTCTCCTCCGGAGTCCCTTCCGGCCGGGGCCCGGCATTCCTGGACCGCATCACGCAAAACGGGCTGTTCGTTGCCTTCACCGCCATGCTGGTCTCCGTGCCATTGTTCCTGCCGCTTACCGTTGGCGTCGTGGCGGGCGACACCATTGCCGGCGAAGCGAACATGGGCACGCTGCGGTACCTGCTGGTGGCTCCCGCCGGGCGCGTGCGGCTGCTGCTGGTCAAGTACGCTGCGGCGCTCGCATTCTGCATGGTGGGGCCCCTGACTGTGGCGCTGGCCGGCGCCGCGATCGGGGCCGCCCTGTTCCCGGTGGGGCCTGTCACCCTGCTGTCCGGTGATGTGATCCAGCCGCCGGAGGCCGCGGTGCGGATGCTGCTGATCGCGGCGTACATGGCGGTGTCCCTGGCCGGGTTGTCGGCCATCGGCCTGTTCCTGTCCACGTTGACGGTGGTTCCGGTAGGGGCCATGGCGGCCACGGTAGTGGTTTCCGTGGTGTCGCAGATAGCGGACCAGTTGCCGCAGCTGGAGTGGCTGCACCCGTGGCTGTTCAGCCACTACTGGCTGGGCTTTGGCGACATGCTCCGGCAGCCGGTCCTCTGGGATTCATTCGGCAGCAACGCGCTGCTGCAGGCCGGCTACATTGCCGTGTTCGGTGCGCTCGCCTACGCCCGGTTCACCACCAAGGACGTCCTCAGCTGACCGGGTGACGCCCCGGCATGGGTGCTTAGTACCTCGCCGCGTAGGGGTGCAGCTGCATCCCGGCCATGGAACTGAGCTGGGTGACGCCGATTCCCTCCTGCGGGTTGAGTGCCTGCACCACCTGGCCGTTCCCCAGGTAGATGGCCACATGGTAGAAATCCGGTCCTGAGCCCCACACCAGGAGGTCGCCGCGGCGGGCCTGCGAGAGGGGCACGTGGACGGGAGCGGCAGCGTACTGCTGGCTGGCGGTCCGGGGCAGGTACTTCCCGGCGGCAGCGAATGCTGTCTGCACGAGCCCCGAGCAATCGAAGCCGGTGGGTCCCGTGCCGCCCCACTGGTAGAAGTACGGCGAACCCACCTTGCTGAGGGCCACGGAGATGGCTGTTTCGAGAGTGGCGCCGCCGGTAGTTGGGGGAGCTGGTGCGGGCGCGGGGGCTGGGGCCGGAGCGGGCGCAGGTGCGGGCGCGGGGGCTGGGGCTGGAGCCGGAGCTGGGGCGGGAACAGGAGCAGCGGGGGCCGGTGCCGCAGGAGCCGGAGCGGGGGCCGGAGCCGCCGGTGCAGGGGCCGGTGCAGGTGCCGGCGCCGGGGCAGCTGGAGCCACAACTGCGGTCGCGGCCGCTGATCCGCCCTGGTTGGCCCCGGTTTCACCAGCCCGGGCTTCACTGCCTTGGGAATTTGCAGTGGCTGCCGCTGCGTTGGCCGCGGCCGTCACGGCAGCCAGGCGCGCTTCCTCGCGCTGCCGTTCGAGCCCGTCCACCCGGGCGGATTCGAGCTCCACCGTCGTGTTGCGCAACTGCGCCAGCTGGTCCACCAGGACGGTCCGCCGGGCACGGGCATCCGCCACGGCCGCGGCCTGGGCGGCGTTGGCCTGCTCGGCGCCGGTTTTCCGTGCTTCGGCGGTCCGGGCCGCTTCATCCGCTGCCTTTGTGGCGTCTCCTGCCGCAGCCGTCAGGGTTTGCGATGCGGTGGCGGCAGCGTCGGCCGCCTCGAAGGCGCGGCTGCGGCCGGCGGACAGCGCCTGAAGCGTTGCGGCCTGCTGCAGGCTTTCGCCGGTGCCGCTGACCAGGGTCCCGAGCGTTGGGTTCAGGCCGCCGTTCCGGTAGAGGTCACCGGCCAGCTGTCCCACCTGCTTGCGGGTCTTGTCCTGCTCCGCTTGCGCTGCTGTTGCGCGGGCAGCGGCCACGGACGCGGCCTCCGACCGCTGCTGCAGCTCCACCAGGGCTTCGCTGTAGGAGTTGTTTGCCTGCATTGCCACAGCAAAAGCCGCCTGCTGGGCGTCCGAGGCGTCCCCAAGGATGCGTTCGATCGCGGCGACCTGGTCTGCTGTTGCCGCTTCGCTGGCCTTCGCAGCAGCAATGTCCTCAGGGGAGGGAAGGGCGGGCGAAGCCGGAGCCGGCGCGGCGGGAAGGTGCGCGCCCGGGGCGGCTGCTGCGGGAAGGCCTATGGATCCCAGAAGTACGACGGCGGCGCACAGCGCTGCCGTTTTCCGGCCGGACGCAGCCCGAAGGCCGGGCAAAAGCGATGTAGGCAGAAACCTCGGCATGGACTGGAACCTCGCAGCAGTTGGGGCTGGGAGTGAGGTCCTGGTGGTGACACGGAGGTACGCCTCGGCTGCTCGCCAGCAGTCCGAGGTTACGTCACCCGTTGCACAGAAGCAACAACTGTCACATCAATAACACTAATCACAACAGTGTCATTACGGCCGCAGGTTTTGTGGCGTGTTGTCAGGCGTGCTGGCGTTCCTCGTGTTCGGAGTGGCTGGCCGGCTCAAGCTGGAAGGTGCAGTGGTCGGTGTCAAAGTGGGAGCCCAGGCAGGTGACAAGCTTGTCCAGCAGCTGGTCGGCGCCCCGGGCATTGAGGACGCCGTCCTCCACCACCACATGGGCCGAAAAGACCGGCACTCCGGAGGTGATGGTCCAGATGTGGATGTCGTGTACGTCAGTGACGCCGTCCACCGAAAGGATGTGTTCGCGGATCATCTGCACTTCCACACCCTTGGGGCTGGCCTCCAGCAGCACGTCCACCACGTCCCGGAGCAGGCTCCAGGCCCGCGGCAGGATCATCAGGGCGATCACGACCGAGGCGATCGTATCCGCCGCCTGGTAGCCGGTGAAAATGATGAC